>JBFMFT010000033.1:0-20822 GCA_040751925.1 Chloroflexota bacterium
GAAGACCGTAAGGATTTCGACCGCCTGCGCGGGGGCAATGATTTTGCGAAAGTTTTCCGGGAGCTAAGGCCCAAAGAGGAGTCGCCCTTCAAGATTGATGGATTGGAGAAGAAGACTGTTGAACAGGGCCATGAATTTCAAGTGTTTCGCGGCCATGTGCAGAGAGACTGGCTGTTTCCCACCTTTAGTCTGGACCCTGAAAAGGCTCCATCCATCCCCGCCAACTTGGACTGGGCGGGTAATGGAGAGAAATTTCAGTTTCACGTGCGTTTGTCACGAACTGGCTTTTTGGAAGTTAAACTAACAAAGTACCTCGGCGTCCCTGATCAACCTGACTCGGGTGAAGGAATGATTGGCCTGTTAAAAAATCTCTTGCAAGTAGGCTCGTATGGGAAAGATGAGAATAGACAGTCCATTCAACTCCAGCAGACTCTTGAGTGCGCCAATCTCTTCGTCGAAGCATTACCATCACCTATCAGCATCACCCAACAAGGAGAGAAAAAGCCAGTCTCGATTTCCTTGCAACAGATTGCTTTGGACTCCGAGTCCCTTGAACGCCAGCGTTATGCCATTCTCTTCTTGGACGCTATCTGGTGCAAAAAGTGTAACAAACGGATTAGCGCTGACCGCTTCTGGGAGCGTGACCGAAAAACAGTGGCAGCCATCCTAGAGGGAGCCCTGATCCAAACTGGGAGCGGACTGAGGTTTCCAGAGTTGGACGAAGCGAATATGGAGCAATTTAAAGACCTGGCTACGTGGCAAGAGGAGCTATGTATCTTTACTCCAGAGCGCTGCCTGATTTACTACCCACCCGAAAAAATTTTTCTACCTGGGCAACTTACTCCAGAAGCGGTGCATTACGAAGATTACTGGAAGTGCATTGTGCGAGGAATTGAGCACACGGTGGCCTTACGCGCTGCCCTGCAAATCACTGAGGGCCACACCACCCACGAATTGGATAAAATTCCGCACTTGACCAAAAGGGTTACGGATGGTCACATATCCAAAGAAGATGAGAAGCAAATCCTCGGAATGGCCCAGGAGGTGTCCAATACCTTCAATATGCTCCCGATCCTGCGGGACGTACTTGTGCCAACAGCGTCATTTCGGGCCAGTTATGCCGTCAATAAATTCGCTTACCTCAACACTGTTCTCCATCTGAAAGATACGGAAGAACATATCCAGCGCAATGTAGACGAACTGGTTATTTTTCTCAACCACTTCTCCGGTGTGCGGCTGCATGAGTCGAGTGTGAACCTGGAACTTTACGTGAGCCTGGTTGGAGTTGCTCTGGCTGCAGTTGCATTTCTGGTGGCTGGGCCTTCGTTTCTGGAGGACTTCCACTCTTTTTTCGTTGAGCAGTATACGTGGTCCGAGTGGACTGTCTGGATATTCTTCGCACTCATTGGCTACTGGATCGTGATTTTGGCTCTGATTCCCCTCACACTAACACTCATCAGAAATATGTCGCGTAGGCGGTAATGGGTGAGCGCATGAGTGAATTGGGCATCCCCTTCTCTGTGCCGGTCGAAAGCTGAACCGCACGTGGGGGGGCTCTCTCCTCTTTTGTGCCTCTCTGTTAGCTCTTTCTGACACTCCTGGCAACCCTCAACCGCCGACCTGGGCGATTGGCCTACGTTGTTCGTTGCGTCTATCAGGATTTTCCTGTTGAGCCTCCGTATTCATTTTCAGGTTTTCAAGGGCCTCATTGATGGCGTCCACAACCTTGTGAGCGTGATCCCTATCACTGGAAACAAGAACGTCCACCTCCCCGGCCGCTCCCACCAGCCGCACAACGTAGCGCGGTTTAGCCAATACAGCTACGACCAGACCCACCACCACCAGGAAACCGCCGGTCAAAAGTCCGGCCGTCGTACTGTCGGCCGTCGCCACGCAAAAACCGGAGACAACGCCAATGAGAACCAGGATTAACCCGGTGTTACGATTAGCTGGTCGCTCGCCCAGGGCGGCCGAAGTAACCTCGGCCAATGGGTAACTATTTTGACCAAACACGGCTTGTGCGCTGGTAATCTGACTAGTATGATCCGAATAATAGGTCTTGTCCTCTGTCACGACTTACTTTCCTTATTCTCGAGGGTAATGGTAAAAGGGCCGATGACGAGAGGCGTGTTGGTGTCCCAATTGACTGGGGTTTTGGGCGATAGGCGTTGGCCCTTGAAGTAGGCGCCGTTCATGCTGCCCAGGTCGGTAATTTCAATTTTGTCGCCACTGCGCTGTACCTGGCAATGATGTTTGGAGACGTGGGGATGGTTCAGGCGCAGGTCGCAATCTGGCCCCCGGCCGAGAATGACCGGCCGCTGCCCCAATAAGACCTGGGGGGGATCGGCCGTTGGGCAGACCAGATACAAAGTCGTCTGCACTTTGGTCATATCCACCGGCTTGGCCCCGGCCAGGTGAATGGTTCGCTCCTCCGGCGTCTCCGCCTGGAGTTGCAGGGTAAAGGGCCCCAGACCCAGCGCTTGATGGGGATGCCATTCGTAGAAGCGGTCGGGCTGTAAACGGGTTGCGTCGAGGTAAGTGCCGTTCATGCTTTTCAGGTCGCGCACGAGGACCCGCCCATCGCGCAGTAGGATTTCGCAGTGCAGCCGCGAGACGTAGGATTGGCCCGGCCGGAACAAAACAACGTCGGCCGGCGATTGGCGGCCGACCATCAGCGGCGTTGTGCTGATGGGATAGGTCTTCGTTTCCCACTGGCCCTGGTAAGCCACCCGCACCTGGTATTGGGCTTCTCCCGCGCTGCGCGGCGTCTGATCCACGATCTCTGGTGGGGTGGGAACGGCCGGCTTACCCACCTCCTTGCCGGTCAGTCTAGCCAGAACGTGGCTTTGGCTCTTATCCAGGCCAGCGGCCAACTGGCGTAGGGATTGCAAGACTTCCGTCGCATCGGCCGGCCGCTGGTCGGGACTGATTTGCAACATTCGTTGAACCAGGGCGTCTAATGGCTCTGGGGTGTCCGGCCGCAGGCCACGCAGCGAGGGTATCTGGCCGCTGCGGTGGTAAGTAGTGGCTTCTACCAGGGTCTTGATGGGGTAGGGGCGGCGGCCGGCGGCCACCTCGAATAACATCACCCCCAGTGAGTAGAGGTCTGTGCGCTTGTCTACCTTCTCCCCCTGGCACTGTTCGGGCGACATATAGGCTGGTGTGCCAACCATGATACCGGCCTGGGTTTCCAGCAGGCTGTTTTCGGCCAGCTTGACCAGGCCGAAATCCGTCACCAACACCCGGTAGGGCAGGTCTGGCATCGTACTCCTGGTCAGGAGAATGTTGTCCGGTTTCAGGTCACGGTGCAGTACGCCGGCGGTGTGGGCGAAGGCCAGCACGTCGGCAATCTGGCTGAAGATGTAGGCCACGTCAAAAAGGGGCAACCCCTTTTCAGCGTCGCGGATGATCTGGCGCAGATTCGGCCCCTCCACGTAATCCATCATCAGGTAATAGCTGCGCTCGAAGGGGCCAAAGTCAAACACGTCTACAATGCTATAGTGGTCGAGGTGCTTGGCGGTGCGCGCTTCTTGCAGGAAGCGTTCGTAGAAGCCGGGCTGGTCGGCCAACTCCGGCCGCATGACTTTGAGGGCGGCGTAGGCTTGCAACTGGGGGTGGAAGGCGCGGTAGACGATGCCCATGCCGCCGGCCCCAATCACGTCCTGAATCTGGTAATTGTTGATGACCTTGCCCGTTAGCGCGTCCACGTTGTCCTACTTGCGCTCCTCACGGCCGACCAATTCGCGGGCGATGATGATGCGCTGGATGTGGCTGGTGCCTTCGTAAATCTGCAAGCCCTTTATATCGCGGTAGTAACGCTCCACCGGATAGTCGTTATTATAACCCCGGCCGCCGTGTAGTAAAACCGCTTCGGAGGCGGCGCGCACGGCCGTTTCGGTGGCAAACAACTTCGCCATGGAGGTCTCTTTGGTGGTGGGTAAGCCCTGGTCTTTCAACCAGGCGGCGCGATAGACCAGCCAGCGAGCCGCTTCCAGGCCAGTAGCCAGGTCGGCCAGGCTGGCCTGGATCATCTGGAAGTCGGCGATACGCCGGCCGAATTGGCGACGTCCGGTGGTGAAGGCCAGGCAAGCGTCCAGGCAAGCCTGGGCCACCCCCACCGCGCCGGCTGCCACTCCCAGGCGGCCGTGATCGAGGGCGGACATGGCAATCTTGAAGCCCTCGCCGGGCGCGCCTAATAGGGCCGACTCCGGCAGGCGGCACTCCACCAGCCGCACCTGGGCGTGGTCGGAGGCGCGGTGGCCTAACTCGCGGCCGGGCATCTTCTCCCGCCAGAAGCCAGGATTATCCGTCTCCACCAGAAAGGCGCAAATCCCTCGGTGGCGCAGGGAGCGATCCAGGGTGGCAAAGACAATCGCCAGGTGAGCCAGGTTGCCGTTGGTAATCCAAATCTTCTCGCCGTTCAGGACGTAGCTCTCCCCTTCCTGGCGGGCGGTCGTTTCCAGGGCGGCCGCGTCCGAGCCAGCGTTCGGTTCGGTCAGGCAGTAGCAGCCGATCCACTCCCCGGCCGCCAGCCGGGGCAGATAACGCTGTTTCTGCTCCTCTGTTCCCCAATCGCGGATGCACAGGGCGACCAGGCCGGCGTGGACGGCCAGAAAGCCCCTGACCGACGAATCGGCCCGGCCTAGTTCCTCGTAGACCAGGGCGAAACTGACGTAATCCAGGCCCGCCCCGCCGTAAACTGGCTCGACCGGCCCGGCCAGGAAGCCCAACTCACCCATTCGCGGTACCAGGTGGAGGGGGAACACTCCCTTTTCGTCCGCTTCGCGGGCCAGAGGGGCCACCTCCTCTCCAGCAAAGCGACGGGCCAGAGCTTGAATGTGCTGCTGTTCGGCCGTTAGGTTGAAGTTCACTGCGCTATTCTGTCCGGCAGCGGATAAACAGCGGATAAGCGGATGGCTGGTCGGCATTATCCGCTTATCCGTTTTCATCCGTTGCCATCAAGGGTTAAAGAATAAGATTTGTCAGTCAACCAGGTCCAAATCCTGTCAATCCTGTAAATCCTGTCTAATCAGACAACACCGCCAGCCCTTCTATCTCAATCAACGCTTCATCCTGGAAGAAACCGGATACCTCAAACAGAGCCATGGCTGGGTAGTTCCGGCCGAAATACCCTCGAAACACTTCACCCAACGGCTTGAGATGGGCTAAGTAGTCCTCACGGTTGCGGACGAAGATGGTCAGTTTGACAATATCGGTCATCCGGCCGCCGGCCGCTTCCACCACCGCCTGCAAGTTGCCCAGCACTTGCTCAAACTGGGCCAGGAGGTCGCCAGGAGCGACGATTTGCCCCCAGCCGTCGCTGGCGTCCTGCCCAGCCAGGAAGAGGAGACGGCCGCCACGGGTC
Organism: Chloroflexota bacterium; assembly: GCA_040751925.1. Lineage (GTDB taxonomy): Bacteria > Chloroflexota > Anaerolineae > Promineifilales > Promineifilaceae > JBFMFT01. The sequence goes on from JBFMFT010000033.1 coordinate 5,366, forward strand.
AAGATGCCGTGATTGAAGCCCCTGGGCGGGGCCAGCGTGGGAGGATTGATGAGGGTCTTCTCCATCAATTGACCGGATTCTTCCGTCGCTTAAATTCCTCGTAAAACTGGCGGTGATCCTCGCCCATCAGCAAGAGGGCCTGGGCCTGGGCTTCCGCTTCCAGGGCCGAGACCAGATCCATATTCCATTCGTTGTTGACCATGCGCTTGGTCATACCCAGAGCCAGGGTTGGCCCCTGGGCCAGCCGGGTGGCCCACTCTTGGGCCGTAGAGAGCAAGGCTTCGGCCGGCACGACGCGGTTGACCAGGCCCATCCGTTCGGCCGTCCCTGCGTCAATCGTGTCGCCAAAGAGCAGGAGTTCGAGGGCCCGGCCGCCGCCCACCACGCGGGGTAATAAATAAGCCGCGCCCATGTCCGCGCCGGTGAGTCCCACTTTACTAAACAGGAAGGCGAACCGAGCCTGCTCCGAAGCCAGGCGCAGGTCGGCCGCCAGAGCAATCACCGCCCCGGCGCCGGCGGCCATGCCATTGACGGCGGCAATAATCGGCTTGTCTAATAAGCGCATGGCCTGGACAACCGCCCCGGTCATGCGGGTAAATTCCAGGTGGCCGGCCATATTCCGCTCGAAAAGGCGGCCGATAATCTCCTGCACGTCGCCGCCAGAGCAAAAGGCCGGGCCTGCGCCGGTCAAGACCAGTACCTTGACCGCGTCGTCGTAACGTAATTGCTCCAACAGATCGCGGAACTGGGCGTAAATGTCCAGGGTCAGGGCGTTGAGGACGGGCGGCCGGTTAAAGGTCAGCCAGCCCACCCCGTCGCGCACTTCGTAAAGAAAGTCGTCATTCATCGCCAACTTCTCAGAGTGGCAAGTGGCAAGTGGCAAGTAAGAGTAAGAGTAAGAACTGCCACCTGCCACCTACCATCTGCCACCTGCTACCTGCTACCTGCCACCTGCTACCTGCCACCTGCTACCTGCCACCTGCTACCTGCCACCTGCCACCTGCCACCTGCCACCTGCCACCTGCTACCTGCTACCACATCACCGCTCCCCCATCCACGTTAATCGCCTGGCCGGTGATGCCCTGGCTGACGTCCTGGGCCAGCCAGAGGGCGACGGCCGCCACTTCTTCCGGTTCAATTAACCGCTGTTGCGGGTTCATTTTCGCCAGCGTTTCGCGGGCCTGGCTCTCGCTGGCCCCGGTGCGGGTCATGATCGTGGCTACCGCCCCATCGGTCATCGGCGTATCCACGTAGCCGGGGCAAATCGCGTTGACGGTGATTTGGTAGCTGTTCAATTCGACGGCTAAGGCCCGCGTCAAGCCCAGGACGCCGTGCTTGGCGGCCGTGTACGCAGCAACGTAACGTGCGCCCACCTTCGAGGCAATAGAAGCCACGTTGATAATCCGTCCCCACCGTTGAGCCACCATCGCCGGCGCACAAGCCTTGCTGACGGTGTAAACGCTGGTCAAATTGGTAGCTAACATCTCGTGCCACAGTTCGTCAGGATGACCCAAGAATTTGTGGCTGCCGCCGCGGCCGGCGTTATTGACCAGAATATCCACGCCGCCCAAGCCTTCCAGGACGGCCGCCGCCATCTTCTCCACCTGCTCCGGGTTGGTCACGTCGCAAGTTATGGCCAGGGCGCGGCGGCCGAGGGCGCGTACCTGGTCGGCTACTTCTTCGATTTCGGCCTCGCTGCGCGCCGTAATCGCCACGTCCGCCCCGGTCTGGGCATAGGCCAGGGCAATGGCCCGGCCGATGCCCCGGCCGCCGCCGGTGATGACGGCCCGACGGCCGTCTAAGGAAAGGGTGTTAATGCTTTTTATCATCGCTTATCCGTCAATCCCGCGCATCCGTGTTCACCAATTGTAATCCGGCCGGCCAATAATAACCAGCAGACCTGACAGGTTTCGGAAGAACCTGTCAGGTCTTTTAGGTCTTCTATTCTGCTTGCACACCCCTTTTCGTTGTGCTAATATCCGGTAGGCCCTGCTATGTGCGTGATGGACTTCTCGCGTTGAGCCAACACTTTTGTTTACGGGGATGGCCCATACGGAGAAGGAATGTAGTAGCTAAAGCCAGGCAGACGCTGCTCCAATTCCATCCCCACCTGCCCAAGCAGGTTCAAACAACGGCGTTCACACGGCATGGCGGGGCGCACTTTTACGAACGACGCGATAAGCCTCTGATGGTCATCAGGGGCTTTTGCGTATTTAATCAGGCTACCCGTAGAAACCAGGTTTTTTGCCGGTAATTACGATGGTTGTCCAGAGAAAAACCTGGTTTCTGGCTGAGTAGTTACGCTTTTGCTTATGAGGGATGAATGGAATGATTCGTGAGCGAATTGCTGACGACGTCTACGTGTTTCGTAGCCGGCGCTATGCCCAGGTCACGGCCGGGGCCGTTCTGACCAAAGAGGGGGCTATCCTCATAGACACCCTCTATTACCCGGAAGAGACCAGGCAAATCAAAGAATTTTTGGAAGGGCGGTTAGGCTTAAAAGTCCGCTACGTGGTCAATACCCACTACCACGCCGACCATACCCAGGGGACTTATTTGTTTCCGGAGGCCCGGGTTGTCAGCCACGCCCTTTGCCGCCAACTGTTAGACACGCTGGGGCGTGAGGGGCTGACTCACCTGAAAGGGCAATCGCCCGAATTTGGCGAGGTCGAGATCATCCTGCCCGACCTGGTTTTCGAGCAGAATTGTCACACCCTGGCCTTTGGCGGCAAGACCTTGCGCCTGCAACACTGCCCCGGCCATAGCCCTGATCTCATCACTGTCTTTGTCAGCAATGACCGCGTTCTCTTTGCCTCCGACGCCGTGATGCCCGTGCCAACGCTGTTCGATGGCAACTATGGTGATCTGGTCAATACCCTTGAGTCCATCCAACGCATGAACCTGGATTGCGTGGTGCAGGGGCATGGTGAGGTGATTCTGCGGGGCGAGATTGAGGCTATGCTGCGGAGTGACCTGACCTACCTCAAGCAAATAAGGAAGGCGGTTGAACGGGTCATTACAAATGGCAACGTGGTCTCGGCCCTGGAAACGATAAGTATTGAAAGCTGCGGCAAGTCGCGTATTCCCCTCAATGGCTTTGTTTCCGACCTGCACTTCGCCAACCTCCACCGGCTCTATCACGATCTAAGCGGGAACGGCAAGGGTGGGTAAGGACCTGGCCACCGCCCCTGCTCACCCGTGGCTGCCCCTGGGCCTGGCGGAGCAACGATTTCTATTGGCTTGCCTGCGCCAGAATGGGACTGTTCCCTCCCCCCCGGCCGACCTGAATTGGCCGGCCCTTACCCGGCGGGCCAGCGGGGACGGCCTGGGGCCGCTCCTCTTTCAACGCTTCAAGAACGCGCCAGAGTTGTTACCGGCCGCCACCCTTGACCAGTTCAAGCGCAACTACTACCAGAATCTATCGGCCAATCACATTCGCTGGCGGGAGTTGGAGCGGATCGGCCGCCACCTGGCCCAGCACGATATTCCTCTCCTCGTCCTAAAAGGGGCAGCCCTCTCGATTACCATTTACAGTGACCCCGCTTTACGCTTCATGGGCGACCTGGACGTGGCCGTCCCCCCAGAGCAAGCGGCCGAGGCCCTGGCTCTCTTGCAGGCCGACGGCTACGAAGTGGAGGAGCATACGGAATTGGAGACGGCCGGCCTGGACGACTTAGAGTTGCTCCGCCAGCAAGGGTGGCACGTGCGCCTGGCCCGCCTGGTACATGGCAAGCAGGTAGACCTGGAATTTCACTGGCCGTTGCGCCAGCAGGTATTGGTCAACCAGGTAGCTCGCCTGGACGTGCAGCAGGTGTGGGCCACGGCCGTCCCCCTCAAGTCCGAGGCCAATCTCTGGCAGCCAGCCCCGGCCACGATGCTCCTCCACCTCTGCCTGCACGCCGGCCTTCAGCATCGCTTCAGCGACCTGGGGCTACGCCATTATTTGGACGTAGACCGCCTGCTGCGGCGACACCGGCGCGAGCCTGGTTTCTGGGAGCTTTTCGTGGCCCAGGTCAGGGCGGCCCGCGCCAGCCACACCAGTTACTTTTGCCTCTTACTGGCACAGCGATTATTGGGGACGCCCCTGCCGGCCGAGGTCATGGCCGAATTGGCCCCGCCAGCCTGGAAACGGCGGCTGTTCGACGAGCATTTTACGACGGCCGACGTGATGAACCGCACACGGGCTTTTTACGACAGCCGGCGGGCCTGGTGGCGTTTGTTGACCATCGAACGGCCGGCCGACCTGCTGCTCGGCCCTCTCCAGGCTCTATTCCCTGGCCCACGCTATTTAGCCAACTATTACCGCACCCAATCTACCGGCCGCCTGATCGCCTACACCTTGTGGCATCCCTTCCACACCCTGGGGCGGGCCGGCCGCCGGCGCTGGAAACGCAGGCCGTGAAACGTGAAACGTGATAAAGACCCTCTTCTCACGCTTCACGTTTCACGACAACAGGGTGATCTTACCAGGTAGAATCTGATACTCCACCATCGTGGCTGCCTCGGCAATCAGTTCACCGTCGGCGTGGATAGGTGTGCCGGGGTTGCTGTGGATGGTCAGGTGGGCCGTGCGGCCGGCCGTCACCTTCGGGTGCTGAATGTGCGTCCCTTTGAACAGCCGGGGCAAGATAGCTAGCACATCCCGCTTGGGCATTTCGGGGGCGAAAATAAAGTCGAACAGGCCATCGTCCATCAGCGCGCCAGGAGCCATCAGGAACAGGCCGCCAGTGCGCGGGCTGTTGCAGACCGAGAGCAGATAAGCCGGCCCTTCGTAGCCGCCGCCATCCCAGCTAATTTGCATCTGCCACGCTTTGAGTTTGAGCAGGGCGCGGGCCAACGCCGCCACGTAGCGGATATTTCCCGATAAGCGAGTCATCCTGATATTTTCCAGCGTGACCATCGGCTCCATGGCCAGGGCGCAATTGTTGTCGAAGTAGCGGTCAACCAACGGGCTATTGTGGGCTATGACCCGGCCGGCGTCTAGCTGGCGCGTTTTACCCCTGGCAATGATCTGGACGGCCGCCGCCATTTCACGCGGCAAACCAGCCATATCGTTGAAGTCATTGCCCGTGCCGGCCGGTAAGACTCCCAGGGGCAGGGTGGGTTCGTCGCCGCTGGCGGCAATCAGGCCATTGACCACCTCGTTGACCGTGCCATCGCCCCCGGCGGCTACGACTGCGTCGTAACCACCCGTTCCAGCCATCCGGGCTTCTTCTATGGCCTGGCCCGGCCGCCCGGTCACCGCCAGGTCAAAGGGGAGGCCGGCCGACGTGAAGGCGTTTTGTACGGCCGGAATCAGGGCCTTCGCCCCCCAACGATTGGCATACGGGTTCAGGATGATCTTGACTTTCATGGCAAGTGATGGATCAGTTCGGCATAGGTAGGGCTGGTTGCATCGTTGGCCCGATGCCTTCCAGGACAACCTGGCGCAGCGTTTCCCAGCCACCAAAACGTTTGACCGCATCCAGGATTTCCAGCCCAGCCAACCGGCCGTTACCATCATAATCGGCCGCAATTCCTTCGGCCAGGTGCATCGTGGTAACCGTTGCCTCGCGGAAAATGATGCTCAGGGCATCCACTTCTTGATCGTAGGTTATCTTCATGGTAGTAGCCTTTTGTCAAAAGTAGTACGTGTAAACCGTAACAACCACTATCTCATTTGCTTCTTCAACAAACACTGGGCGCACCTGCTTTGTTGCGTAAAACTTGCCGTTCCATACCTTGCCAAAGGGGAAATCCTTGCGGCACTCGAGACGACCCAGGTCGGCCGGCCCCCAGGTAATCGTACGAATCGCTTCCTCAACCTCGGCCGGTGTAAAGCCACGTCTCGTCGTATAACCCAAAGCGTGTGCTGAAAGGCGAATCGGTTTCTTAGCCATATATCCAGGCTCACGCGGCTTTAGGTTTCCCACTGATAACCACAGATTTCACACACGTGATGATGTTGAACGTAGTTTCTGTTTTGCGCTATGAACCATATCCCCCCAGCCAGAATTAGAAATCCGACGATGATACTCCCTTCTGGAGAAAGGAGTTCGGAATCCAAACTGCCTCCCATAAAACCGATAACAATGCCAAAAACTCCCGACAATATGGCCCATAGACCCAAGCCTACTCTTGCACAGCCAGGACCCGGCGTTCCAACTTTATACCCCCTGCAGTTCGGGCACTGAACTTGACTCATTGCCACCTTCCTCTTGCCTTGAAATTACTGGGCATAATGCTTCAGACTTCAAGTAATTCACGTTTCACGTTTCACGCTTCACACTTCACGTTTCACGTTTCAACAAAATAAGACCCGGCCGCCCGATCCAGCAACTCTTTCGTCAGCTTGGGTTCAATGCCCTGGTAGCTGGCAATGTCCATCAACTGGTCAATCAGGTCGCGGGGATGGGTGGCCCGCAGCGGCCGGTTCTTCTTCTGGTAATGCTCCAACAGCAGGTAGCGGACAGCCCCCTCCTCGAAGGGAATTTTGCGCTGTTCGCAAACGCGCCGGAAGATTTCGCGGAACTCCTCTGGCGAGGGAGAGGCAATTTCGACCTTGTGGCGGATGCGGCGCAGGAAGGCTTCGTCCACCAGTTCACTCGGCGGTAAGTTGGTGGAGAAAACGAGCAGCACGTTGAATGGCACTTCCAGCTTGCGGCCGGTGTGCAAGGAGAGAAAGTCTACGTTCTTCTCCATTGGCACGATCCAACGGTTTAGGAGGTCGGTCGGCCGTACCTGCTGGCGGCCGAAGTCGTCTATCAGGAACATCCCGCCATTGGCCTTCATCTGGTAGGGAGCTTCGTAATACTTGTTGACGTAATCGTAGGTTAGCCCCAGCCCCTCCATCGTCAACTCACCGCCGACCATGATGACCGGCCGCTTAATCCGCAGCCAACGGGCATCCATCCGGTGGGCGGTGACTGACGTGGGGGCCGAATTGCCGCCTGGTTCAACGACAGGCACGTGGTTGATCTCGTCATAGACCTTGATGATTTGCCCGTCGGCCTCCACCGCGTAGGGGATGAATAGTTCGCCACCCAACATGAGACGGCCGATAGCCTCGGCGATGGTCGTCTTGCCGTTCCCTGGTGGGCCGTAGAGGAACATGGAGCGGCCGGAGTTGACGGCCGGGCCGATTTTGGCGACGATCTGCTCATCCAGGACGAGGTGAGACAACGCCTGGCGGATGGCTTTAGGGTCTACGCGCAGGCGACGGCCGCCCTGAGCCTTCATCGCCTTCACGTACTCCTCATAAGGCACCGGAGCGGCTCCCAGGTAGGTTGTGCGTTCCAATTGTTCACGGGCACGGGTTATCCCTTTAGAGGTAATGACGTATTGGTACGCCCCCGTCCCCAAACCACCACCAGTCCCCTTCACCTCACAGAGTTGCTCCCGCTTGAGGTATTCCAGGACCGGGTTGATCACCGCCTGAAAGGGCAGTTTGAGATACTCGGCCACCTCAAAACCCGTCACCTGCCCGCGAAAATAAATCAGTTTGAGGGCCATGTCCGACAGGAACCCCAGATTCAGGCCGGTGTCTTCCACACTCTGCATCGGCGGCGGCTGCCAGGCGAATTGTCTTCCTTCTAGTTCTGCCATACCTTTAGGTCAGATGATTAGTAATTAGTAATTGTGCGCTGCAATTACCAATTGCCAATGGCCAATTACCGAACTTCGTGTACCTGTATCAAATTCGTCTGCCCACTCCGGCCGAACGGCACGCCGGCCGTAATGACAATACGCTCACCCGTCTGCAAGCCCAGCGGCCGCATCGCCGTCACCGTCTGCTGGATCATCTCATCTGTGTCGTGAAAAGCCGGCACCAGCAGACATTCCACCCCCCAGACGAGAGCCAGCCGGCGCTGCGTCTCCGGCAAGGGCGTGACAGCGACAATGGGGGTGGGCGGCCGGTGGCGGGCCATCTGCCGCGTGGTGTAGCCCGACAGGGTGGTGCTAACAATAAAGCGGGCCTTGACCTCCTCGGCGATGGCACAACTGGCCGCGCTGATGGCCTCGGTCACGCTGGTAATGTGCAATTCGCTCTGGCTGCGCCGGGTTCGCCACAGGTCATAGGGGAACTCCCGCTCGGTGATCTCGCTGATGTGCTTCATCATCAGCACCGACTCCACCGGAAATTTGCCGTTGGCCGTTTCGCCAGAGAGCATGACCGCGTCGGTGCCATCCAGAATCGCGTTCGCCACGTCGCTGGCTTCAGCGCGGGTCGGCCGGGGATGCTCCACCATAGATTGTAGCATTTGGGTGGCCGTGATGACCGGCTTGCCCAGGTCATTGCCAACGTGGATGATCCGCTTCTGCAAAAGCGGCACTTCCTGGGGAGGCAGGTCTATACCCAGGTCGCCACGCGCCACCATCAGGCCATCGGCCGCCTCGCCGATCTCCGCGAGATGCTGGATAGCCTCACTCTTTTCAATCTTGGCAATGATGGGCGTCGAAACACCGTGCGTCGCCAGGCGTTGGCGTAGTTCCTGTACGTCGGCCGCCGTCCGCACAAACGACAGGGCGATGTAATCAAAGTTCAGGCGACCGATCACCTCCAGGTCCAGTTGATCCTTTTCGGTCAGGCTGGAAATAGCCAGGGGCGTGCCTGGCGCACTAATCCCCTTGCGTGATTCCAGCAGCCCGGCCACCGTCACGAGGCAGCGCAGGGTATCGGTGTGCTTGTCCACTACCTGAAACTCCACCTCGCCGTCGCCAATGACCAGGCGTGCCCCCGGCCGCACGGCTTCGATCAAGTCAGGGTGGGGCAAGTGAATCATGGCTGGCTGGCCGCGATGGGGAGTCAGCACCACCTCGTCGCCCAGGTTTAACTGGATGCCCTCAGCCCGCACGTGGCCCAGGCGCAGTTTCGGCCCCTGCAAATCGGCCATGATGGACAGGATGCGCCCTTCGGCCGCCGCCACCTCCCGCAGCATCGTTACCGTTGCCACGTGGTTTTCGGCCGTGCCGTGTGAAAAATTGACCCGCGCCACGTTCATCCCCGCCCGCAACATCTGGCGGATGATTTCGGGGTTGCTGGACGACGGGCCAATGGTAGCGACGATCTTGGTGCGAGCCATAGTCAAGTAATGAGTGATGAGTGATGAGTGAACAACTCGTCACTCATTACCCATCACTCTTCATTCCTTTCGGCCGGGGTCAGGGTCAGTTGTATTTCCTGATTATCCAACTTGGTCGCCGTGACCTGGATGTGGTCGTCGGGGCCAAAATGATCTTCCAGCCAACGATGAACGGTCTCGCTGAGGACAATGCGCGCCTGGTCGTTTGGCACTAGTCGCCAGACCGCGCTGTGGCGGTCATAGCGGCCCTCGTAGTAGATAGTCACCGGCCGCGTCTCGCTCCGCGCCGTCAGGGCAAAGAAAGGCCAATGTTGAGGGGTCAGGTTGATGAAGCCGCGCCGAATGTGCAGGGGCTTCAATTCGGCCAAATAGGTAAATTGCTTATCTGGTTCCACGTCGGGGAGGATCACCGGCGCGATTTCAACCTCACCGGGTTTGGCGGTGACGCGGCCTTTGAGCGGTCGGGCCTTGCCCTTACCCCCGGCCTTCCGCCACTGGCCGGTGAACAGCTTAAACAGGGGCATGAGCAGAGTGATTTGCTCGCCCATTACCTTGAGGACGAGCAGGCCCATGTTGGCGATTTGTTCCGACGGATAGCGGCGGCTGAGGGTCAACGGCGTGACCCATTGCTCCTCATTGTTTAGGTAAGCAGTCCGGCTGACCAGTTTGACGGCCGAGTCGGGGTCGAGTTGGGAGACCGGCCCCTTGAACAAATCCTGGTAGTGGGTGGTCTGGCCCTCATTGTATTCAGCTTGCTCGACGTGCAGGTTCCACTCCGGCCCCATCTGCGTCACCAGCCGATGCCAAACGTCAGGCTCAGTTTCGGCCGTCTTCAAGGCCCGTTCCAAGACCTTCTTATCGCTGACGACCAGGGCGATTTCCAGGCTGGCCGGCCGCACGTTAAAAGAAATGTGACCGTCCTTTTCGACTTCCTCACTAGCCGCCAGGTAAACCGCCTGGCTGGCTTTATCCAGGCCAAAATAGGGCAGTTGGCTTTGCGCCTCTCTGGGCAGACTGCTGTGCAGCGCGCTGATAAACTGTTCGAGTTGGGAATAGGCATAGACGCGGGCGGCTTCCTCGCCCAGCCAGCCAAAGGCTGTAAAGACCGGATTACCCAGTCCGGTAAATGGTTTGGGTGGTTGCATGGAATTTCATCCTTACTACAAATTAGACGGGTGGCGTGAAGCGTGAAACGTGAGCCGTGATGATCAGGCTTACGTTTCACACATCACGTTCCAAACCGTAAGTGTAACATGACCCGGCCGACTTGCCACTTTACTTGATGCGGTAGCCCTGATCTTCGTTGTTGAAGATCCAGGCGACGGCCGCTCCAATCTCAATGGTGTCGGTCAGGTACGTTTTCATGGTAATGGAGGAACTGCCGCGTGTGTGGAGCGCTTGCTGGCTGCGCTGCATCCGTTGAAATCGCCGCTGCCATTGTAAGAAGTTGACCGGCCGCAAATCCACCCACCCCTTGTTGGCCCAGCGATCCACGTCGCCCTGGTCAACGTCTACTTCGTGGTAGATACTCTCCGGGATGTTGATGCGTGGGCCGCGCAGGAGGCCCCGGCCGTCGGGCTTCAAGATTGGCACACCAATCGAGGTAATGGTCGTCCGCAAAACGTCCTGCTCCAACAAGAAGTTATAGACCGTCTCGGAGATCTCCGTCGGTGAACTGGCAATCACGGCCGGTAGCGTCCCATAATTCAGCTTCAGCAGGTGGGCTTCGTAGAGCAATTTAGAAAGCTCCGGCGGGCCAAGCTGGCCCAGAGCCACACTGTGGGTTTGCGTTTCCTGCTCGACGCGGGCCAGCTTGTCCAGGGCTGTCTGGCGAATGAAGCCAGCCCGAAAGCTGGGGGGCATCACACTGCTGTCAATGCCGGCAATCACGTCGTTGCCGGTGTTGCTGCCTTTGATCTCCAATATAGCCTGGTGGGCGATTTCTTCTGGGGTGACGAACTCCATTTGGTTGAGGTGGGTGATGGCCTCGAACTCGCCACGAGCAAAGAAGCCGTTTTCGCCGGTGTCCACGCCCGGCACTTGTAGCTTGTCCAGCCGGTCGTAATGGTTCTCGTCGCCACGCAGCAGCAAGCGGCCGTCCAGGGGGTAATCCAGGCTTTGGTAGCGGAATTGGGGACGGCCGCGAAACTTCACCGTCTGGAAGCCAACTGAACGGTAGCCAATCAGAGCGGCCGGTTTCAATTCCTTCACCAACGGGCCATTCGGCGTGCGGGCCATCAGGAAGAGCAGCCCCGTGTGGGCAAAGGCGATGGCGTTCTTCCGCATCAGCAGCGCGCTCGGCTTGTCTTCACTGTGCGTGTATGGGATATTCAGCCCCATCCCACCCGTGCCGGTCGTGCCAATCTTCAAGTAGAGCCGCGTCCCCACTTCACACATGGCCTTGTGGATCAACTGGACGTGGCGAATCAATTGGGCCACCGACTGGGAGATGAGCAAGGAGCTAACGTTCTGCTCCAACGCCTTGCCCAGCGCGTCCAGGGCCTCCAGATTTTGGTGGTCTACGGCTTGTTGCAGCCGCGTCAAGAGGTCGTGGGTGTGGCGGCTAAGGCTATCCACGTCCTGGTAGCTGATGGCCGTGGCCGTGTTGATGCTGTCCACGATGACGTCCGGCCGGTACTGTTGGATGAGTTGGACGAGGGCCGAACGCTGATAGGCTTCTTCCAGGCGGCCAAAAAGGTCATCGTACAGTTGCTCGCGCCGCGCCTGGCTCTGCAAGAGGCGGCGGCGACGCTCCTGGCTAAACTCATCGCGCACAAAAACGTCGCCCCAGGCCCCAATGAATTGCACGTGGGGAAACTCACGGCGGGCTTCGTGGAGAAACTCCCGCACCTCCCCCCGAAACAGGCTGGCGACGATAATGCGGGCCGGCTCCAATTCACGGGCCGCCTCGCGCACAATCTGCGCCCCCACCATCCCCGCCCCGCCCAAGACGAGAATACACTCGTCACGCTTCATCTACACCTCCTGGGACGTAATAGGTGAAGCGTGAAACGTGACTCTTATCACGCCTCACGCCATCCATTCTCTGTGGTCGAAGTCTTTAATTTCCACGCCACAACTCTGTTATGGATCTCTTCGATACCGGCGTTGCCCCAATAGCTGGCGATTTCTTCGATGGAGTCACCCTTGCCTCGCTCCAGCAAGACGACGAATAGAGTGGCTCTTTGAAGGCCCAGGCTGGTTACAAGGGCATTCCAGCCTTCACGAATGATGGACTCGGAATCTACAGACATGCTAAGAGATGGACTCATCTAAGCTCTCCTTTCCTCATCTTCTCGACAAAGAGGGTTGGATTCATTACAGAAAAATACTGCCGATGGTAGGATTTGGCAAGACGGCGGTAACATCTCGCTTGCTTCGTCTGGGTTATTTTCTTGTCACAGGAGAGGAAATAACGCGCGCCACCCAGAATTGCCGCTGCAACGTGTAGAGCATCGCGCGGCCGAATTTGGCATTGAGCCTGGATGTTCTGGCCGAGCCGCAGGACCTCATCTGAGTTGGCTACATACTGACCGCATAAATCAAGGTAATTCTGAACCTGGCTACGCTTGTCGGGGATCAAGATGTTAAGGATCTCAAACTCCAAAATATCCGAACATAGGAGGCCCAATCGTTTGCTGCGAATCTCGTAGGCAATGTGGAGAAAGGCATTAGCCTCCTCTTGAATATGAACCTGAGTCTGGTCATCGAAAGGTCGCGAGAAGACGTTGGTATCCAGGTAGATCAACAAGGGATTGGTGAGTAGCATACTTCGTCTTTTTTAATCATCACTTTTCACTCAAGTTCAATCGCCATGGCCACCGCTTCGCCGCCGCCGAGACAGAGGGAGGCCACGCCGCGCCGGAGGCCGCGCTGGCGGAGGGCGTAAAGCAAGGTGACGAGGAGGCGGGCGCCGCTGGCCCCAATCGGGTGGCCCAGGGCCACTGCCCCACCGTTGACGTTGACCTTATCCCAATCCCAGTCGTAGCCCTGGCGGGTCATGTCCACTCCGTTGGCTAAGACCTGGGCGGCAAAAGCCTCATTCACTTCCAGCAAGTCCACGTCCTCCAACTGCCAGCCAATCCGGTTCAGCAAACGCGGGATAGCGCGGGCGGGGGCGGCAAAGAGCCAGCGCGGGTCTACGGCCGCGTGGTTATACCCCACAATACGGGCCAGCGGCTTCAACCCCTGCCGCTCGGCTTCAGCCCGGCTGGTCACCACCACCGCCGCCGCTCCATCGTTGAGGCCGGGGGCGTTACCGGCCGTCACCTGCCCATCCTTCTCAAAGGCCGGCGGCAATTTCGCCAATTGTTCCAGACTCGTTCCCAGACGGTAGCTGCCATTCTCAAAGGTGGCGCGGATCGCTTCGTCCCGCTCCACAACCGTGCTTTGCCCCTTGCGGCCGGGAATCGTCACCGGCACAATCTCCTCACGGAAACGGCCGGCCGCCGTCGCCGCCGCCGCCTTATCGTGGCTGGCTAAAGCGAACTCGTCCATCTCCTCCCGCGTCACCTCAAATTGGCGGGCAATAAAGTCGGCCGCGTTGCCCATCGGCCAATCCTGGAAGGAACACCACAAGCCATCGTGCAGCACCGAATCCTGCACCGTCGCATGACCATAACGCAACCCCTGGCGCGCCCCTGGCAGCAAGAAGGGGGCCTGAGACATACTCTCCATGCCGCCGGCCACGAAGACCTGGCCCTCGCCGCCGGCGATGGCATTGGCGGCCAGCATGACCGCTTTCAGCCCCGACCCACAAACCTTGTTGACCCCGGCCGCGCCCACGTTATCCAGCAAACCGGCGCGCAAGGCGGCCTGGCGGGCGGGGGCTTGGCCGGCCCCGGCCGTCAACACCTGGCCCATAATCACCTCGTAAATGGAGGCTTTTTCCACGCCGGAGCGTTCGACGGCCGCCCGCACGGCCGTCGCGCCCAGGTCAGTCGCCTTCTGGCCGCCCAACGCGCCCATGAACTTGCCAATGGGCGTGCGGGCTGCTCCTACAATAACTGCCTCTCGTTCTTTCCGTTCGTCGTTCATTATGTACTCCTTAAACCTGTCAGGTTTTGTTCAAGATTCCGGCCCGTTCCCGCCACTGCTTGACTTGCCCGGCCGACCAGATCGCGTCGGCCTCACTCAAGGGTGATTAGGAGCGGGGGCGATGGCGACGGCCGCCCCGCCAGTCATCTCGATCATTGGCTGGCTAGGCGGCCGGATGATCTCTACGTCTGGATACAGGATACCTAACTCGTGGGCTGGCGCACGATCCGTCACCATCGTTACGGCCAGGCGGACAGCGTATTTCGGCGCGACGGCCGGGGCCAGTTGCTTTCTGAACTGACCAGCTAATGCCTGATGAACGTCAGCCCACAGGTAGCCTTCCAAATAAGAGTCCATGCCTGGAAATGGCGATGGCATCACTATCCTCTGGTGTGTGACCCTGACGGGCCAATATCCGGCCGCGCCGCTTGTAGCCAGGCCACCATCGCCGGCCGTAGAGCAGGCGGGGGAACCGGTCGCTGGTAATCCAGACGCCACTCGTAACCGGCCCGGCCGTAGACAACCTGCAAGGCCGCCCCCAGATCCAAAATAACGTCGGGATCAGGTGGCATAAGGGGAAGCGGCAGCAAGGGCAGCGGTTCATTCAAGGCCACCGGCCAGATTTCCGAGAGGCGCGCTTCGTCCCCCTGGTCACGGCTAACCAGCAGCACGTAGTCTGTATCCAGTTCTGGCTCATTGACCTCACGGCCGGGGCGCAGACCACCCCGCAGCAAATCTAGTTCGACCAAATGCACAGGCGATCTCAACAAACGTTCACGCTTCCGGCGATACTCCTCCAACCCTTCGCCGCGTCGCTTATTGAAGGGTGAAAGAATCTCAATGGAAGTGACGAGTTGGCTGCTATCGGTCACGTAGACACGCACCGCCCTCAGCCTGGTCTGTCCTGATGTCAGAACGATCCGCTTGACCGGCGCTTCGGGAATGGTCATCGTTGGTGTAGCAAAGTGGCCGGCCGGTTGGGGTGGCAACCGCTCGAAAACACCCGCATCCGGGTAGATGGTGTGCATATTAGCGATGCTAACGGTGTCGGCCACCGTCCGCACTTCCACGTCTGCGTAATAGCGCGGCCCTATCCGTGGATTGAGTTGAGCGGCAATTTCATCGGCCAGGAAGTGGTGAAAGCCCGGCCAAATTTCACTGTCTTCGAGGTAAGGATTCATACCCGGAAACGGTGATGGCATAATCACTCTCCTGGCGACTATTATACCACGTTCCGGTCGCCGTTTTAAGCAGACATCACCAATTACCCATGACCTTCCGGTAAACGGCCGCCGTTTCCCGCGCCGCCCGTTTCCAGGAGAAGGTTTGGGCGCGGCGACGGCCGCGTTCAGCCAACT
>JBFMFT010000330.1:0-6208 GCA_040751925.1 Chloroflexota bacterium
CAGCAGCCGGCGGCAGGTTTCGTACTGGGCCAGGGCGGCCGGCCGTTGGCCTGTACGAGCCAGGAGGAGCATCAACCGACGGTGGGCTTCCTCGCGCCAGGGGTCGAGGGCTAAGAGGCGGGTGGTGTAGTGGATGGCTTCGCCATAGTTACCGCTATCTACAGAGCGCAGAGCCAGGGCGTCCAGGGCGCTTAGAGCCTGTTCCCGCAGCCGTTCCCGCTCCACCACTACCCACTCCTCGAAAGGCAAGGCATCACGCACGTTGAAGCCGGCCAGGAACTCACCGTGATACAACTCGACCACCTCGTGCAAGGAATTGAAGGAATTGGGGGAATTGGGGGAATTGAGGGCAGTTCCTTTAGTTCCCTGAGTTCCCTGGACTTCCGACACCCCCTTCTCAAAGGCGGTCACGTCCAGCCAGTAGGGGCTGTTCAGGTTGAACTCGACGGTGTGGCGGGTGATGAGTAGATAGGGGTCAAGCAGATGGCGCAGATTGGTCAGGCTCTTGCGGAGGTTGCTGGAGGCGTCTTCGTCGGGCAGATCGCCCCAAAGGAGGGCAGCCAGGGACGGCCGGAGGTGGGGGCGGCCGGTAACGGCCAGGTAGAACAGGAGGGCCTGGCATTTATTGGAGACGAAGCCCGTCAGCGGCTTACCGCCCAGCGTTACCTGCGCGCCTCCTAACAAGGCTAATTTTAGCTCTTCCACCGTGAGATGATTGGGTAGGTCACGCAGGATGCGTGACCTACACCGCAAAATTACTGCCAATCAGTATAGCACAGCTACATTTCAGTTGGAATTTCAGCCTAAAGGGAATGATGCCGGAACGATTTCGGAACGATCATTTGCTATGCTTTAGCCATCTTGACCAACAAACCAGAACCCAGGTTTTTCTCAAAAACCTGGGTTCTATAGATGATGAAGAAAAGGAGATAAACAATGACGATGGATTTCACCCCCATTTTGGTTGACGGCAAGGGCTTCACGCCGATTCTGGTGGACAGCAAGAGCTTCACGCCGATTCTGGTGGACAGCAAGGGTCATACCCCCTTCGTCCTGGATGGGGAGAAGTAGGTTTTCCGTAACGGGCGTGAAACGTGAAACGTGAATCTCGCTCATCACGTTTCACGTTTCACGCGAGAGAAACCCATGCGA
This sequence comes from Chloroflexota bacterium, assembly GCA_040751925.1. Lineage (GTDB taxonomy): Bacteria > Chloroflexota > Anaerolineae > Promineifilales > Promineifilaceae > JBFMFT01. The sequence goes on from JBFMFT010000330.1 coordinate 1,153, forward strand.
CCCTTTCACGTGGCTGAGACTTACGACCCCCTGGCCCTGCGGATTATGCCCTATCAGGAAACGGCCGCTTTCATGGCCGGCCGCCTGCAAGCGTCCGCCCCCCATACGCGCGCCATCCTGGACCTGGCCTGTGGCACAGGCAATTTGACCTTTCCCCTGGCCGAATTGGGCTACCAGGTCGTCGGCCTGGACGTTTGCCCGGAAATGTTGGCGGTGGCGGAGGCGAAGGCGGCGACAAACGGCCGCTCCGTCACCTTTGTCTGCCAGGATATGCGCCAGCCATACCAGGGGGGATCGGTAGACGCTGTGACCTGTTTCTTTGGCGGTCTAAACTACGCCGACTCGCCGGCCGCTTTGCGCCAGACTTTCACGGCCGTTCACAAGGCCCTCAAGCCGGGCGGCCTGCTGGTCTTCGAGCTATTTAGCCCGGAGAAGTTACGGGCAATGCACAATGGACTGCGGGCGGCCGATTACGGTGACTTTTACGTGGTTAGCCAGAGCCAGATTGACGAAGCCAGCCACGTCGTCCAGCGCGTGACCTATTTTCTGCGCCAGGCTGACGGAAGCTACCGGCGCGAGGAAGAGGAGCATCACCTTCAGATTCATACCCAGGCTGACCTGGAGCAAGCCCTGGCGGAGACGGGCTTCACCCTTCTCTCGGTAGAGCCGGTCTACCCGGCCGTGCCATCGGCGGTGATGAAGGACGTGACCCTGTTTGTCGCCCAATCCTAACCAGACAGAGGCAAAGCGTAGCTACTCAGCCAGAAGCTAGTTTTTTCTCTGGGTAACCATCGTCCTTACCCGCAAAAAACCTGGTTTCTACAGGCAGCCTGAGTAAATACGGCAAAACGCAACCATGACCTCAACACCATCTCGCTCACTCCTCCGGCCGGGCAACCTCCGCACCCTGTTTATGGCCCAAAGCGTATCCAACCTGGGCAGCTGGATCGGCTTGATTGCCCTCAACGTTCGCATCTATGACCTGACGGGCTCCTCGCTGGGGGTGGCCGGTCTGTTCCTGTTTACGGCCGCCCCCTCACTCCTCTTTGGACTGGTGGGAGGTGTGTGGGTGGATCGCTTCGCCCGGCAGAAGGTTATGGTAGTGGCTGATAGCCTGCGCGTCGCCCTGACGCTCTTGCTCCTGGCGACAGATAACGTGACCCTGTTTTATGGGCTGGTCTTTCTGAACGCCACGGCCGGCGTCCTCTACCGCACGGCTCAACTGGCAATTATCCCCCAGGTGGTCCAGCGGCCGGTCGAGCTACCGGCGGCCAACGCCCTCATCAACACGGCCCTGATGCTAACGATGGCCCTGGGGCCGGCCGTCGGCGGCCTGCTGGTGAGCCAATTGGGGGTCAACGCCGCCCTCGGCCTGGACGCCCTATCCTTTGGGCTATCGGCTCTGCTCATCGCTCGTCTGCGCCTGACCCGCACGAGCCACCCGGCCAGCAGCCGCCAGACCTGGCGCAATCTGCGGGCGGGCCTGGCCCTGGCGGCCGGCGAACGGCCGCTAACCCTGGTCATCCTCACCGCCAGCGCGGTCACGTTGGGTACAGGCGCGGTCAACGCTTTGGAAATTGTGTACGCCCGCACGGTGTTGGGTGTGGGTGAAGTGGGCTATGGACTGTTGTTTTCGGCCTGGGGTGTGGGGCTGCTGGCTGGCACGCTCTCTCTGAACGCTTGGCTCCGCCGCTTCCCCCCGGTCCACCTGCTCACGGCCGGCGTCACCCTGTTGGGGGCAGCCATCGTCGCCTACGCCCTGGCCCCCACCTTGCCAGTGGCGGTGGCGATTGGCCTGGCCGGTGGGGTGGGGGCCGGGCTGCAATTCAGCCTACTACACACGCTGTTACAGACCCATACCCCATCCGATTACCTGGGCCGGGTGAGCGGGTTGTTCACGGCCGCCCGCGACCTGACCTTGTTTGTCTCTATGTTGGCGGCCGGCGCGCTGGCCGATAGGGTAGGCGTGCCGGCCATTTTCATGGCGGCCGGACTGGTCATTCTGGTAGCGGCCGGCCTGTCCCTGGAATATACATTAGACATTATCGGAAATGGACAGGGTTCACAGGATTTACAGGAGCGGACTTCATCCTGTCAATCCTGTCCAAACCGTTAAATCCGATAAGTTCTATTAAGAGTAACACACCTGAAGCGGAGAGTGAACCATGATCACCAACCTGGTTATCCTGATCGTTGTTGTAGCAATTACCATCGGCCTGGCCTTGCTGACTTATCGGGCGGTGCGGGCCAGGCGGTGGTGGGTGAAGATTGCGGGAGGGTTGCCGGCCGCCCTGCTCACCCTCCTATTGGCTTACGTCTCTTACATGGGCATCAAGGGCATGGCTACGCTTTATTTCACGGGTGTTGGCCCGGCCCCGGACATGACGGTGGAAGGCACGCCTGAACAGGTGGCGCGCGGCCAATACCTGGTGAACATTGCCTGCACGGGTTGTCATGGGGTTCAAGGGCAGTTCCCCCTGGCTGGCGGATTAGACCTGGCGGCCGACATTCCCTTTCCCGTCGGCCGGGCCGTGAGTTCCAACCTGACGCCGGGTGGCCCACTGGCTGATTATAGTGACGGGGAGTTGTTTCGCGCCCTGCGCCATAGCGTAGACAAGAATGGCGACTTGTTTGGCTTTATGGCCTTCATGCCCTACCACCAGTTGAGCGACGACGACTTGAAGGCGATTATTGCCTACTTGCGTTCGGAAACGGCCGTGCAAACCGATCATCCGAACGGAGACAGCTTCAATTTCCTGGGTGTGCTGATCTTCGGGGCTGACCTTTACCCCTTGCTGAAAGGGGAGGAAGGGGTGATCACGGCCCCGCCGGCCGGCCCGACGGCCGAATATGGCGAGTACGTGGCGACTTTTGGCGAATGTCGCGGCTGCCATGGGCCGGAGATGCTGGGCGCGCCGGCGACGGTGATTGCCGGTGAGGTACCTAACCCGCGCCCTTTCGTGGCCTCGATCAGCGTGGAACAGTTCATCCAGACGATGCGGACCGGCGTGCGGCCGGATGGCTCCCCATTGCAAATGCCCTGGCTGAACGCGGCCAAGATGAATGATGAGGATTTAACAGCCCTGTACATTTATCTGACGACAGCCCCATAGCTTTAGAACTGTAGGAGGAATCCATGAACCACCTGTCCTTGCGTCTAGTTGTAGCGATCTTTGCGTTTTTGGTGTTGGTATCGCCGGCGGCCGCTGGTAGCTCCATCACGGCGGAGCCGGCCACCGCTCCGACTACGCTCGATCTGACCGTGCCGGTCAACGTTGTCTTCGTTGGCTTTGATCGAGACAGTCTCGACCTGGCAGAAGTCCGCGCCGGGTTGCCGACCAGTTCGGAACCGGCCGTGCGCGCCCCCCGCATCTGGTACGGCCTGGAAGGGCGCGACCTGGGAATCCATTACGATTACCGCTACCGCCTTATTCGCGCCAACCGAGCCTTCGAGAATGATTTCTTCGCGTATCTTAGCGATTCGGGTGTGCCAGGAGAGATCACTGACCACCAGCAACTCTACAACGATGAAGACAATAACATTCTGGAGGTCACCGGGCCCGTGTTGTACGTGGATGCGGTGGCCGTAGAAGGGTGGCTGGCGGACAACGCCCACCGCCTGGGTATTCGCACCCAAAAGAGCTACACCGTCTTCTATGTGAACTGGTATGCCCATCCAGATTTTCAGTTCCACGTCTACGAATATACGGATGAACCGGACCTGGATACGGGGATGAACCTGGGCGAGATATACGACTATTACAAGCTGGCCGGCTGGGGTGGCACATCCAGCCGTATCTGGTTTTATGACTTCTCGGCCGGGCCGACCCACTGGGGCAAGACCTGGAACGTGGATGACAGTGACGTGAATGGGGATGGCCTGGCTGACTACCGGATGCCGGTGATATGGGAGTACGCGGCCGACGGCTTCCGCGATCCGGCCGTTCTCAGTTCAGACCTGGGCAAGCTCACCCGTTACGTGGCCGTCAATCTCCTCTTTACACCCTCACCACTTTATGATCCGCTCAATACCACGCCCGGAGTAGGGGGAAGCAAGATTGCCCACCTCAATATGTTGGAGGACGTCCCGGAAAGTAACGGTCTGGACTTCATCCATCCAGAGTACGTCCAGGATCAGCTTGAGGGACTGCAACCGTACTACGACTGGGGAGTATACCTCCAGGATCACAATCCTATAGACCCGGCGGCGCAGCGCGCGCTTCTCATCTTCAACGACGTATTGATTGAAGATGATTGTTGGAACACATACGGCTATACCTTTGCCGAACTGTTTTGCTTTTTCGACGGCCGCCGTGACGAGTACATCCCGACCTATGGGGCCAGTGATTACGTTGTCGGCGGGTTTGCCTTCCAAACGACGACCGAGCACATGGGCGCTTATCTTAACTTTTCGGGCTTGGCCGATGACAACTGGGTAGATGGGACGCAGAGCTTTGTCTATAGCTTCGTCCCACCCCCTACCCTGGAGTTTGGTTACGCGCACACGCTGATCATGACCCACGAGCTAGGCCACCACTTTGGGTTGTCTCACCCTCACGATGGGTACGATTATGAACTGGGTCTGGACTATGACCCAACTGGCGATTATTACTTTGCCTGGTTGGGCGACGAAAGCCAGACGGTTATGAATTACATTGCCGTCACTTCCAAGTTTGGGCAGTTTGATCGCGACAACATCAACCGTTGGGAGACGGTGTCATTGCTACAGCGGGCCGACCAGATTATGGCGGCCGTCGGCGACCATCCAGCGCAAGCCCAGGTCAACGGCCTGCTTGACCAGGCGGCCGGGGCGCGTAGTCTGGCTCTTGGCGCGTTCGGCCGGTGGGAGTTCGAGCAGGCCGCCGGCGCGGCCAGGGTTGCTTATGAGGCGGCGGCGACGGCCGCCGAACAATTGGGCATTTCCTTACCAGAGCGGGCCATGCCCACAACCCCCACCTATCCTGTGCAGAAGGACTTTGATCCAGTGTATTAGGGAGTAGGTCACGCTGCCAGCGTGACCTACTTTTCGTCCTATGGATAGTTCCAGGTCTCTTGC
>JBFMFT010000331.1:0-6203 GCA_040751925.1 Chloroflexota bacterium
TGGCGGTCAACTTGCTCAAACAAGAGAAAACGGCCAAAGGCGGTATCCATGCCAAACGAATGCTGACCGCCTGGGATGACGAATACCTTGTCAAAGTCCTTTCAGCGAGTATGCGATAGCCCTAGCCAATCCCTTTGTTCGTTTCTGCTGTGTTGCAATGTGCGTTACAATTGTGCCCGGTTACAAAATGACAACTCTCGGCCCAGATATCTTTCTACTTCTGGCACAGGCTCTTCGAGCCGGGCAATCCACCATGCTCCGGCGCAGTCTTACTGACAAAGAGTTTTTCGTACAGGAGATGTACCGCTTCCCCAATCCACTGACTGAACCTGATTTTCGCTACCGGATTACCTTTGTCACACAAGACCCTGGTTTGGATCAAAACTACGGTGGTTTGCGACTCGTGGCCCGGCGGAGCAAAACAGAAATCAGAACAGGGATCGGGCAGCCCTTCTACGTCTACGAGGTCCCGTAAACGGCCGCCTCATCCAGCAGGCGCAACTGGCGTGGCACGTCCTGAAAGGTTGGCGTATTGACAATGGACAGACCAGGCAGGGCGGCCCGAAGTTCAGTCAACAAAGCGGCTTGTTCGTCACTGAGTCCAACTGGCCCGCTGGCTGATACAGACTGAGTGCAACAGGCTACGAACTGGCTCATGGCGATTACAAATAGGTCGCCACGAGAAAGAGATAAGCCGGCCGAGACCAGCCGGGCTGCCTGTTGGTGGGTTGGTGACAAAATAGCCTCAATGGCCGAAGGATTGTTAGTTATTGCCTGTTCATTAGCCGACCGGCAGACAAAGATGACATCTATGTTGATTGGTTCGGCCGCCTGACTCTTAGGGGTAGCCACAGCCATCTCCGCCTTGATGGGGTGGACGGCCACGATGCGCCAGCGGGCGCCTTGCAGAGCGTGACACAAGGCCAACCAGGCCTCCTCCCGTGCGTGCTGAAAGGTAAATACCAGCAAACCACCGGGTTTGAGTACACGGCGACATTCCGACAAAACCTCTGCCAGCCCAGTAGCAAAGGCCTGGGGGTCCGTGTTCTGCACCTCGGCCGGATGGCGGCTACTGTCGCTGGCAAAGGAAGGTTCTCGCCCGTCGAGAGCTAGTTTGAGCCAGGCGTAGAAGAAGTCGGCCAGTTCAGAATAATGCACGTTGTCAAAGTAAGGGGGATCGGTAACAACAGCGTCAACACTGGCATCGGGCAACGGTAAATGGGCTGAATCTTCGGCCAGAATCAGGGCATCCGCCCGTTCAGAAGCAAGATCGGCAAAGCTCTGGCCGAACCGCACCGATAGTGGTTGGTTAATATGGTGGACCTTTTCGCCACTAACGTGACCGTTACTCCTGGCGACTCTCAACTCAAATGGGTCGTCGGCATACTCCTGGGCCGCCAGGAGCCGCCGCCAGAATAGGGTGGAATAAGAACCACTGCTCTTGGGCGTTCCCCAGGGATTGTTTTCCAAAGGTGTTCTTTCGGGTTTCAGGATGTGATGGGAGAACAGCGGCCGGACGGCCCCTGTCCCCTCGCCTTTGTAAGAGCAAAACAGATTATTAAACTCCAGAATACCGGAAAAGAGCAGTAGTAATTGCTCGCGGGCTACCTGATTCGGTTCGCGCAGGATTCCCTCTAACAGCGTAGATAAACAGAGCAATTGGCGGGGATTAAACATCTGATGCCAGTAGTGGTAATTGTAACCCCGCGCCTGGTTGGTATTGACGCCCGCCGGGACGGCCTGTTGGGGGTAGAGCGCGCCATTGGAACGAGCCTGTTCCCAGTCGGCCGCTGCTTGGGCGTACAAAGCCAGGTCGGCTGCGTCTGGCTGCTTATAGACTTTGCGGCCGTCTGGCAGCAGCAGCCGTAACGCATACATCTGGTGGGCAGGTGGCTCACTGGTCAGGCGATAGGTTTCGGCGATGGGATGTTCAGTGTGACACGATTCGCAGACAAAGGTAGTCCGCTTGGCCGGCCCTATTTGGGGATTATAGACGCAGCCACAGGCCCCACAAACAGACCTATCCGCGTCATAGCGAATAACGTCTATGTGACCACAACGTGGGCAGAGGGCGTGCGCCTCTGGCTTTCGCGCAGGGTAGGCATTCTTAGCGAAAATCCAGGCTGGAAAAAGGCGGGTTATGGCCTGGCAGGTTGGACAGTGAATGGTTTTGACCCAAAAGGTGTATAGGATTTCGGCCGGCTGACCATGCCAGATCGAGCAGTAGTAGTGTTGCAAACGTGGGGCGACGTCTCGCTCCAGGCGGGCGAAGGCTTGTTGCAAGACAGAGGGACTTACCCGTTGTAGTGCGGAGCGCACCAGATACCAGGCCACCGGATTTACGTCGCTGCCCACCACCCGGCAACCCAACTTGACTGCTTCCCCCAGAGTTGTACCCCCACCCATGAATGGATCGAGGATTATCCAACTATGGAAATCGTGCTGGCGGTAGAAATGCGGCCATACACTCTCAGATTCGTCCAGTAGAGTCCCCAGAAGGATAGCGCGGAAGACCGAACCCAAGCGACGCGCCCACCACTTGTGAACGTAGTAAGTGGGGCGATTGACCTCTTTGCGCCAACTTTCCAATTCCGCCAGTTGGCTCAGTGGCTCAAGTGGAAAGTCGCGCTCGATGCTTTGCCTGGGAATCATAGCCGGCGATAGGCGTTGAGGAAGCGATGGAAGACGCCGGCCAGGTACGGCCGTAATTCCACGACGTCGGTGTAACCGGCCGCCGCCAGCGTTTCGTCGCTCACGTAACGCCCTTTCTGACGGGTCGGGGGTGTATTGGGCAGCTGCTCTAGCCAGCGGCCGAAACGGGGCAACCAATGAAGGAGGACGTATAGGCAGCGGGCGGCCGGAATGGCCCGCCGGAGGGCGCGGGCGTTGAAACGAGACCCCCATTCGGCGGCCATCTTCAGCACGTAACTGTCTATGATCGTCTCCACGCTGGCCGGCCACTCCTCGCGGAATTGCCAGCCATCTTGCTCCTTGCCCAGTAGCTCGAATTGCTCCACAAAACTAACCAGGTCGCACACGGCCGGGCCGACGGCCGCCTCGTGCCAGTCCAGTAGCCGCCGGTCGCCAAACAGGGTCAAGTGCCAATGGTTTACGGCAAGATTGCCGTGCAGTAGGGTCTGGGGTAACTCCTGGAGCGGACGCAACATGGGCAGAGGGTCATCCAGGAGATCGGCCGCCGCTTCCAGGTGGCTCTGGCGCAAGACGCCCGGCCAGCCACCCAGGGCGCGCAGGCTTTCCAAGCCGCCGGCCGCCCTGGCCAGGGCAATATCCAGGTGGCGACTACCGTCGTGGGCAAAGCGGCCGCTGGCCGGCGTGAAGGGTGGTTCATCGTATAAATCGGCGGGGGCCCCCACGCCAGGTTGATAGCCCAGTCGTCTGGGTAGCCAGGGATGGTGGCTCAGGTGGCTATCTTGCTCCCAAAAGGTGGTATGGAGGGAGACCAGGTCGCTGATGATGGCATCTACGTCTGTAAAGTGCCAGCGTTCGGCCGGATAATCGTTAGGCACATCGTCCAGGACCAACCAGCCTCGTCCGGCTTCCAGATAGCTATACCAGCAGCGGGCAGTGAGAAAAGATAGACGCGGAGCCAGATAGCGGTAGACCTGGACCTCGGTGGGGTTCGTCCATTTGCCAATCAGGGTGATGGGGTCGAAGTGGCCGGCCAGGGTCAGGTGGTAACGGGCCAGGTGGGAACGACCGCCGACACCCTGAGCAGTCACGGCCGTCACCCGTTCACCGCGCAGTTCTGCTTCCTGGGCCAACAAAGCTGTCCAGGCGGCCGGCTCTAATCTCAGCAACCGTTTTAACTCGATCATCCTTACTAAAATTGTAAACCGAAAAGCGCAAAACGTAAAACGTAATGCGTGAAACGTGAAACGTGAAGTGTGGAGTATAATGAGGGGATGCTGCTGATTTTGACCCACGAGAACGCCGATTTTGACGCAGTGGCCTCGCAACTGGCCGCCCACAAGTTGTACCCAGAGGGAACGCCGGTTCTGTCGCGGCGGATTAACCGCAACGTCTACCAGTTTCTGACCCTCTACTGGGATGCTTTGCCTTTTGTGCGAGCCGAAGATTGGCAGCGACGGCGGGTGGATCGAGTTATCCTGGTAGATACGCAAGCCCCACCGGGCGTGCGCGGCCTGCGGCGAGATACGGCGATTCAGGTGATAGACCACCACACCCAGGCCGAGAGCAGCCAGGGTTGGACGCGCCACATTGAACCGGTGGGGGCGACCGTGACCCTGCTGGCCGAGATGTTGGAGCAAGCTGGACTGGCCCTCACCGCGGTCGAAGCCTCTTTGCTCACGCTGGGCATCCACGAAGACACTGGTTCGCTGACCTACGACACGACGACACCCAGGGATAGCCGAGCGGCCGCCTGGCTGCTAGAGCAGGGCGCGCAGTTGCCCATTGTGCGCCGCTTTCTGGACGTGCCTTTGTCGGAGGCGCAACGAGAGTTGTATAGCCGCCTGCAAGCCAATTCAGAGTGGTTGGAGGTAGAAGGCCATTCATTCCTGATCGCCACCGCTGTCGCCCCGGCCGGCTTCGACGAGGAAATTTCGGCCGTCGCCCACCGGCTCAGAGACGCCCTCTCTCCGGCCGGAATGATCGTCCTGGTGCAATTGGCCCAACACGTGCAGCTGGTGGCTCGCAGCACGACTGACTTCGTGGACGTGGCGGCGCTGGCCCGCGAGTTCGGCGGCGGTGGGCATAGCCGGGCGGCGGCGGCGACCGTTCTCGACTTGTCGCTAACCCAGGCTCATTTGCGCCTGCTGGCTCTCTTGCCCAATGCCGTGCGGCCAATGGCCACCGTCGCTCAAATTATGTCCTACGGAGTGCAGACGCTATCGCCCAGGACGACGATAGCGGAGGCGGCCGAAAAGATGAAGCGATTCGGCCACGAGGGTTATCCAGTGGTAGACCCCGATAACGGGCAGTTGTTGGGGCTGTTGACCCGGCGGGCGGTGGATCGGGCTGTCAACCACAACCTGGGCCACCAGCACGTCAACCACTTTATGAAAACCGGCGTGGTCATGGTGCGGCCGTCTGATTCCATTGAAAAGGTGCAACGGCTAATGGTCGAACACGATTGGGGGCAAATCCCCGTCGTCGCCGACGATTCATCCAAAATCCAAAATCCAAAATCCAAAATCCTGGGCATCGTCACCCGCACCGACGTACTCAACCAGTTATTCCAACCCGGCCGCCCGGCCGGGCCAGCCAACGTGCGCCAGTTACTAGCCACGTCCCTCTCACCGGCCGTGTGGCGGCTGGTACAGGTGGTCAGCCAAGCGGCGGGTGAGTTGTCTATGCCCCTCTACTTCGTGGGTGGGCTGGTGCGCGACTTGCTGTTGGGGTCGCCGGCGACCGACGCCGATATGGTGGTGGAGGGAGAGGCGATTACCCTGGTGCGCCACTTGCAGGCCCACTACGGCGGTGAGGTACGCAGCCACGCCCGCTTTGGCACGGCCAAGTGGCTGCTGACGCAAGGGGTCTGGTCGGCCGTCGCGCCCAACACCCCCCTGAATGACCTGCCGCCGGCGATAGACTTTGTGACGGCCCGCACCGAGTTTTATGCCAGCCCCTCGGCCTTGCCCGAAGTGGAACGCAGCTCCATCAAGCTAGACCTGCACCGGCGCGACTTTACGATCAATACGTTGGCTGTGCGGTTGGACGGGGCGCACCTGGGCGACTTGTTAGATTTTTGGGGCGGCCGGCGCGACCTGGAGGAAGGAGTGGTGCGCGTGTTACATAGTCTGAGCTTTATTGACGACCCCACGCGCATCTTGCGGGCGATCCGGCTGGAACAACGGCTGCGTTTTGTCATCGAACCGCGCACGGCCGAGCTAATGACGGCCGCCTTGCCCATGCTGGATCGGGCGTCGGGCGACCGTGTTCGCCACGAAATTGAACTGGCCTTGCGCGAAGCCGCGCCCATCCCGGTCATGCAACGCCTGTCTGACCTGGGGGTAATGGCCCAGATCCATCCGGGCTTGACCTGGCAGGCGACGATGGCCGAAGCGTTCGGCCGCGTCCCGACGCTGCTGGCCGACCCCTTATGGCAGGGGGTGTTGGGGGGTGAATCGCCGGCTTTCGTTTACTTTGCCCTATGGCTGGCCCCCCTGTCCCCTACGATTGATGAGGCGGTGATGAACCGGCTCAAGGTGCGGGCGACCACT
>JBFMFT010000332.1:0-6175 GCA_040751925.1 Chloroflexota bacterium
GGGGCGACCACTTACCAGATGACGGTGGCCGCCGGGCTGGAGGACGTCACGGGCGGCTTGCTAGAGAATGACTATACCTGGAGCTTCACCACCCTGCGGCCGAGTGTGGTCACTTTCGAGCCAGTGGATGGCACAACTCTGTTTATTCCGACCAACCCGCTGACCATCACCTTTAATATGCCGATGGACGCGGCCAGCACGGAGGCGGCCATCACATTGGAACCGGCCGCCAGCGTAACCTTTACCTGGAGCGAGGACGGCCGCCAGGTCAGGCTGACCCCCGATCCGTTATTGGAGTTAGGCACGTTGTACCGGCTCGTCGTCGGCCAATCGGCCCGTTCAGCCAACGGCCAGGCCACGCTAGACCGCGAGACCAGCAGCAGCTTTACCACCGTGCCTTATCCGGCCGTCGTCAACACCTATCCCCCCAACGACAGCCAGGCCGACGTTTTCCAGCGCGGCTTTAGCGTGGAGTTCGCCTCGCCCATGAATTGGGACACGGTGGACGGCCGCCTGGTCATCGAGCCAGCCCCCGAGGAGGCTGATTACTTCTTCGACACCTATAGCACCTATCTTTACGTTGACTTCGAGCTAGAACGGAATGTGGAATACGTGGTGACGGTCCCTGGCGACGCGGCCGACCCCTACGGCAACACCCTGGGCGCGGATTACACCTTTGGCTTCACTACCGGCGGCTACCAACCGTTGGCGACCCTCAACCTGCCGCAGCCCTTCAGCCAGTTGAGCGACAGCCACCCCAGCGACGTAACCCTGATCTACCGCAACGTCTCCCAAATGGACGTAAACCTGTACGACCTGGGTTTGCCCATCAATCTGCTGATTGACAACTACCAGATATATGACCCGGCCAGCTTCACACCGCCAGATGGCAGCCTGTTACGCAGTTGGACGATACCATCTGCCGGCGAGCAAGACGTAGCTTATACCACGACCCTGAACCTGGCCGATGGCGGCCCATTGCCCCTGGGCGTTTACTTCGTGGAGGTGGCCGCCCCCGAAATTAGCCAGGATATGCGCTGGTGGCAGAACCAGCGCGGGCTGATCATCGTGGCCGATACCAATCTGGTGGTCAAGGAGATGTTTGGCGCGGTCTACGTGTGGGCGACCAACCTGACCAGCGGCCAGCCGGTAACCGGCCTCGACCTGACCCTCTACAATACGCAGAAGCAGGCGATTGGGGCGGCCGTCACCGACGCCAATGGTTTTGCCAGCTTCCCCTACGAGCCAACAGAAGGTTATCTCGCCGGCGTCTTCGTGGTCAGCAACGCGCCGGGCGGCCCTGGCTTTGGCGTCGCCGGCAGTAGCTGGTACAGCAACGTGGGGCCGTGGAGCTTTAACCTGAACAGCAACACCAGCGCGGAATCGCCGCGCCAGGTCTACCTGTTCACCGACCGGCCCATCTACCGGCCGGGCGACACCGTGTACTTTCGCGGTGTGGTGCGCGAGCCGCACTTCGGCCGCTACAACTTGCCCGAACAAGACAGCGTGACCCTGGGCATGGACTTCTCTAGCGGCTGGGATTACCAAAACCTGGATTACCGCGAGACGTTTGAGTTAGACGAGAACGGCGGTTTCAGCGGCGAGTACGCCATCGCGGCCGACGCTTCCCTGGGTAACTATACCCTCTATCTGATCGAAGCCGATTACCAGTACAGCAGCCGTAGTTTTACTGTGGCCGAATACCGCAAGCCGGAGTTCCTGGTTTCCATTGCCGCCAGTGAACCCGAAGTCCGGCGCGGCGAGGCGGCCGAAGTCGTGGTCGAGGCCAGCTACTTCTTCGGCGGCCCGGCCACCGACCTGCCCGTCAACTGGACGATTTACCAGAAAGGGTACAACCTGCCCTGGGATGGCCCCTGGTATAGCTTTGGCGACGGTGGCAATTTCTTCTACGAAGCCCGGCTGTTCTACTACAGTGAGGATTACTTCGGCGACTACCTGACCGGCGGCGAAGGGCGCACCGACGCCAACGGCCGCCTGACCATCTCCCTACCGGCCGACCTGCTAGACGAGATCAAGGCTGGCAGTCGCCAGATCACCGTGGAAGCCCAGGTCATGGACTTGAGCAACTTCCCGGTCTCGGCCCGCACCACCGTCACCTACCACGCCGCCGACCTGTACGTGGGGGTGAGTCCGGCCGACTACATTGGCGCCGCTGGAGTAGAAAACGAGGTCAACCTCATCACCGTTGACTGGCGCAGCCAGCCGGCCGCCAATACGCCGGTGGAAGTGGTCTTCTACCAGCGCGAATGGGAATACAGCCGCGTCCAGGAATACGGCCAGTACACGACGAAGTGGGAGCCGGTAGATACCGAAATAGACCGGCTGACCGTCACCACCGACGACCAGGGTAAAGCGACGGTTAGCTTCACGCCGCCTGATGGTGGTGAATACCTGGCCGTGGCGACGGTGATGGACAGCGGCGGCCGCACCCAAACCAGCAGCGTCGGCATGTGGGTGGCCGATGAGAACTTTATCGGCTGGCGCACCGACCCCCGCCAACGTAGCCTGGATTTGGTGGCCGACAAGCAGGAGTACCGGCCGGGTGAAACCGCCCGCCTCCTCGTACCCTCGCCCTTCACCGGGCCGGTCAACGCCTGGCTAACCATCGAGCGCGGCGAGTTGCTGGAACAACAGCTCATCACGCTGAATAGCAGTAGCGACGTCGTAGAAATCCCCATCACGGCCGACTTTGCCCCCAACGTCCACGTGACCATTGTCGTCGTCAAGGGGGTGGACGAGACGAACGATTACGCCGACATCCGCCTGGGCGTCGAGGAGTTAATCGTCTCGCCGGAACAACTGGCCCTGAGCGTGCTATTGACACCGCAGAGGGACACGTATGGGCCGGGGGAGACGGCCGTCTTTGACGTGCTGGTGACGGACTTCTCCGGCAACGGCGTGCAATCCGACGTGACGCTGGCCCTGGTAGACCTGGCCGTGCTAACCCTCAAGCCCGACAACGCGCCCCACATCGTGGAAGCCTTCTACGCCCGCCAGCCTTATCGTAGCCAGACCGGTTCGGGCCTGTTCTACTCTGGTGAAGGCTTGACCGTCGAGATACCCGATATGCAGGGCGGCTTTGGCGGCGGGGGTGGCGGCGACGCAGCCCAGGAAGCGGTGGGCCTGGCCCGCTCTGGCGAGGAAGAGGAAGAAAAGGTGCGCCAGGACTTCCGCGACACGGCTTATTGGGAGGCCCGCCTGACGACGGACGCCAGCGGCCGGGCCACCATCGAAGTCCCTCTGCCCGACAACCTGACCACCTGGCGCATGAGCGGCAAGGCGGTCACGGCCGATACGTTGGTCGGCCAGGACTTCAGCGATATTACAGTAACGCTGCCTCTGCTGATCCGGCCGGTCACGCCCCGCTTCTTCACCGTCGGCGACCAGTTGCAGCTGGGGGCTATCGTCCACAACAACACCGGCGATAGCCTGGAAGTGACGGTGAGCCTGGAAGCCGATGGCCTGACCCTCGAAGGTGAGGCCGAACAGGTAGTGACGATTCCGGCCGGTGACCGCGTGGAAGCGCAATGGCCGGTGACGGTAGATGACGTTCAGTTTGCCGACTTGACCTTCCGCGCCCAGGGCGGCGATTACAGTGACGCCACCAAGCCCACCTTTGGTATCGCCCCTGACCAACTCATCCCCGTCTACCGCTACGACGCTGAGGACGTGGTGGGTACGTCGGGCGTGCTGGACGAGGCCGGCCGGCGGGTAGAAGCTATCTTGCTGCCCCCTGGCGTGGACACCCGCGAAGGCGAAGTGAGCATCCGCGTCAGCGCGTCGCTGGCCGCCGCCTTGACCGAGGCTCTGGCAGTCGTCAACAACGACTTCGCCGGGGTTGAGTGGGTCTGCGCCTACAGCGTCATAGACCAACTGCTGCCCAACCTGGCCACCGTTCACGCCCTGCAAGAACTGGGCCTGGATGACCCATCGCTGGCGGCCGAACTGGACGAACTGGTAGTCAGCGGCCTCAGCCGCCTGGAAGCCCTGCAAAGGGGCGACGGTGGCTGGAACTGGTGCTTCGATGACGACAGCGACCCCTTCCTCTCCGCCTACATCTTGCTAGGTCTGGATAAGGCCCAGGAGGCGGGTTACAACGTCAACGAAGCGATGGTGGACAAGGCCACCAGTTACCTGGGACGACAAATCAAGGACGCCGCCCGGCTCAATGTGCGCTACGAGGTCAACCGCCAGGCCTTCTTCCTCTACGTCTTGGCTGAGGTAGGCAGTGGGAACGCGGCCGACCTGGACGGCCTCTTTGACGAACACCGCGCCCTGCTCGACCCCTACGCCAAAGCGTTACTGGCTATCGCCTACGAATTGGCCGGCGAGAGCGGCAACAACCAGGCGGCTCTCCTGGCCGACCTCAACGACGCAGTGATCATGAGCGCGACGGGGGCGCATTGGGAAGACGCCGAGCCAGACTGGAACAATCTAGCCAGCGATATTCGGGGGACGGCTATGATCCTGGACGCCTTCGCCCGCTTAGAGCCAGACAACCCTCTGGCCGAACGAGCGGTGCGCTGGCTCATGGTGGCCCGCACGGCCGGGCAGTGGCCCACCGGCCAGGACAACGCCTGGAGCATCCTGGCCCTGACCGATTGGATGGTAGCGACGGGCGAACTGGACGCCGACTACGATTACCAGGTCAACGTCAACCTGCGACCGCTGGACGAAGGTAGCTTCACCCGCGACAACGTGACCGAGGTCAAGGAGTTATCGGTACCGATCAGCGACCTGCTGCTGGAAGACGTGAACTTCCTGGACTTCCAACGGGGTGAGGGTGACGGCCGCCTCTACTACACCGCCCACCTGGACAGCTTCATTGACGTTTCGACGGTGGAAGCGGTCAATCGGGGCATCATCGTCCAGCGGGCTTACTACGACGCCGAGTGCGATCCGGCCGAACTGGCCTGCGAACCGATCACCGAGATTACGGCCGGCCAGACCGTGCGCGTTGAACTGACGATCATTGTTCCCCATGACCTGGTTTACGCGGTGATTGAGGATCACCTTCCGGCCGGAGCCGAAGCCATTGACCCTGGTTTGGAAACCAGCGCGTCGGGCGAGGGTGGCGAAGTCACCCGCGTTGACCAGGATTACCGTTGGGGTTACTGGGGCTGGTGGTACTTCAACCGCATCGAGTACCGCGACGACCGGGTGGTGTTCTACAGCGACTTCCTGCCGGCCGGCACGTACCAGTACACCTACACCCTACAGACGACCCTGCCGGGCGTCTACCAGGTGATGCCGGCCACCGCCCGCGAAGCGTTCTTCCCGGAGGTGTTCGGCCGGAGCGACGGCCTGCTCTTCACCATCTCCGAGTAGGTCCCGTTTCCACCGTGACCACACGCCATTCAGCAAATGAGCGGGTGAGGATACCTCATCCGCTCTTTGCAACGCTACAAAATACTGTACTATATCAGGTATGATTTCTCAAAGTGCGAACACACTTCTTGGTTTATGGCAGGCCAATACCCTGAGATTGACTGCATTTGTTCCGCCTGGGTCTGGGTTACGTACCCAGAACTGGTGGATGGATTTACTTGGAGAACCCCCAGATAATGAAAGTTCACAACCAAAGGTACAAAAACTGACTCAAGAGGGTCTATTTGATCAGGGCAAGTTACACTTTGAGTTGCAGCCGGGTAGGATAGATTGGAAATACGTTGCCATAGAAAAGGAGAAGGAGAACAGTACTGCAAGTTCAGCCGAGGTACTTCCAACTATTGGCCCATTTCAAGAGACATTGGAAACCTTTCTGCAGCTTATGATGCGTTGGTTTTCATTTGAATCTTGCCCGACCGCGACACGGTTGGCTTTTGGGGCAATTCTGTTTCTACCCGTTGCCAGCCGCGAGTCTGGCTATAGACAACTGTCTACTTACTTGCCATTCCTCGATTTGGATCCACAATACGTCTCCGACTTGGTGTACCAGATTAATCGGCGAAGGCCATCGGTTTCAGGCCCACAAGGACTTTACGTGAATCGCCTATCGAAATGGTCCGTCGGTGGGTTTCAGAACCAGGCGCTTGTGTTAGGTCCAGAGGGCGTACAACTTGTCACAAGCGGGTCGGTCTATCACGCTTGTAGCTTGGAGCTTGATATTAACACGGCCCAAGAGTTTACGGGGGTTTTAGAGCGCAATATACTT
>JBFMFT010000333.1:0-6062 GCA_040751925.1 Chloroflexota bacterium
AGCTCTAATAGCACCAGGCCACCTTAATCCCCTAGTGATGAGTGCTGAGTGATGAGTAATGAGTGCTGAGTGCGTACTCATCACTCACCACTCATCACTCAAAACTCGCCCACGTCCGCGTAGCGGAAACGCTCGATAGCCAGAAAGCCGGCCGCCGACACCCCCATCAAAATCACGCCCATCGCCAACGCCTGGCCCAGATTGAGCGCGCCCGGCTGACCCAGGTAACGGCCGATAGCAATGGGCAGCGTCAGATAGCCGCTGTTCGGCCGGACGATGAAGCTAGTCGCCCCGAACTCACCCATGCTGACGGTAAAGGCGAAGACGGCCGCCACCAACAGCGCGCGCCCCGCAATAGGCAAGTCAATCTCCCGCCACACCCGGCCGGGCGACGCCCCCAGCACCGCCGCCGCCGCCCGCAACTGCGGCCGGATAGCCTGGATGACGGGCAAGAGGCTCCGCACGACGAAAGGGAGGGCGACCAGCGTGTGGGCAATCAAGACCAGCCAGGGCGAGGTTCGCAGGCGGTCAAAGGTGACGACGTAGCCAAATCCCAGAGTGACGGCCGATGCGCCCAACGGCAGCATAGTAACCGCCTCCAGCCACGTTCGCCAATGGGACGGCCGGGCCAGCCACCAGACGGTCAGAAGTCCCAAACTGGTGGCGGTTAGGGTGGTCATCAGGGCATAGCCGAGCGAATTACGGACGGCCGCCAACGGCGCAATAAAGGTCACGCTGCCCCGGCGCAGGGCCGGCAGAGCCTGGTAGTAAGCCAGGGTTAGATGGCCGTCACGGTCTATCAACGAACGCCAGACCAGGGCCAGGAGAGGGCTGACCAGGAAAATCAACAAGCCACCCACTATGGCCACGACCAACGTTCTATCACTTGCGTTGCGCGGCCGGCGGAGATTACTGGCCTGGGGGCGCAATTCCAGGCGCACGGCCGCGCGCGGCTGCCAGTGGGCGTAGAGCAGCATCAGCGCAAAGGTGAAAACGATTTGCAGCAGAGAAAGCACGGCCGCCACGTCAGGTTGCAAGAAAGTCACGTACTGCCGGTAAATCTCCGTTTCCAGCGTGGCAAAACGCGGGCCACCCAGCAGAAGAATCACCCCAAAGCTAGTAAAGGTAAACAGGTAGGTCAGCAAAGCGGCCGAGAGTAGCGGCGGCCGTAACAGGGGCAAGCCAATCCGCCAGAAGGCTTGCCAGGGCGAGGCCCCCAGCACGCAGGCCGCCTCGCTCAAGCGCGGGTTCAGGTTGGCCCAGAAACCACCCACCAGGCGGACGACAATGGTCACGTTGTAAAAGACGTGGGCCAACAAAATGATCGTGAGGGTTTGTTCCAGGCGAACGAGGGGTTGTTCTTGCGCCAGGAATTGATTGACCAGGCCATTGGCCCCCAGGAGGGCGCGGAAAGCCGCTGCCACGACCACCGTCGGCATCACAAACGGCACTGTGGTTAAGGCTCGTAGGAGAGCCCGGCCGGGAAAGTCAAAATGAGCGAAGAGGTAGGCGGCCGGTAAGCCCACCAGCAGGGTCAGCCCGGTGGACAGGCCAGCCTGCCAGGTGGTAAACCACAGGGTGTCCAGAAAATAGCGGCTCTTGACCAGTTGGCCGAAAGCGGCCGATGCCAGGCTCAGGCGCAGGATATTCGCCAGGGGGTAGAAAAAGAAGACAGTTAGGAAAACGAGAGGCAGAAGCAGGGAGAACGTTCTGATAACCCTCGCCTTCCCTCCATCACCCATCATTCGTCTTCCGTCGCGACCGAAGGCTGCACAATCAGCACCGGCCGGGCCGCCTGGTCAACGATCTGGGAAGTAACGTCATCTACCAACAAGCGTCTAATCCGGCCGGGTAGAACGCGCGCCCCGACCACGATCAGGTCATAGTCACCCTCGCGCCCTTGACGCAAAATTTCGGCCGCCGGCACGCCGTGGCCCAACTCGACCTCGGCCGTCACCCCCGCTTCCACCAGAATTTCCGCTCCCCTGTGTAGGAAGCGGCTCATGGGGGTGTCGGTCTGCAAAAGCTCCGATAACGTTTCTTCCATCGCTCCCAGGCCGGTGTACATGCCCGGCAGTGGCGTCACCACGTGCAGCAAAGTGGCCCGCGCCTGGGCCACTTTTGCCAGTTGCGCGCCCATCCGTACCACTGTCTCGTTGAGAACCTGCCCACCCGCGCATATCAAGAGGCGTTTTAACTGCTGGCGTTCACCCTTGACGACCAGGACCGAGTTATCTGCCTGACTCAACACCTTGCGGGTGACTGAACCCAGGATCATTTCGGACAAGCGGTGGTCGTCTCGGCCGCCAATCACCAACAAATCGTAACCGCCTTCATGGGCCTCGTGGATGATTTCGCGGGCCGGCGATCCTTCGCGGATGATGGTGGCTACCTGCGGCAGAGCCAGCATCTTCTGCGCCTGAGCCAGCGTTTTTTGAGCCTCAGCCCGCTCACTCTCCTGACCAATGACGTTTAAGATCGTGACGGAGGAAGCCACCAGGCTGGCTACCAGGCCGCCAAAGCGGACGGTTGGTTCAGCGTAGGGCATCTCACTGATACACAAGAGGATTTTCACAGGTCCGGTAAACCTCCTAGCAGGCGAATCGCCACTAGAATCGCGCCTATAAAGGGCAAGACAGAAAAGGCCAGACGGATGCGCGGCCCAGCAAAAAAGCGGGTGGAGGTGGCCCCGATTTGCGCGCCAATCGCCGCCCCTGTGTGCATAACCAGAGCCATGAAAATGTCCACGTTGCCTTTGAGCGCATGGGTCAGAGTACCATACCCGGCCGAGAAGATGATCTCGAACAAGTCCGTGCCAACCGCCACGTGGGTAGGCACGCCAATAATGTAAATGAGCGACGGCATCCGCACGAAGCCCCCACCGACCCCCAAAGCCCCGGCCAACACACCGCTAAAGAAGCCCACACCCAGAATGACCCACAAGGAGATGGCTTCGATGCCTGACTCTGGTAAGGAAATCATCGGCCACAAGCGAATCCGGCGCATCCGCCGCTTGATGCCCTGAAAGGCCACCGCCTCCCGCACGTCCAGCTTTTGGGCGTTCATAGCCCGCAAAGAACGCAGGCTTTCGGCGGCCGTAAAAGCCCCAATCGCTATCAAGATGACAATGTATGTCAGACCAATTACCTGGTCAATGTTGCCCGTGACTTCTAAAGCCTCGATCAGCCGCGCCCCAACCTCCACGCCGGTAATTGTGCCAATCACCATCAGGAAGCCTAACTTCACGTCTACGTGGCCCAACGCCCAGTGCCGCTTGGCGGCCACAATGGATTTGCCGGTCATGTGAGCCAGGTCGGTGCCGACGACGAAGTGCATCGGTACGCCCGACCAGAACATGAGCGGCCCGGCCAGAAAGCCTCCGCCTACCCCAAAGAATCCCCCCAGGATGCCGACCAGAAAACCAATACCGATTAGAAAAATCGGGTTAATCGTGACGCCAGAAATAGGAAAGTGCATACCGCTTATTCCAATCGCTCCAGACCCAGGCGTTCAATCAGGAACGAAGTGACCGCTTCCAGGGCCACGCCTTGCACCACAATTAAGCCCAGGGCGGCGATGGCGTACCAGGCCGGCCGCTGCTCCGATAGGTTAAATAGCAGGTCATCTAGTAGACGGAGGGCCAGCAAGAAGTAGGCAAAAACTAGCCCACCGTAGATGAGTAGTTCGAGCAGAAAATTACGGAGTAGTCTCCTTTTGCCTTTCAAATTGTCTCTCCTTAACGTCGTCACTGGTCATTGGCAATTGGTAATTGCCAATGACCCTTCTTAGCGCAAGACCAGCACCGGCCGATCCGCGTGGACAATCACCTGGTGAGCAATGTTGTCGAGTAGGATGCGCTGCCAGCCGGCCGGAAAGTGCGCCCCAATCACCACCAGGTCATAACTGCCACTTTGGGCCTCAGCCAGAATCTCCTCCACCACCAGACCGTGACGCACTAACGGGTGGGGGTGGATGGGCGGCCGGTCTAATAGCCGAATGTCGCGCTCCAATAGCTGTCCTTCCGGCGCGTGGGCGTGAATCAACTCGTCGGCGTTGGCTTGTAACTGCTCGCCGGCAATCCCTGGCCCGGCGCCCATCTGCGACATCACGTGCAGCACCGTCGTGTCCACCTCCCCGTCCGCCAGGTCAGGTAATTGGGCCAAGAAACGGTGTAGGAGCGATTCACTTCTGGCCCCACTGTCGCACAAAAGAACCTTATCAATGGGGCCTATCTGGCCTTTGGCGATCAGCACTGGGCAGGGGGCGTGTTCAACCACGTAGGCCGCCCGCGAACCCAACATCCGCGCTGATAGGGAGTGTTTCGGCTTTTCGCCAATCACCACCAGGTCATAGCGGCCGTTATGCGCCTCGCGGACAATCTCTTCGCCAGGATGGCCGGCGCGGACGATGGTATTGGCTCGTTCTAAGTCCGGCCCTAATAACTCACGGGCGCGGGCCAAAACCTGATCGGCGCGCGGCCGATCCTCCTTGTGCTTCACTACAGTTAGGACGGTAGGCGGCCGGCGCAACCGGCGGCAGATCAGCGCGCCCATCTGCAAGGCCAGCTCCGAGTGTTTTGCCCCTCCTGTTGCTATTAACAATCGCATCGCCAACCCTCCTCAACTCGAAGGAACTGCCAGTCTCAAATCCCGTAGGTCTCGGAGACCTACGGGGTTTAGCAGCCTATCAGTTTAGCCTCGATGAGACACTATACCAAAAGTAGAACAATTGGTACGATGAAGATAACGACCATAAACAGGGCCAGGTTACGGTTACTGGCCGTGACCCAGCTCACGAAGTCCAACGTCCACCGCTCGTAACGACGGAGAACTGTCAACAGCAGAATGAAAGAGACGATGGTGATGCTCAACATTTCGGCCAGGACGACGGTGAAGGCTTCGGGACGGCCGACCAGGATAGAGGCCAAAAGGGTATCTACAAAGGTGGTGATATTGGCCCCCATAATGTAGGGGATCACGTTCTCGCGGCGGACAAAGCCACGATTACTCAAGGGGACCAGGATACTCAGGGAAACGCTCACCGACATCGAAATCAAGGTAATTCCAGCCCCCAAGAGAAACATGACCCATGGCCGGTAGACCAGGCGCGACACGGCCCCGACGTGGCTTTCCTTGACCGACATCTGCGGCAGGCAGCGGTCAAACAAGTTGAAGCTAAAGATGATGATAGCCATGCCCACGACAAAGAGCATCCACTGAGGTAAGAAGCTCTGGAAAAAGGCGGCTACCGGATCAAAAAGCAGGTCTGTAATCGAGTTGAGCAGGACACCGGACTGTGGGTGCAAGCGATCCAACACGCCCATCCCCAGGAGCGGCGCACCAATGAATAGGCCGATCAGGTGGGTAAAACCCGTCACGCTCAAGGAGAGCAGGCCCATTCCCAGACTGGCGGCCCGGTTTCGGCCGCGCAGCACGTAAACAAAACCAATCATCAGGACGATAAAGCCGGCGCCCATCCGGCTGCCCGTAATCATGGCGAAGGCCCCAAATTTGCTAAGGACGCCGGCGTCGAAGAAAGTCAGAGCGGCCGCCGCCACCGGCGAACCGCTCATCACCAGGTAGGCGAAGAGCCAGCCAAAGCCCAGGCTATTGGCGGGATGGTTCACCGAAAAAGTGTCTTGCACCAACGGGGCCAGACCCCGCGCTCCCTCCTTCATCAAAGTAATAGCCAGAATGAACAGAAACAGGCTGACCACGAAGATGCCAATCTTGGTCAGGCTGACTCGCCGGCCGATAACCAGGGCGAGATTCCACAATCGTTCCAGGCGAGGCGCCGGTAAGGACAGGGGCTGTTCGGACAGGGCTGATTCTAGCGAGTCGCCGTTGACAGTCTCGTTCATGGCAACCTCCATAAGCAAACAACCGGCGCTGTTGCTGAACACAAGCGGCGCCGGCGACTATTGGCACGAGAACAGAATGTGCCGCGCCCTACCCCCAGGAATAGTTTCCCACGCCGGGCATAGGGCAAGCTATTTGCGCTTCATTCTAGCAATGAAACCCTATCCTGTCAATCAAGGAAGAGACCTGACAGGTTTTAGAAAC
>JBFMFT010000334.1:0-6055 GCA_040751925.1 Chloroflexota bacterium
CGGCGGGCCGTCTCTACCCAGTCGGCCGTCGTCTGGGCTGGCTGGCCCTGGCTTTGACGCTGGCTCTGATGAGTATGACTAACCTGTACTTGACCATTGGCTACACGGTGGCGGCCGTGACTCAGGCACCGAACCTGTTCTGGCCGAGAGACGTAATAGATGGAGTGGAATGGCTGGGGGAGCATACGGATCAGGTGGGCGTGACGCTGGCCGCCTTTGACACAGGCAACCTGATTCCGGCCTGGACGGATCATCGGGTGGTCCTGGGGCATGAGATGGAGACGGTGGCTTTTGAGCGCAAGCGGGCGGAGGTGGCCGCGTTCTTTGCCGCCGAGACGGCCGGCCCGGTTCGCCAGCAGCTATTAGAACAGTATGGCGTGGCTTACGTCTTTCATGGCCCGGCCGAGCGAGCGTTGGGCGACTTCGACCCGGCGACCGCACCCTACCTGGCGCCTGTCTTCCAGGAAGGTGACGTCGTGATTTACCAGGTCAGGGAGCCGGGATGAGGGGATAAGGAGAATTCATCATTCATCATTCATCATTCATCATTCCCAAAATCCCCTGGGCTGTGCTGGGGCTGGCGGCCCTGCTGCGGGTGGTGAACCTGGGCGGCCGGCCGCTCTGGTACGACGAAGCCTTTGCCGTTCTGTACGCCGAAAAGCCCCTGGTGACGATGCTCTATGGCACTGTTAGCCAGGTCGGGGGGGCGGCGGCCGACGTGCATCCCCTGTTCTATTACACCCTGCTGCACAGCTGGATGGAATTATGGGGGCAATCGCCGGCGGCCGTGCGTTCTCTTTCTGTGCTGCTGGGTATAGCGACGGTATGGGTGGTCTATCACCTGGCGGGCTATCTGTACGGCCGGCGGGTGGGGCTGGTGGCTGCGGTCGTCCTGTCCATCTCCCCCTTTCACATCTATTACTCCCAGGAAACCCGTATGTACGCCCTATTGGGATTGGCGGCGGTGACGACGACCTATTGCTTCGTCCGGGCGTGGAGTGGTGCAAGTAGGCAAGTGGCAGGTGGCCAATGGCAAGTGGCAGGTAGCAGGTGGCAAGTAAGAGATGCCACCTGCTACTTGCCACCTGCGACTTGGTGGCTCGCCTTTGCCATTGCCGGGGTGACGACGCTCTACGCCCACAACCTGGGGGCGTTTTTCCTGGCGGCGGTGGATGGTTGGGTGGTGTGGGCCTGGTGGCGCGGCCGTCGCCTGGTCAACCTACGCCCGGTCGTGCTATCTCACCTGCTGATGCTGGCTCTCTTTGCTCCCTGGTTGCTGGTGGCGCCGGGGCAGTGGGCAAAAATTGGGCAGGCTTATTGGGTGACGCGGCCGGGGCTGGCCGAACTCATCCAGACCCTACTTATCTTCCACTTCGCCTATGATAACCAGGCTCTCCCTACCTGGCTGCTGCCGGCCGCCCTGTTCTTCAGCTTGTTACTGCCGGCGGTGTTGGTTGTGGCAGGTGGCAAGTGGCAGGTGACAAGTGGCAAGTGCCACCTGCCACCTGCCACTTGCCACACTTTCCTCTTGTGCCTGACCCTCCTGCCTATCCTGCTCACCTTCCTGGTCTCCCAGGAGCGGCCGGTCTACGTGGCGCGGGCCATGCTGCCTTCGGCCATCGTCTATTACATCCTGGCGGCGGCCGCGTTGGTCAAGGGTTCTATGCCGCGGCCGGTGCGCTGGGGTGTCTTGCTGCCGGCGGTGGCGATTGTGGTCATCTCCCTGGTTAATCACTACACCTACGCCCGCTTTCCGCGCTCGCCCTTCGACCAGGTGGCGGCTTACCTGGCGGCGCAGAGCGATCCGGCCGAGGCCATTGTCCACAGCAATAAGCTCACTTTCTTGCCGACGCATTATTACGGCCGCCGGCTAGAAGCCGCGTTTCTGGCCGACGCGCCGGGTAGCCCAGAGGACACGCTGGCCTATCCGACCCAGGTGGCCCTGGGGCTGTTTGCCACCCCCGACCTGGCGACGGCCGTTGCGGGCCGCCACCGGGTGTGGTTCGTTATCTTGGCGCGGGCCGTTGAGGAATACCAGGCGGCCGGCCGGCCCCACCCTCACCTGGCCTGGTTGGAGGGGCGGTACGAACAGGTAAGAACCGTCGCCTTTAATGACGTGCTGGTGTATGAGTACGTGGCGCGGCCGTAACAGGGGCGTATTGCGTATCCAGAGGTCTCCACGCCATGCACAATAGGCAGTCGTAACTATTCAGGCTCTCTGAAGAAACCAGGTTTTTTGTTGCCAATCATCACGCTCTGCCAGGGAAAAACCTGGTTTCTGGCTGAATAGTTACAGGCAGTCTACTGATTGAGGGCCAGGTCGTGGTATTCGCGGCGTTCGGCCGTCGCCGGATCCACGCCAAACAAAACCAACAACTCTTCGATGAGGGCCGCTTTGCGTTCGGCGTCGCGGCGCGACCAGGTGCGCGACTTGATTTCCAGGAAGAGGCCAGGTAGGGCGGGCCGGTTCACTTTGTCCAGGTTGATGGCGAAATCGGTGTCCTGGTAAAGAATACGCCAGCGACGGCGTTCCTTGACCACTTCTACTTCAGTGGCGGGGGCGAAGTATTCGCGGTAGAAGCGCAGGCTTTGGGCGGCCGGGGCCAGGTAGCGCGAGCGAGAAAGCATCACGGCATTGGCGAACTCCTGCCGCTGAATGTCCCCTAGCAACGTCAGGCGCGTGCGGGCCTGCGTCACCATCCCTTCTTCGTTGAGGAACTCATCTTCGCGGTAGCGCAGCCGTTCCGCGTCGGGGTCATCGCCATCAAAGACAAAATAGCTATCGTACTGCCGGTAATAGGCCTGGCGGACTACTTCAATGGGTGGGCTGGCGAGGGCGGTCAAGACGCCCTTCTCGTCGGCCAGGGGGACTTTCACCTGCACCTCAAAGCTCTCCTGGCGTTGGACGCCGGCCAGGACGACCAGCTTGTTGTAGGGGCTGGACTCGCGCCGAAGGACAAAGGCATCTATCTTAGTAGCCACTTCGGCCGCCTGGGCCTGGGTCTCCTCCTCGTTGACGGTGAGCAATTGGCGGTCACGCATGAGCCAGCGGCCGTTACAGAGAACGTGAGCCACGTCTGCGCTGCGGGCGGCGTAGACCAGGCGCGAGTAGACCGCGTCGGGGTTGTTGTGGAAGTGCGGCCAATTGTGCAGCTCCTTCATGTTGACCACAATCAGGTCGGCCCGCTTGCCGGCTTCCAGACTGCCAGTTACTTTATCAATATGCATCGCCCTGGCCCCGCCAATGGTCGCCAGTTGGAGGGCCTGGCGGGCGGGCAGGGTGGTGGGGTCATTGCTGACCGTCTTCGCCAGCAGCGCGGCCAGCCGCATTTCCTCGAACATATCCAGGTCATTGTTGCTGGCCGGGCCGTCGGTGCCGACACCCACCTTGACCCCCATCTTGAGCATTTGACCCACCTGGGCGATGCCGCTGGCTAGTTTCAGGTTGCTGGTGGGGCAGTGGGCTACGCCGGCCCCGGCTTTTTGCAGGTCGTAAATCTCGCCGCGATCCAGGTGGATGCAGTGGGCGGCCAGCAGCTTCGTTTCCAAGAGGCCGTGTTTAGCGTTCCAGGGGACAACGGGCATCCGGTGTTGCTCGCGGCAGTTCTGCACTTCCAGGGCCGTCTCGCTGACGTGGGTGTGGATGGGTACGTCGTAGGCGCGGGCCAGGTCGGCGCAGGCCCGCAACAGTTCGGGGGTGGCGGTGTACCAGGCGTGGGGGGCGACGGCCGGCTGTATCAATGGATGGCCGTTCCACCCTTCGATGAAGTGGCGGCAAAGGGCCAGGCTGTCTTCGTAGCTTTCGGCGTCGGGGGCGGGGAAGACGAGGACGGTTTGGCCGAGTAAGGCGCGCAGCCCGATTTCGGCCGTCACCTCGGCGATAGACTCCTCAAAGTAGTACATATCGGCGAAGGCGGTGACGCCAGAGCGGATCATCTCGGCGCAGGCCAGCCGCGTGCCTAGCTTGACAAATTCGGGGGTGACAAATTCCCGCTCCAGGGGCATGAGGTAGCCCAGCCATACGTCCAGGCGCAGGTCGTCGTTCAGGCCGCGCAGGAGGGCCATTGGCACGTGGGTGTGGGCGTTGACCAACCCTGGCAGGATGGCCTGGCCTTCGCAGTGGACGGTGGTGGCGGCCGTGTAGCGGTCGTTCAGGTCAGCGGCCGGCCCCACGGCTACAATGCTATCGCCGCGAACGGCGACGGCCCCGGCCGGAAAGAGGTCAAACGCCCCATTCATGGTGATCACCGTACCACCTGTTAATAAGAGATCAATTGCTTCAGCCATGCGTACCTCCATCGTAAGGACATCGGAGGTCTGGCAGACATCCGATGTCTCTCATTATACTGACCTATCGCCTCATATTAAAAATCTTACCGCTTTTTGACAAGCCCCTACCGGCCGATTATAATACTCGGCCGTTGTCTGGCGACCCGACACCGCCTGGCACGTCCAAGACGGGGAAGAATCTCCCTGTTCACTCTTCACTTTTTGGAGGTATCGTGTACGCAATTGTAGAAAGTGGCGGCCGGCAGTACCGCGCCGAAGAAGGGCATAGCTTTAGCGTGGAGAAGCTCCCTTACGAAGTCGGTAGTCAAATTGAACTTAACAACGTTTTGCTCATCGCTGACGGGGATCAGGTGGTCGTCGGCCAACCGGCCGTTAGTGGGGCGATAGTTAAAGCGACGGTGGTGGAGCAATATCGCGGGAAGAAAATCCTGGTCTGGAAATATACTCCCAAAGAGCGCTATCGCCGGCGGCAAGGCCACCGGCAGCAGTATACGCGCCTGCGGGTGGACGAGATAGTAGTTGAAAGTTGAAAGTTGAAAGTTGAAGGTTGTTGAACCTTCAACCTTTAACCTTCAACTGGTGAAGGAGATCATCATGGCACACAAGAAAGGTGGCGGCTCTAGTCGCAACGGCCGCGATAGCAATTCCCAACGGTTAGGCGTCAAGCGGTTTGGCGGCCAGAAGGTCATCCCTGGGCATATCCTCATCCGGCAGAAGGGAACGCGCTTCCGGCCGGGGGAGAACGTGGGCATCGGCCGCGACTACACCCTGTTTTCGCTCATTGAGGGGCAAGTAGAGTTTGAGACCCGGCTCGGCCGGCAGTACGTCAGTGTGTACCCAGTCGTTGAGAGTGAGAGTTAGAGCAATCGTCGAGTTCCTCCAAGTTCCTTAAGTTCCCTGGGAACTAAGGGAACTGGAGGGAACTTGTTTGCGGACGATTGCTTAGAGGTTTGTTGTGAAGAAAGACATTCATCCCAAGTGGTATCCCGAAGCCAAAGTTATCTGCAACGGCGAAGTGGTAATGACCGTTGGCTCAACCGTGCCAGAACTGCACGTGGAAATCTGGTCAGGGACGCATCCTTATTACACTGGCCAGCAACGGCTGGTAGACACCGAAGGACAGGTTGACCGCTTCTTGCGCCGCCTGCAACGCCGTGAAGAAATCCGCGTGGAGACCGAAGTCCGCCAGGAGGCCAAGAATCCCCTGGCGACCCCTGTGGGCCAGATTCCCGGCCTGACTGAACGCGCTCTGAATGCCCTGCGCGAGGCGGGTATCCAGACGGTGGGTGACGTATACGGCCGTCTCCAGCAGGGTGGCGACGACGCTTTGCTGTCTATTACCGGCGTAGGGCAAAAGGCCCTCATTGACCTCAAGAAATTCCTGCGTAGCCAGGAGGTTATGGAGTAAGGGCGGCCGGCGGCGACCGTAAATCTTTGGTAAAAGTTAGTCGCAAAAGGCGATGAAGGCAGATACACTACCGTATCTGCCTTTTCTGTTATTTACTCAGGCTGCCTGTAGAAACCAGGTTTTTTGCCGGTAATGACGCTGGTTGTCCAGAGAAAAACCTGGTTTCTGGCTGAGTAGTTGCCTTTTCTATTTTATAGGTTGGCTTATGAGTACTTACCACCGGGGACGGGTGGAGTTGATCTGCGGGAGTATGTTTAGCGGCAAGACCGAGGAGTTGATTCGCCGCGCCCGCCGCGCGGTCATCGCCAAACAGACGGTGCAAGTGTTCAAGCCGGCCGTTGATACGCGCTATGGCCT
>JBFMFT010000335.1:0-5997 GCA_040751925.1 Chloroflexota bacterium
GGGGGTAATCCCAAACAGATTCCTGGCCGGGGGCGGGGGGGATGGGTTGGGGTTTCATGCAACATGTCCTCATCAACTTGTCGAACCCATCGGTTCAAGCAGAATCTCTAAAGGCACACTGGCGACTTCCTGCCATTCCTGCTCACCATCCACCTGCAACTGGACGCGGAAATCATACAAACCTGCTCCACGTATAGATAGGCCATTGACTCGCGTCCTGGTGCGAACTCGCTCATACTGGACGAGGTCTAAGTCGTGGGAAAACTGTGGCCCAACCTCTCTAGAAGGAAGCACCAATAAGATTCGAGCATGTCCCCGCGTCGGGCGGTCTTTGTTTTCTCTTGCCCAGTAGGAAACCACCTCAAAGCTAATCGGCAGAATGATTCCTTCTGGTAAGGCAGAAGGCTCTTCCGAGAGGGAAAGCGTAATGCGTTCCAGGATGTTAAATAGGCTAATGTTATTGGATTCCTGATCGGTGATACTCTCGGAGCAAATCACCGTCCAAATATGTCTAATCATGATTGAACCCTCACGCTGTTACGACACTACTCTGCTCAGTCTTATACCCGATCCGATAGTCTAATCTTCCCAAGAACCATTCCACACGAGGGGGACTGGGCGAGGACACGCTAGGTTTGTGTGAGCCTATCCTAAGCTTACCGGATGGCCTGATCCCAGGGAGGGAGACAGCTAGCACAAGATCGGAAGCGTTG
Organism: Chloroflexota bacterium; assembly: GCA_040751925.1. Lineage (GTDB taxonomy): Bacteria > Chloroflexota > Anaerolineae > Promineifilales > Promineifilaceae > JBFMFT01. The sequence goes on from JBFMFT010000335.1 coordinate 714, forward strand.
GAAAGCCATCTCCCTGTTGACGGCTTTTGGCGCGGAGATGGCACATCAACGAGGGTCATGCCCGCGTCGTTCTGTAATTGCTCTCGCAGCAAGACACTACGGGCGATCTTGGTTGCCCACCAACAATTCAACGCCCGGCTAACTGCTGAAGCGGCTGTTTCAGCCGCTTCGCTATCTTTCAAGCTCAACAACCACAGGTAGACAGTCAGGGCTGTGTCCCATGGATTCTCGTAACGGAAGTCAACCTGTTCGTTAGATAGCTCAAGAACACGTTGAAGAATTTGCGACAAAACGAGACGGCCGCCTTGCGAATAGAGTTCCCGAAGAACACGCCACACGGCCTCTTCTTGTTGGGCTGCCCGCAAGAACGTCCGAAAGTTGCTGGCTACACCCAGACGAACGGCAAACTCGTTGCTCTCGATTTCTTCTAGTGTTGATGCCATATCCTGTGGGTTCATAGATACACTTTTCTATCGCTCCAGAATTCGGCCGGTTTTCCCAACAGAGATGGCACCTCATCGAGCAAGTGGATGTACTCACCTTCTTGTCCCCACTTGCTCAACACGTAAACATCTCCAGGTGTTCGGCCGATAACTGGCTCGATATGTATGATGATCCCTACGTGTGACGCATCGCCATCGCCAGCACGATAGACTACAATGTCACCAATGTTAGCATCCGGCGGGTCTTTTACTTGATGGTAGCCATCTTCGCCCAGAATCATCTTCAAATGGTCAGTTTCTACCCAAGTCCGCCTCGAAGCAAATATCAGACCCATACAGTTATATTGGGCGGTTGCAGACCGGAGGCGCGCGTGGGGAAACCTGACTTTCCACTGGTCAATAGAGGCCCGCATCTTCGCCGGGGGCCATTCCAGTCTTCGCTCATTGGGGATAAATGTCCCACGACGGGTAGCCAATGGAATGGATGCCCGATCGGCCGGACTGCCAGCACCAATAAGAACTCCTGTCAATGGACTTTCAACTCCAACTTCTGCTCAATTAGCCGGTATGATTGCGCTAGCGATACGGCCGGATTATAAGGCGGATGATCATGGGCGGCAATGAATAAAAGAGGAATCACTCGCCCTACCTCGCTTCTACAAAACGTCGCGGCCGACGGCCTGGGCAATGGCCCGCATTTCCTTCACCAGTTGGGCAAAGCGTTCGGGTTTGAGCGATTGGCCGCCGTCGGAGAGGGCTTCTTCCGGCCGGGGGTGGACTTCGATGATGAGGCCGTCGGCCCCGGCGGCCACGCTGGCCTTCGCCGCCGCGCCGACGTATTCCCATTGGCCGGTGGCGTGGCTGGGGTCGGCAATCACCGGCAGGTGGGACATGAGCTTGACGACGGGGATGGCGTTGATGTCGAAGGTGTTGCGGGTGTATTTCTCGAAGGTGCGAATGCCCCGCTCGCACAGCATGACGCGGGTGTTGCCATGACTCAGGATGTATTCGGCCGACATCAGCCACTCCTCCATCAGACTGCTCATGCCCCGTTTGAGCAGCACAGGGAATTGCGATTCGCCCACGGCGTGCAGGAGGGCGTAGTTTTGCATATTGCGCGCCCCCACTTGCAGCACGTCGGCGTACTGGCAAACCAGGGGAACTAAGCCCGGCTCCATCACCTCCGTCACCACCGGCAGCCCCGTTTGCTCACGGGCTTCGGCCAGGTATTTCAAGCCTTCCTCGCCCAAGCCCTGGAAGGAGTAGGGCGAGGAGCGCGGCTTGAAGGCCCCGCCGCGTAAGACGTGCGCCCCGGCCTCTTTGACGGCGTGGGCTGTCTCTATGATCTGGCTGCGGCTCTCGACGGAGCAGGGGCCGGCCATGAGGATAATCCCCCGGCCGCCTACTGTATGCCCGCCGATGGGGAACTGGGTATCTTCTGGCTTGAACTCGCGGCTGGATAGCTTGAAGGGTTTGGCGACAGACATGACCCGTTCCACGCCGGGCAGGGCGGCTAACAGGTCGCGGTCGAGGGCGCGTCCCTGACCGACGACACCAATGGTGGTGTGGTCTGGCCCTTCGGAGAGGTGGGCCTGGTAGCCCCAATCTTCGACGCGGGCGATGACGGCCGATAGCTCGCGCATCCCGGCCTGGGGTTTCATCACGACGATGATCATAGTCTTGCCAGATGAGTAATGAGTGACGGGTGATGAGTGCCACTCATCACTCATCACTCATTACCAAACCCGCCCGGCCGAATAGACAATCAACATCTGGGCCGGGCCGTAGGTCAGCCAGATGACGTCGCCAATGAAGGGGAAGCGCAGGCCGTTGAATAGCTGGGCGGCCAGGATGAGGTCGCTGGTTAGAAAGAGGGCCGCGCCCACAGCTAGGGGAATGTAAGCGGGTTGAAGGAGGGCCAGGCCGGTGGCGACCCCGGCCGTACTCGCCAGGAGCAGAGCATAAGGCAGGGCAGCGTAATGCAGCGTCGTCGCTGGCTGCCCACGAAAGACGACGAAATACCAACCAACCACCCCAAACAGGAGCCAGGCCGCCCAGGCTAGCCAGCGCGAACCTACGTTTGTAGTAGGGGCTTCAGCCCCCGCCAGCCCCAGAAAGGCCACAATGTACACCACGTGGCCCAGGCCAAAAGCCCCGATGCCACTCATAACCCGGTTGCCCAGGCGCAGCAACTCAGCCATGAACAGGTCGCCCAGCAAGCCCAGGCTCATGCCCACGGCCACTAGAAACTCGGTTTTTGCCAAAAACCGAGTTTCTTGACGGCCGAACCCCACCAAACTCCAGGCGGCGATGACCAGGACGATGGACGAGCCGATGCGCGTCCACAGGGGCATACGGGGCTGGTTTTCGGCCGGGCTGGAGCCAAAGAGAAAACCACCGAATAGCAACGCAGCCCAGGCTGCCAACAAGCCCACCATCCACCAACGCTCAAAAGAACTATCGAGGTTTCCAAACATGATCAGATTCTCCAACCGGAATTGTAAAGGAAAACGCTCTTGAACTCAACGTACAGGCCAAGAGACCTGACAGATTTCCGAAACCTGCCAGGTCTGCCATAGCTTTCCCCAACCCAAAGCTGATATAATCTGAGACGTGAAACGTGAAACGTGAAAAGAGGGTTGTTTCACGTTTCACGCTTCACGGTTCACTTAACAAGGAGGCCCGACCATGCTCAACCTGGCGACGTTATTAGAGGAAACGGCCCGCGAACGGCCGAATCACCTGGCTGTCATTTTCCGCGAGATGAAACTGCCTTATGGGGTGGTCAACGCCATGGCCAACCAGGTAGCCAATGCCCTGGTCGGCCTGGGCATCCACAAGGGGGATAAGGTGGCGATTAGTTGCCCCAACCTGCCTTACTTCCCGGTGGTCTATTACGGCATCCTGAAGGCGGGGGCAGTGGTGGTGCCGCTCAACGTCCTGCTCAAGCCCCGCGAAATCGCCTACCACCTGCAAGATTCCGACGCCAAAGCCTATTTCTGCTTTGAGGGCACGGAGCAGTTGCCGTTGGGCCAGATGGGTTACGCGGCCTTCCAGCAGGTAGAAAGCTGCCAGCATTTGGTGATGATGACGGCCAACCCGGCCGGGCCGTCGCCCATCGAAGGGGTCAAGACGCTGGGGATGCTCATCTACAACCAGCCCACGACCTTTGACACCGTGGCGACCCAGGCTGACGATACGGCCGTCATCCTCTACACCAGCGGCACGACGGGGCGGCCGAAGGGCGCGGAACTCAGCCACAGCAATATGGTGATGAACGCCCGCCTGGCCGACAATATGTACGACCGCAGCCAGAATGACGTTCATCTGGTCGTCCTGCCCCTGTTTCACTCCTTCGGCCAGACGGTGCAGATGAACGCTGGCTTCTACACCGGGGCGACCCTTTCCCTGCTGCCGCGCTTCGACGCCGACGACGCCCTGGCGATTATGGAGCGGGATAACGTGACCATCTTCGCCGGCGTGCCGACCATGTATTGGGCCTTGCTCAATCATCCCCGCGCCCAGCAGTACGACCTGGCAAAGATCGCCCGCAACCTACGCTTGTGCGCCTCTGGCGGCTCGGCGATGCCGGTGGAACTGATGCGGGCCTTTGAGATGAAGTTCGACGTGAAAATCCTGGAAGGGTATGGGTTGTCGGAAACCAGTCCGGTCGCCAGCTTTAACCGCATGGAGCGGCCGAGCAAGCCTGGTTCGGTCGGCCTGCCGGTCTGGGGCGTGCAAATTCGCATTGTGGATGAGGACGACCAGGACGTATCGCAGGGTGAGTTGGGCGAGATTGTGATCAAGGGCCACAACGTGATGAAGGGCTATTACAAGAAGCCGGAAGCCAACGCCGAGGCCATGCGGAACGGTTGGTTCCACACGGGCGACGTCGGCCGACTGGACGAGGACGGTTACATCTACATTGTGGATCGGGTCAAGGACATGATTATTCGCGGCGGCTTCAACGTGTATCCGCGTGAGGTGGAGGAAGTGTTGATGACTCACCCGGCCGTGAGCCTGGCGGCCGTCCTGGGTGTGCCGCACGAACGGTTGGGGGAGGAGGTCAAGGCGTTCATTGTGCCGAAAGCGGAGGCGGAGGTGACGGCCGAGGAGTTGGTCGCCTGGGCCAAAGAAAACATGGCCGACTACAAATACCCCCGCCTCATCGAGTTCCGCGACACCTTGCCGATGAGCGCGACGGGCAAGATATTGAAGATTGAGTTGAGGAAAGAGTGAAACGTGAAGCGTGAAGCGTTATACTTGGGTTTTGTGATAGAGGTGTGAAGATGAAAACGCCAATAATCGGCCGCTACATTGTCGCCGATCCAGAAACATGTCAGGGTAAGCCGACCTTTCGCGGCACGCTCATTCTCGTGGGTGACGTGTTGGAGCAGGTGGCGACGGGCATGGTCTGGGAAAGCATCATCGAGCAACGCAAAGGCTATATTACCAAAGAGGCCATTGCCGAAGCGCTGCGCCTGGCTCGTCAGGCCCTACTCGAACACCTGGACGAGTACCGCCCTATCCTGAACCCACACACCAGTGGCGTGGCAGCGCCAACACCCGGTGATAACGGTAAGAATGGCATGGTCGTCGGCCGTTACGTGGTCGCCGACCCGGAAATCTGCCACGGCAAACTGACCTTTCGCGGCACGCGGATTTTTGCGGCCGACGTGCTGGATCAAGTTGCCAGGGGGATGATCTGGGAGAGCATTATTCGCCAATGGCGCGGCAGTATCCGTAAGGAAGCCATTGCCGAAGCAATCCGTCTGGCTCGTCGTGCGTTCCTGGAACACGCAGAGGAATACCGCATCGAATTAAGACCTGTACCGGAACTG
>JBFMFT010000336.1:0-5991 GCA_040751925.1 Chloroflexota bacterium
CCCGCCAGGCCACGGCCGGGGCCGCCTTGGGCCTCTCCAAAGGGGCCAGTTGGCTGGCCCAATTCCTGGCCCGCCTGCGCCCACCCACTGAGGCGACCGAGGAGGATAGAGGGGGAACTCTCGCGCCACTCCTATTAGCGGTACTGATCCCTCTCGTTGTAGCCCTGGTCGTCACCAGCGTCTATTTCGAGCGCGGCCGGGTGGCCGGCCTCAGCCAAATCAAGCAAGGGATTAACAACGCCCTGGCAATCGCCCAACAAGCGGGCCAGTCGCCAGAGATGGCCCGCCAGCAGTACAACGAGGTTTTGCGCCTGGCCGCCGAAGCCGACAGCGTCCGCCCCGGCGACAGCGACGTGCAACAAGCCCGCCAGGAGGCGATCACCAATCTGGATTGGCTGGATGGGGTAACGCGGCTGGTGGAGCGGCCGTTCTACCAATACCCGCCTGACACGCAGTTAGGGGTGGTCGCCTTGCGGGAAGGCTTTAATGGCGGCCTCTTTACCCTGGATCGGGCCGCCGGCCAGGTCTACCGCCACGATACCGACGAGAGCTACACCACCCTGACTGTACCGGATCCGGTGGTGATTAGCTTCAACAGCCAGGCGGTGGGCAGTCACGTCGTCGGCCAATTGATTGACTTGACCTGGCGGCCGAAGGGTACGGCCACCAGCCGCGATGGGTTAGCCATGCTGGACAGCCGCGGCGCGCTGATTACCTTTTACCCCTCATTTGAAGACATTCGGGCTGTTCCCTTACCCCTGGCGAGTGATTGGCGGCAGCCCGTAGCGGTCGCTACTTACGACGAACGTTTGTACATTCTGGACGTAGAGGCCGAACAAATCTGGCGCTACTTCCCCGAGGGCGAGGGATTCACGGCTAACGACGCTCAACGCAGTCTGGCCTTTGAGGGCGACGCCGATTTAGACCAGGTGGTGGACTTTACGATCTACGCCGAGGATGGCAGCGTCTTGTTGCTGTATAGAGACGGCCGTCTGCGCCGCTACGTGGCCGGCCGCCTGCTGTGGGGCGAAGCTGAACTGGCCGAGAATGGTTTGCAATCACCCCTGATTGCGCCAACGGCGGTGGAAATCGTCGGCCAGGGCCTCAACTCCTCCATTTTTATCCTCGATCCTGGCAGCGGCCGGATTGTCCAGTTAAGCCTGGGCGGTACCTTTCTGGCCCAATACAAAGCTCAACTGGACACCGGCCAGGAGCTATTCGCCGCCGCCACGTACCTGGCGGTGATCGAGAACCCATTGCGGATTTTTGCGACGGCCGGTAATATCCTTTACTTAACTACCCAAGAGTAAAGAATTGGAGATTGGATGACGGTTCTCATTCAACACCCCCCGAAAATGGTCTACGACAATGATGGGCGTCTTATTGAAGTTATTCTGGCGGCCGAAGATTTCCGCGCGTATCTAAGATCATTGGCTGGTCAAACGGACTGGGCGAAGTTGCCAACGTATCTACAGGATGCCATAGACCGAATGCTCATTGATGAAGTGCGCCACGAAAAGGAAGCAGCCTTCGACCTTGAGGTTGTTCTGAGTGGCGTTGGAATTGTGGGGTGAACTACCACGTAACGATTACACCGACGGCCGCCAAGGAATTCAGAGGTCTGGATGCCAAACAGCAGCGGCGAATAAGCGATACTTTAAGGCAGCTTACTGAGAACCCACGGCCTCCAGGGGCAAAGAAGCTGACTGGCAGCAAGAGTGATTGGCGCGTTCGGGTTGGTGATTATCGCATTCTGTATGAAGTTGACGATACGGCCGCGCACATAACCGTTTGGCGAATTGCCCATCGTCGGGAGGTCTACCGTGGGTAGGGTGGCATGTGCCGGTGAATCCAGCTAATATGGCATCTGCAACAGGTGATTGGACCAGAGATTGGCGGTTTCATAGCGGCCAGTCTCTGATCTTTAATACTCATAGAACCCCCGGCCGCTCTTACGACCCAGCCGGCCGCTCTCAACCATGCGCTGTTGAATGGGGTGGGGGCGATATTTGGGGTCGTGGAAAAAGGCCTCGTAGACCGATTGGGTGACAGCCAGGTTCACGTCGCAGCCAATCAAGTCAATCAACTCAAAGGGGCCCATGCGGAAGCCCAGGGAGCGGACAAGTTTATCCAGCGTGGCTACGTCGGCCGCCTGCTCGCCCAATAAGCGCAATGCTTCGCCATAGAACGGCCGGGCCACCCGGTTGACGATGAAAGCGGGTGTATCGCGGCAGAGAACGGCCGTCTTGCCCACTCTTTCCACGAAGGCCAGGGCCGCCTGGATTGTCTCGTCGCTGGTGAAATCACCGCGCACCACTTCCACCAGCTTCATCAGGTGAGCCGGGTTGAAGAAGTGCAAGCCCAGAAAACGATCCGGCCGGCCAGTAGCAGCCGCCAAGACGTTGATGCTCAGGCTGGACGTGTTGCTGGCTAGAATAGTGGCGGGCGGGGCGTTCTTGTCCAGCGTGCTGAAAATCTCCCGTTTGAGGGCCAGTTGTTCGGGAGCGGCTTCGATGATCAGGTCGGCCGTCGCCGCCTCGGCCAGTGAGGTGGTGAAGCGGAGCGCGTTTCTGGCTTTTTCGGCTACGGCGGCCGGCGTCTTGCCTTTGGCGACGCCCGCTTCAATAGACACCCACAGCCGGCCGCGCGCTTTGGCAACTATCTCCTCAGTCACGTCATAAACAACGACCTCATAACCGGCCAACGCGGCCGCCTGAGCAATTCCCGCCCCCATCGTCCCCGCGCCTATCACCGCTACACTATTCATCACTTGCTCCATGCTTTTAGGTAGGTCACGCTTTTAGCTTGACCAGAAGGCGGTCAAGTTGGAAACGTGACCTACGCTAATTGCCCTGGTACTGCGGCGGCCGCTTCTCCAGAAACGCCTGCACCCCCTCCTTATTGTCGTGGCTGCGGCCGGCCACGTCCTGGAGCATGGCTTCGTATTCGAGGGATTCGTCCAGGCTCAAGCCGAAGCCTTTCCACATAGCCCGCTTGGTCAGGCCAAAAGCCAGGGTGGGGCCGGTAGCCAGCTTCAGGGCGTAGGCGGTCACGATTTCCATCAATTGCTCGGCCGGCGCGACCCGATTGACCAAGCCCCAGGCCAATGCTTGCTCGGCCGTCACCTTGTCGGCCGTCACCGCCATCTCGTAAGCGCGGGCGTAGCCGATCAGACGCGGCAGCAGCCAGGTCGAGCCGCTATCAGGAATCAGCCCCACTTTGCTAAAGACCTGGATGAAGCTGGCCTTATCTGAAGCAATCCGAATATCGGCCGCCAGGGCCACGCTGCAACCGGCCCCGGCCGCCACGCCGTTGATCGCCCCCATGATCGGCTTTTCCAGCGTGACCATCTGCTTGATGAGCCGGTGATAACCCTGCCGCAAATGCTCGCCGATAGAAAAGTTATCGCCGCGTTCCTGAAAGTCGTTCAAGTCCTGACCGGACGAAAAAGCCCGGCCGCTGCCCGTGATGACCACGCAACGCACGGCCTTGTCGCGGCCGGCCTGCTTGAAGGCCTCGGTCGTCTCCCCGATCATCTGGTTATTGAAAGCGTTCAGGCTGGACGGCCGGTTGAGGGTAATAGTCGCCACGCCATCGGTTATTTCATACAGGATCGTCTCGTAAGCCACGAATATCTTCCTCATGGAAAGTGATGAGTGATGAGTGAAAAGTGAGGACTCTCTCACTCATCACTCATCACTCATCACTTAATCTGCGCGATCATCGCCCCCATATCCCAATACCCTTCCAATTGGGTGATCAGGCCATCCTCACCAACGGTCAGGACATTGATGCCCGCGAAGTCGGCCGTCTTACCTGATTTAGCCATCGCCCGCACGCTCCAGGCGAAGGCCACCCGGTTGCCACTGACGTAGGGGCGGTCGGCCGTCATGGTGAAGCTCTGCCAGGTACGTTCCATGCCATTGAAGAACTTGTCGAGGCCCTCCTGGCCCTGGAAGGGGCGGCCGCCATAAGGGTCCAGTACCATCGCTTCTGGGCTAAAACAGGCCAGGTAAGCGGCGCGATCCAGGCTGTTCACGGCCGCCAGGTACCGTTCAATCGCCGAAGTCATCACTGTCATCATCCCCTTCTCCTTCTTGGACAAACTCCGCCGCGTAAGGCAAGCGCACCCACAAGAGCAGCACCATCCCTTCGGGTATTTCCTGCAAGCGCATAGCGACGACCTCCGCCTGCTGGCGCATTCGCAAATGATCGGGGTAATCCAGCTTGACCGGCCGCGCTCCCTGCCAGGCTTCCTTGCAACGGGCCAGGATACTGGGACCCTTTAGAGTGCGAAGCTGGCACAGGGCAATGCCCATGGCCGTTGGGCCTTCACACACCGATTGCAGACCTAACTCGTGACTCGGCCGGAAAGCCGGCGTCGGCCCTTCCAATATCGTAATCAATTCAGGTTCAACCACTGTATACCTCCACAGATGGTATGATTATAACGAAAATCGTGAAACGTGAAATGTGAAACGTGCTAAAATGGTACTCAGAATGGTTGGCAGCCCAAGAAAACCCGCCCGACTCTTACTGGTCGTTGCCTGCTTCCTGTTAGGCTCGGCGGCTTGTAGCAACCAGGCCACAACTACACCCACCTTTCGGCCGTTGCGTGAGGTGGCCGGCACACCGGCCGCCACCATTCCGCCTGCGCCGACCCTCGACCCGGCCGCCGTTACCCTGGGCCAGCAGGTTTACACGGCCCACTGCGCCGAGTGCCATGGGGCTAACCTGGAAGGTCAGCCGGATTGGAAGCAGCAAAATGAAGATGGCTCTTTCCGCGCCCCGCCCCACGACGCCAGCGGCCATACCTGGCACCACAGCGACCGCCTCCTGTTGGAGACGATTCGCCTGGGTGGGCAGCGGCTACCGGCCACTGTGGGCGGTACGAGCAACATGCCCGCCTTTGCCGAGACGCTGACGGAGGCGGAGATGCAGGCCGTCCTGACGTATTTCAAGAGTAGCTGGTCGGCCGACATCCGCGCCACCCAATGGGAAATGACCGTCATGGATACTCCATGAAAAGGGCGGGGATTGGGGGATTAGGAGACTGGTACATAAAACAATCCCAAAATCCCCCAATCCCCGCCAAATTGAGGTAATGTATGAGAGTTGGCGTTGTTTTCCCACAGACCGAATTTGGAAATGACCCGGCCGCCCTCCGCGATTACGCCCAAACGGCCGAAGCCCTGGGCTACAGCCACATTTTGGCCTACGACCACGTCTTGGGAGCGAACCCGAACCGGCCGGGCGGCTGGCAAGGGCCATATACCCACCTGACTCCCTTTCACGAGCCGTTCGTCTTGTTCAGCTTCATGGCCGCCGTCACCCAAACCATTGCGTTCACCACTGGCATCATCATCCTGCCCCAACGCCAGACAGCCCTGGTGGCCAAGCAAGCGGCGACTCTGGACGTATTGAGCGGCGGCCGTCTACGGGTGGGGGTGGGTTTGGGCTGGAACCAGGTGGAATACGAGGCTCTGGGTCAGGACTTCCACACGCGCGGCCGGCGCATGGAGGAGCAGGTCGCCCTCCTGCGCCAACTGTGGACGCAACCACTGGTCAACTTTAGCGGCCGTTGGCACACCATTCCCGACGCTGGTCTGAATCCCCTACCGATCCAGCAGCCCATTCCCCTTTGGTTTGGCGGCCACGCCGAAGCCGTTCTGCAGCGGGTAGCTCTGATGGGCGACGGCTGGATGCCCAATTACCGCACGGCCGCCGACACCCAACCCCTCTTGGACAAGCTCGACCGCTTCCTGGCCGAAGCCGGCCGTAATCGGGCCGACCTGGGTCTGGAGGCCCGCCTGCCTTACGGCGACGGCAACTCCGACACTTGGGCGGCGCGGATAGGGGAATGGCAAGCGGCCGGCTTTACCCACCTTTCGGTCAACTTCATGGGCTGCGGCTTCCAGACGGCGGCCGACCACCTGGCCGCTTTACGTCGTTTCATCGAGATGACAGGAATTAACTCCGGTTGATGAACTG
>JBFMFT010000337.1:0-5985 GCA_040751925.1 Chloroflexota bacterium
GGACAGTGGGAATCCCCACTTCCGGCGGCAACATTTCGATACCGGCCATCTCCATCATCTTGGGGATAGAACCCCGCGTCGCCATACCGATACCACCCCAGGCCGTCCAGTCAATGACAATGCCCCGCGTCTCCGGCCGCCACTGTGGCAGACCGCTGGTGATCTTGCACAGGAGGTCATTGGCCGCGCTATAGTCGGTCTGGCCGCCGTTGCCAAAGCGGCCGGCCACTGAGCTAAAAGCCACCGTCGCCCCAATAGGCATCCCTTTGGCCGCCCGCAGCAGGTTAAAGAAGCCGTCGGCCTTCACGTCGAAAACCAGGTCGAATTGGGCCGGGTCTTTGTCGGGCAGCAGGCGGCTGATTTCCAGGCCAGCGGCGTGAACCAGTACGTCTATCCGGCCGTGCCGCGCCCGTATTTCGTCCACGACGCGGGTCACGGCCGGGCCGTCTAACAGATTCAGGCTGCGGTAATGGGCTGCGCCACCGGCCGCCTGTACCGCTTCTATGGCCCGCAAAGCGGCTTCTTCCCGTTCAAGGGCAAAAAGCTGTTTCTCAATCTGGGCGGGCGTCGGCCGCTCGCCGGCCGCCTTCGCCTCGGCGATCAGGTGTTGCTTCAACGCCTCCTTATCCCGGCGGAAAAGGGCAATCTTCTGGCTGTAGGGGTCAGGTTCGGCTACTAGATCGAGCAGGTAGAACGCGCCGCCACTGGCCGCGGCCAGGTCAGCCACAATCGCGCTGGTGATGCCCCCGGCCGCGCCCGTTACCACGAAGACGCCATTCTGGAAGTCGCCGGGATGGGGGGATGAGGGGATGGGTTGTTCGGTGAGGGTGATGGTATACCGGCCGCCCTGCCAGTAGCCCACCTCGGCCACGCCGGGGTCGTAGAGGGTTTCCTGGATGAGAAGCCCGGCCGGATCAGCTCCTACGGCAAAGTCCACCGCCTTGACCAGAGCCTTTTCCTGCTCGCGCTTGTAGGCTTTGCTGAAGCCCACCACCGCCCCACCCAGGGGAGCGACGGCCGCTCGTGGCCCGTAGCCATGCAACCCACCCAGGCGCGTCGCCGCCACCAGGAAGGTACCTGGCTCCCGCACCGAGTCATATAGCGTCCGCATGGTCAGATAGAGATTCTTCACCCGGCGGCGGTTCAATTCGCGCCAGGTCGCCAGGTCAAGTTCTTCCAGCTTCGGCTCCACGTCCAGAGCCGGCAGCCAGTAGACGCCTTGCACGGGGCCGACCGCCAACCACTCCTTGAGTTGGGCGGCCAGAGCCTCGGCCGTCATGGTGGGCGTCAGGCTCAAAGTCGTTACACCGCGCCGACCCAGTTGCTCAACCAACGCTGGCCCCACCCCACCTTCGTCCAGCATGACCACCACCCGGCTTTTTTCGTCGAGCGTGACGCCAGTGCGCCGGCACAGGTCGAGCGACGGCCGCAGCGACGGTGTAGGCACGGGGCGAGGGAAACGGTCGGCCGCCTCAAGCGACGACAGGCGGAGGGCGAAGGGCAAAGGTTCATCTTTCGTCTTTCGTCCTCCGTCCGTTGCCAACTCCGGCCGGCTCTCCCGCACGAACTCGATCACTCGGCCGAGAGTCGGGTAATCACGCAACTTCAGGTCGTCACGGCGCGGAATGTCAAACGCTTCACGAATCGCCAGGAACGTCTCGGCCTGCTTCACCGTGTCAATGCCCAGGTCGGCTTCCAGGTCAAGGTCGAGGTCAAGCATCTCTTCGGGATAGCCGGTTTGTTCAGCCACAATTTGCAGGACGCGGCCGGCCACGTCATCCGGGCTGGACTGAATTGAGGAGGGAGTATCCCCAGATGCGGCTCTGGCGGCCGGTTGGCCGTCAGTCGGCGGCGGCCGGCGGTCGGCCGCCAACTCCGGCCGGCCCTCCCGCACAAAATCAATGACGCGGGCCAGCGTCGGGTAATCGCGCAACTTCAGGTCGTCACGGCGTGAGATGTCAAAGGCTTCGCGGATCGCCAGGAACGTCTCGGCCTGCTTCACCGTATCTATCCCCAAGTCCGCTTCCAGGTCGAGGTCCAGGTCGAGCATCTCCAGTGGATAGCCAGTCTGATCAGCCACGATTTGCAGGACGCGGCCGGCAATCTCATCAGACGAAGGACGAATGACGGAGGACGGAGGTTGACCATCAGCGGCCGGGCCTCTATCGTCTTCCGTCTTTCGCCCTCCGTCCTTTACCAACTCCGGCCGGCTCTCCCGCACAAAGTTGACAACGTGGCCCAGGGTGGGGTAGTCGCGCAAGCGCAGGTTGTCACGGCGCGGAATGTCAAAGGCTTCGCGGATGGCCAGGAACGTCTCAGCCTGCTTCACCGTGTCAATGCCCAGGTCGGCTTCCAGGTCAAGGTCAAGATCAAGCATCTCCAGCGGATAGCCGGTCTGATCAGCCACGATTTGCAGGACGCGGCCGTTTACATCGTCGGCCGAAGAACGGGAGACGGAGGGCGGAGTGGAGACGAGGATCGTCGTTTCTTTCAGCCCGGCATCTGAGGATGCCTGGCTCCTCAATAATGCAGAGGAAGGAGCATCCTCAGATGCGGCTCTGAGCGCCGGTTGGGCGTAAGCTATCGGTGGTCGGCCGTTAGCGGGCCGCTGGCCTTCGTTTTCCATCCTGACCGGCGTGACCGGCTCTGGGGCCGGCGCAACGGCCGGCGGAATACGATGACCATTCGTGGCGGGTAGGGGCAGCGGCCGATCCAGTGTGACAAAACCATCCCCGGCGGCCGGCGTCCTCATCATCGGGCCAGTGCCATACTGCCAGACACAGGGGGCGGGTGTCCGTTTGGGCGCGCCCTGCGCCTTCACCCGCAAGACCCGCTTCACCACCTCGGTTTCGGCCTGGTCGTAGCCGGTCACATCGTCCAGCCAACGCTGGTATTGCGGCCGGTTGTCCAGGCGCGACGGGCTGCCAGCGATACGCCGGGTCAGGGTCATGGCAATTTGCGAGCCAAAACCGGCAGCCAGGTGTAGGGCGTATTGCACCGGGTAACGGCCGCCCCGGCTGAGATTCAGGCGACCCAGCTCCGGGTCAACCTCCTTGAAGTTAGGCACGGGCGGTACGGTGGCGTGTTCCAGAATCTTGACGGCGATCACGTCTTCCACCCCCACGCCCATTGGGTGGCCGGTGAAGCCTTTGGTATTGGCGACGACGATTTCACTGGCCGCCTCGCCAAAAGTCTGGCGTAAGGCGACGACTTCGGCCGACGCGCTGCCACCCCGCGCCGGTGTGTACGTTTCGTGGGACATGAAGACTGTCTGAGGAGCAATAGCCTGGCGGTGGAGACCAAAGCGGCGTTCGGCCGTCGTCACCAGCGCGTCCATCACCTGGGCGATGTGATCCACGTCCAGGCGCGAGCCGTGGAACGCGCTGTTGCGGGTCTCGCTGCTGAGTAATTCGACAATACCCCGCATCCCTCGTTCACGTACTGCGTCTTCACTCTCGACCACCAGGGTGCACGCGCCCATCCCCAGCAGCGTTCCGTGCCGCCGGCGGTCAAAGGGCAAGGCGGCTTCGTCCACGCGGTCATCGGTGGCCGCCGCGCCCAGGGCCAGGAAACCGGCCCCCACCCACTCCATCAGGTGTTCGCCGGTTACGTCGTCGGCGGCGATGACCAGTACCCGCCGGCAGCGGCCGGCTCGAATCCAATCCTCGGCGATGCTAAGGGCCTGGGTGGTGCTGGAGCAAGCGGCGTTGACCTGGGTATTGGGGCCGCGCGCCCCCACGTATTCGGCGAACTGGCTGTGGCCCATCGCCAAAATGCGGAAGATGAAGCGGCGGTCAAAGACGTAGGGCTTGCGTTCTAACGTCTCGCGCAGGTCGCCGATACGCCGGCCGATTTCGCGCAAGGTGTCCGGGTCGGCCGTGTACTGCCGCAACTCCTCCAGCATCGCCAGTTGGTCTACTCGATTCTGCCACTCGAAATACGCCTCGAAGGCTTCCACGAAGCGGTCACCGCCGGGGAACGCGCTGGCAAAAATGACCCCCGTCTCATCGCGCAAGGCTTCTGGTAATAGCCAGCGATCAGGCAAGTACTTACCATTATTGGTGCGCCGGTAGGTTTGGACGAGGGGCAGGCCCGCTTCACGCAAGGCGTCCAGCCCGGCGGCCATCGCCAGTTGGGAGGTCACGTCCAGCGCTTCCACCAGCTTGTCCGGCACGCCGTACTCTTCGGCCAGGTCGAACGAACCCGGCCGCCCGGCCAGGCGAATCACCTCATCAGGACTGTCAATCGTCTCGAAACGGCCGCTACCGTCCTCCGACTTCACTAGGCGGGTAATGCGCTTCTCCAGCATTTTGCGG
Organism: Chloroflexota bacterium; assembly: GCA_040751925.1. Taxonomy (GTDB): domain Bacteria; phylum Chloroflexota; class Anaerolineae; order Promineifilales; family Promineifilaceae; genus JBFMFT01. The sequence goes on from JBFMFT010000337.1 coordinate 4,317, forward strand.
CGGAAGCGTTCGGGGATGAGGTCAACGAACTGCTCGCCCCGCAAGATTCGGTGGGCGTTATCCGCATCCATGACCGCCTTATCCGCCCCTGGCAACCCCAGGCCCGTGCCGCTAATGACCACAGAACCGGCCGGGGGGCGAGTCAGATCATAACTTTGGTAATTGGGAATGGGTAATTGGGAATTGGCGATAGTGGCCTGCTGTAAGGCCTGGGCCAAAAGCTGGGCGACGGCGTCTAATGAACCAGGGGCTCCCTGGGGGGCGACGGCCGCGCCATTTTTCACGGCTGACATTTCTTCCTTCCTCACTTCGATAATTGTCTCCACACTCCTAACAGTTCCTTTAGTTCCCTCAGTTCCCTCCATTCCCCCATACCCGGCCGCATACAATCCGCATAGAGCGTGGTTGAAGCTCGCCAGTTCGCCAGTCTTGGGATGGTTGGTAAAGAGAGAGATAACGTCGGGTTTGCCACCCAACACGTCGTCCACGAAGCCCTTGAGAGCCTTCTTGGGACCGACTTCGACGAAGCAGCGCGCCCCGGCCGCGTAAAGCGTTTCTAGCCCCTTCACCCACTGCACCGGCGAGGCAATTTGCTGCTGCAAGATGCCCTTGATAGCCTCCACCGAGGTTGGGTAGAACTCGCCGGTCAGGTTGCCCACCAGAGGCAACTGGGAGGGGTGGACACCCAGGCGGTCGAGAACCTGGCGCAAGGGGCCGCTGGCCGGCGCGACGATGCGGGTATGGAAGGCGTGGCTAACCGGCAGCAGCATCGCCCGGTAGCCTCGCTCCTGGAAGAGGGCCGCCGCCTTCTCCACCGCCTCGCTATCCCCGCCAATGACGCACTGGCTTTGGCTGTTCACGTTGGCCGGTACCACGTAACCGTCAATCTCTTGGAGCGTGGCTTCCACCACCTCGTAGGGGGCCAACACGGCCGCCATCTTGCCGTTATCGTTGACCTGGATTTTACGCATCTCGTCGCCGCGAGCGGCGGCCGCTTCCAACGAGTCGGCAAAGTCCATGATACCGGCGGCAATCAGGGCCGCATATTCACCCAGAGAGTGGCCCATCACCATATCCGGCTTAAAACCATATTCGGCTAACAGCTTGAAGATAGCCGTGTCCAGGGTGAGCATGGCCGGCTGGGTGATTTCCGTTTGCATCAAGGCCCATTCGGCCGCCTGGATGCCAGCCGGTTCATCACTGTCAACGAAAACGTAGGCGGTGAGCGGCCGGCCCAGAATGGGTGTCATAATGCGGTCGGCTTCGGCAATGACTCCGGCGACCACGGGCGAGACGCGAGCCAGGGCGCGGCCCATGTTCACGTACTGGCTGCCCTGGCCGGGGAATAGGAAGGCTACTTTGCCCGGCCGAGGGCCGCTGCCCCGGAATATCCCCTGGGACTGAATGGCGACCCAGGCCTGGCGCGAGTCAAAGCCCATCACTTTCTGCGCCTTCTGCAAGCGGTCGAGCAGTTCGTCGTGGTCGCCGAAGTCAATTACCAGCCGTTCGGGGGCAGAGAGGTCGGCCGCCTCTGGCGCGGCGACGGCCGGCGTCCAACCCCCTTCTACCCGGTGGAGAGCCTCATCGAGCCTCTCCTTCAATTCCTTTGGCGTCGGCGCGCCCAGGGCCAGAATCCCGCGCAAGGGAGCAGGGGAGATGGGGGGCAAGG
>JBFMFT010000338.1:0-5985 GCA_040751925.1 Chloroflexota bacterium
ATAGCACAAGCCGGCCCGCAGAGTAGGGCAAGCCGCTGGCTTGCCATAGCACAAGCCGGCGGCTTGTGCTACAAAGGCCGATGAGCAACTTCCGTCCAAAACCCATCTTGCGGACAATCATTAGCTTGCTTTTGCTGGCGGCCGTTGCCCTCGGCTACTTCCTATCCGGCGGCCCACCGGCCGGGCAGACAGCGGCGGCCGTCGCCCTGGCTGCCCCACGAGGAGGAGAGACTCTTACCCCAACGAACACCGCCACGCACACGCCGACCAACACATCTACTCCCACCAATACCTCCACCCCGTCTCGCACACCTACCCCCATTCCCACCAACACGGTCATCTACGGCGACGCTTACGAGCCGAACAATTCACTGGCCGACGCTTATACGACGGCCGCTGGCACAGCCCTCTGCACCATCACCCTGTGGCCGGTTGGAGACCAAGACTATTTCCGCTTCTTCGGTAAGGCTGGCTCGGCCTATGAACTATTCACGAGGACCCTGTCGGCCGGCCTGGACACCTACCTCACCGCCTACGACGCTTATGGCGGGGTGATCGCCGCCAACGACGACTACGAGTTCGGCAGCCGGGCCTCCAAAGTGACCCTATCGGTCTTCTCGGATGGCTTCTACTATGCCCGTGTCAATAACCAAGACCCCAGCGACCCGATTAACAAGACCTACTGTTTCGAGATAGCCGAGGTGGAAGGCACCAGCACCCCCACCGTAACCCCCTCCCCATCACCGGTGCCAGGAGCAGACGAGTGTGAGGACAATTACAACTTTGACACGGCCTGCCTGATTGGCGCAAATGAAACCCTCTCTTTGAACTTTGTGCCGGCCGTCGGCCAGGGGCCAGATAACGATTTCTTTAAGCTGTGGATCAAACCTGGCATCCTTTACACTTGCGAAACCCTGAACCTATCCGGCGTCAATGATACCAACATGATCCTGTACGACCAGAATCGGCTGGGATTGGGCGGCAACGACGACAAGACCCCCGGCGACCTGGGCAGCAAGGTCAGTTACCTGTCCACCTACACGGGCTGGCTATACGTGCTGGTGGGGCCACACGCCCCGCCCGTCTACACCCTGTCCGACCAATACACCTATAGCCTCACCTGCACGGCCGTCGCCGCTACGGCCACCCCATCGCCCACCCCCACTCGCACTCCTGGTGGTAACGGGGGGGGCTTCCTTCCGCCCCCCACCCCTACCCCACTGGTCTTGCCTACGGCGGCCGTCGCCACCCCCACGCCCTTCCTCTTTCCCACCTCGCCACCGCCAACGGCGCGGCCGGTTGTTCAGATTGCCCCTCTGCCCACCGCCACCTCCGTTTCCTCCCCCCAACAAAACGTCAACCTGGACGTAACTGTTTACTACGACAGCAACCTCAACTTCACCGCCGAATTGACCGAAGGGATCATGGATGTAGCCATCGCCCTGTACGATAACGCGACCGGTCAATTATTGGCTTTTGGTTACACCAATCAGGCGGGGCTGATTCACTTTGGGCCGCTCAATACCAGCGGCATGGTGCGCCTGTCCGCTCCCTTCCTGGGTTATAATCAAGTGATCGCTGGGGCCAGCGCGACCCTCTTTATTCGGGTCGCCCCCCGGCCGTTACCCATCCAAATTCCCTGAGTATTGCGTATCCCGACACGAAATACGCAATGTGCATTACGCCCCACGCAAGATGAGCCAGACCTCCTCCACCCTCCGCAACGTCTTCGCCGGGCGCGGCCCATTGGCCCTGGCGATTGGGGCCATCGGCGGCGGACTCCTCTTGCTCTGCCTCTTCGCCCTTCTCGTGCTACAGCCGGAGGAGGACTCGGCCGGGCTGACCCCCACCCCTGGCCCACTCATCCCCACCGTTCCACCAGGCGAGGCGTTGGTCGTTGGCGTCAGCGACGCTGGGACTATCAGCGTAACCCTGGATGCTCCCGCCCTGCTCACCGTTGGCGGCCGGGACTTTGCCGTGCAATCCCAGGCCATTGGCGGCAGCGGGGTCTGGACGCCGGCCGTCAACTCTCCCACCACCGCTCTGTGGGTCTATGGCACGGTCATCAACTACGTCTTCGGCCTGGCGGATACGGCCGACAACCGCGCCCTGCTGGAAGGGTTAGCCGCCGGCGCGGAAATGGCGATCACCTTGCAAGACGGCGTTCTCTACAAGTTCCTCTTTAGCAGCCGCGAAATCACCGCCGCCAACAACCAGGACGTATTCGCCCAAACCACCCCTGGGCTAACCATTTTGTTGCTTGGCACGGCCGGCGGCGACCGGCTGGTGGTGCGCGGCAGCTACGTGGCGGCCGAGACCCCAGCCAATTCCACCAGCGGCAACGTCGTCAACCTGGGTGAAACGGCCCAATTGGACACTCTGCAAATAACGGCCACCAGCGGCAATTTTCTGTTCGACCGGCCGGAAGCGCCCCCTGGCTTCGCCTTCTACCTGGTGGATTACCAGGCCCAAAACGTGGGCTCCGTCCCCTTCGACACCAGTCTCCTGCGCCTGACCCTGGCCGACGACCTGGGCACCCAGTATGCCCTGAACACCCTGGCCGGCCAGGTGGGCAATTTCCCGGCTTTGAGCGGAATCCTCAACGCCGGTCAGACCACCCAGGCGACGGCCGGTTATCTCGTGCCGGCCGGCCTGACCAGCCCCAACTTGCGCTGGCTGGTCGGCCGCAGCGATACGGCGACGCAAATCGAAGTTACCATTCCCTTCGGCGGCGGCGGTGAGGTAGCTCAAGCGGCCGTCACCCTCCAGCAAGCCGAAGTATCGGTAGATGGCACGACCTTACTCTTGCTCGGCCAGGTAACCAATTTGGGCCAGCAGCCGCTCGTGGTGCAAGAGAATGAGATGAGTCTGGAAAGTCAGGGGACCTTCCACTTGATCGTCGCTACCAATCCCGGCTTCCCCTGGCTGGTCGGCCCAGGCCAGACCATCCCCTTTTCACTCACCTTCCAACGGCCGGCCGGCGAGGCGGCCGTCTTCACCTTGCTCAACCAACCCTTTCAACTGAGCGGCCTTCGCTAATGGACAGGTCGGGCGGCCTCTCCGCGCTTTCGGCCGAAGGTAGGAGGGATTGTAGGGAGGAGACCGGCCGGTGGCCGCGACTGGTGTGGTAGAGCAGCATCCCGGCCGTAATGGAGACAATTCCCAGCAAAAGACCGCCCAACTGGAGCGGCCCTACAAAGGGGCGGGCAAAGGCCGGCTGGACGTGCGTGCCAATTCCGATCAGGTCTGATAAGCCAGAAACAAAGGCAAAAACCAGTCCAGTGAGGGCCAGACGGATGCCCACGTCGGCTTGCAGCGAGCGCGGTGAACCGGGCGGCCGCAGGCTACGCATGTGCAGGAAGCCAGCCGCTGTCAGAAAGGTCAAGCCCACCAGCAGTTGAAACATCTGCACCATGCCAAAACCGGGGGTCAAATCCAATCCCAACACTTCGGCCGCCAGGGACGAAACGCTGAGAATAGCGCCAATGACAAACAAGATCAGGTTGAGAATCGTCCGGCCGGCCGCTTTTTGCTCGCTACTCATAAGACTACTCACAACGTGAAGCGTACACTGTTTCACGTTTCACGTTTTACGCTCCACCTAACAGAAACGCCGCGTTTGGCTACGCGGCGTTTCATCAGTCGGGGCAGCGGGATTCGAACCCACGACCTCTTCAACCCCATTGAAGCACGCTACCAAGCTGCGCCATGCCCCGAATAGACTACCATTATACACAATGTCAGGCAAAGACGCAAAGACACCGAGCAAGGCTGAGTTTAAGGCTTTCCAGCAGGCTACACGCGCCTCCATTTTTCGCCAGCTGGCCCGGCCGGTGCTAAAATTCGCCCCTGGCCGCGTCGCGACGCCTCTGCTGTAGAGACGTTCCGGCGGGCGTAGAGATGTTCCGGCGGGCGTGGAGACGTTCCGGCGGGCGTAGAGACGTTCCGGCGGGCGTAGAGATGTCCGGCGGGCGTGGAGATGTTCCGGCGGGCGTGGAGATGTTCCGGCGGGCGTGGAGATGTTCCGGCGGGCGTAGAGACGTTCCGGCGGAACGTCTCTACAAAATGGACAAGGATGGTGGGTAGGAGAAGCACCTATGGTTGAATTGACGTGGGATGGAAAATACGACGCCAACGGCCGCCGCGTGGCCCCCTTGCGCCTCAAGCTGCCCTTTCAGACGGTGGAAACGGTGAATGAGAGCGCGCAGCAGCGGCAAATGGCCCTGGACTTGTTCGGCCGGGGGCGGCCGGCCGAATGGCGCAACCGCCTGATATGGGGGGACAAAAAATACGTCCTGCCGGCCCTGCTGGACGAGTTCGCCGGCCGGATTGACCTCATCTATATTGACCCGCCATTCAACGTAGGAGCGGATTTCTCATATCAGGCTAGAATCGAAGATGAGGAATTTACGAAAGCACCCACGATGATTGAGCAGAAAGCATACAGAGACACTTGGGGGCGTGGTCTTGACTCTTATCTACAATGGTTCTATGAAACCATTGTGCTTTTGCGCGACCTATTAAACGAAGGAGGTAGTCTTTTTGTCCACCTTGATTGGCATATTGGTCAATACGCAAAAGTAGCTTTGGACGAAATTTTCACGGCGAGCAGCTTTGTCAACGAAGTCATTTGGCACTACAAACGGTGGCCTACCCCGACGCCGACCTTTCAGAAAATGCACGACAACCTGTATTGGTACGAAAAGACGGAAGGTAAACACACTTTCAATAGATTATATGGTGAGAGAACTGAATCTACCCAGAGGAGGTGGAAGGACAAAAAAATCACGGCATACCACGATGAAGAAGGCAGGAGAATACCATCGGGGAGCGCGGAAGAGGGATCAAGTGGTGCGTCACTAGATGATGTATGGGAAATTCCAATTGTTGCACCTGTGGCCCATGAACGAACCGGCTATGCCACACAAAAGCCTGAAACCCTACTCGAACGAATTGTCACCGCTTGTTCCAACGAAAATGACCTTGTACTTGATTGCTTCTGCGGCTCTGGCACGACGGCCGCCGTCGCCGAAAAGCTCAACCGCCGCTGGATTGCTTGCGACCTCGGCCGCTTTGCCATCCACACCACCCGCAAGCGGCTGTTGAGCGTCGAGAACGTGCGGCCCTTCGTCGTGCAAAACCTGGGCAAGTATGAGCGGCAAGCCTGGCAGGCGGCCGAGTTTGGCGATCCGCAAAAAGCGGCGGCGGTGGTCCATAACTACCGCCGCTTCATCCTGGAACTGTATCACACGCGGCCGATTGAGGGCTATACCTGGCTGCATGGGGTGAAGGGCGGCCGGATGGTTCACGTCGGCGCGGTGGATTCGCCCATCTCGCCCAGCGACGTGACCCAGATTGCCATTGAGTTTCGCAAGGCGGTCGGCACGGGCAAGGACGCGCCAGGAGTGGCGGCCGTAGACGTGTTGGGCTGGGACTTTGCCTTTGAACTGAACGAGGTCGCCAAGCAGCAGGCGGCCCAGGCCAACATCACCCTGCGCTTTTTGCGGATTCCCCGCGAAGTGTTGGAGCAAAAGGCTGTCGAGCAAGGGGACATCAAGTTCTTTGAACTGGCGGCCCTGGCGGTGGACGTGGCCCAGAAGGGCCGGGGCGTCACCCTCAAGCTGACCGACTTTGTGATACCGCCGGACGATGTGCCGGCCGACGTGCAACGAGCCATTAGCCACTGGTCGCAGTGGATTGATTATTGGGCGGTGGACTGGGACAACCAGGGCGACACCTTCCACAATATGTGGCAGACCTACCGGACGCGCCAGGATAAGACGCTGCAATTGCAGGTGGCGCACGCGTATGAGCGGCCGGGAGAATACACGATCATGATTAAGGTCATTGATATTTTGGGCAATGACACAACCAAGACGTTGAAGGTGGTCATTCTGTAGAGACGTTCCGCTGGAACGTCTCCGGCGGATTGGTGGTAGAGACGTTCCGGCGGAACGTCTCTACAACGGAAGAATGAGATGACCC
>JBFMFT010000339.1:0-5933 GCA_040751925.1 Chloroflexota bacterium
TGCTCCCCCGCGCCTTTTCCGGCAACGCCGCCTCGACGGCCGTCAGCAGCTTGTCCGTGTCCACCGGCTTTTTGAGCAGGCGGAACAGGCCCACTGCCTTGATTTCCGGCCGCTTGGGGTCTAATGGCTCGGCGGTGACCATGATGACCGGCATCTGCGGCCGTTTAGCGCGCACCTGGCGGGCCAACTCTAGCCCATTCATCCCCGTCAGCCGCATATCGGTAATCAGCAGGTCAAACGCCTTCTGCCGGAGGAGTGGCAGGGCGGCTTCGGCCGAGCCAACCGTCTGCACCGCGTAGTGCGGGCTGGCTAGTTCCAGGGCCGAGCGCAAAAGTTCCTGCATATCGGCCTGGTCGTCAACAACCAGAATATGTTTCATGGACGATCAGCAAGGAGTAGCAGGTAGCAGGTAAGAAGTGCCACTTGCCACCTGCCACCCGCTACTTACCACCTGCCACTTTCGGTCCAATCTTACTCGCCCCCGGCCGCCCCGTCTCCAACAGCCAGCAGGCAGCGAAATGCTCCTGGCCGTAATCCTTTAACGGCGGTTCCTCGGCCGCGCAACGGTCGAAGGCCAATGGGCAGCGGGTGCGGAAGTGGCAGCCGGACGGCGGATTGAGCGGGCTAGGCACATCGCCAGTCAGCAGAATACGCTGGCGGCGCAGCGTCGGATCAGGAATCGGTACGGCCGACATGAGGGCCTGGGTGTAGGGGTGCAGTGGATTGGCGTACAACTCGTCGCGGCCGGCGATCTCCACCATCTTGCCCAGGTACATCACCCCTACCCGGTCGCTGAAATGCTCGACCACACTCAAATTATGGGCAATGAACAGATAAGTCAGCTTGAAGTCCCGTTGTAATTCGTGCAGGATGTTTAATACCTGGGCCTGAATGGATACGTCCAGGGCCGATACCGGCTCATCGCAGACGATGAATTTTGGCCGCAGGGCCAGGGCGCGGGCAATGCCAATGCGCTGTCGCTGGCCGCCGGAAAACTCGTGGGGGTAGCGGCGGGCGTGGTCGGGCTGCAAGCCCACCCGCCGCAACATCTCCACCACCACGTCGTACCGCTCCTGCGCTCTTTTGTCGGTGTGGATTCGCAGCCCCTCGGCAATGCTTTCGCCCACCGGCATACGCGGGTCGAGTGAGGAGTAGGGGTCCTGGAAGATGATTTGCAACTCGCGGCGCAGCTTCTTGAGATCAGTCGCCGTTACGTCGAACAAGTTGCGGCCGTCATACTCCACTTTGCCAGAGGTGGCCGGGATGAGGCGCAGGATGGTGCGGCCGACGGTCGTCTTGCCGCAACCCGATTCCCCCACCAGGCCAAAGGTCTCCCCCTCGTAAATGTGAAAGCTCACGTCGTCCACCGCCTTCACCCAGCCCTTGACCCGCCGCAATAGGCCCGCCCGCACCGGAAAATGCTTGACCAGGTGATCTACGTCAACCAGGACGCGCCGGCCGGGCTGTCCATTCATAGTCTGTTTAGCAGGTGTCACAATGCCCTCCCGTGACGAGTGATGCGTGATGAGGGTCGGGCTACTTGTCACTCATCACTCGTCACTCACTCATACAACCAGCACCGCACCCAATGACCATTCGCCACCGGCTTCAACTCCGGTTCCTGCTCCAAACAAATGCGTAAATCGTGTTGCACGCGAGCGGCGCAGCGCGGGGCGAATTTGCAGCCAGGTGGCAAATTGACCAGGTTTGGCACGGAGCCAGGAATCGTCACCAATTCCTTGTCGGCCTGGCCCAGCACTGGCGTCGCCCCAATGAGGGCCTGGGTGTAGGGATGTTTGGGCGACTGGAAGAGTTCGACCACACCAGCTTCCTCGACGATACGGCCGGCGTACATCACGTCCACCCGGTCACACATCTCCGCTACTACCCCCAGGTCGTGGGTGATGAGAATGATGGCCGTATCTACCTTCGAGCGCAAATTCCGCATCAAGTCCAGGATTTGGGCCTGGATGGTCACGTCCAGGGCCGTCGTCGGCTCGTCGGCGATTAGTAGTTCCGGCACGCAAGCCAGGGCCATGGCAATCATCACCCGTTGGGCCATACCGCCCGACAGTTCGTGGGGATAGGCTTTCAGGCGGGTTTCGGGTTCGGGGATGCCCACCATGTTCAGGAGTTCGACGGCCCGCTTGCGATTGGCCTCTTTACCCAGGTTTTGGTGAATTTCCAGCACCTCGATGAGTTGGTCGCCAATGCGGAAGACCGGATTGAGGCAACTGGTTGGCTGCTGAAAAATCATGGAGATTCGGTTGCCGCGCACCTCAGTCATTTTGGCTTCGGCCGCTCTAACCAGGTCCACGTTGTCGAAGATGATCTGCCCTTCGGTGATTCTACCGGGTGGGCTGATCAGGCGCATGACGGAAAGGGAAGTGACGCTCTTGCCGCAGCCTGATTCCCCAACCAGTCCTAACACCTCGCCGCGCCGCACGACCAGGTCTACGCCATCTACGGCCCGCACCACGCCGGATTCGGTAAAGAACTGGGTTCTTAATCCCTTGATTTCTAGTATATTTTCCACAAACTCATCCCTCCCTTGATGTAGGGCATGATTACATCTTGCCTCTACAATTGTAGAACGATTTATCAAATCATTCTACAAATTCCCACATTTCGATTTCCAATCAGGGCAAGACCTGCCAGGGGCGTAGCCTAAGGCGGCGACAGGGCGCAGCGAAAGCCAATATGGGCGCGGAAAACTTCCGGGTCATAGAAAGCCCGCCGGGTCACGGCCAGGTCGCCCGCACTGGACAGCCAGGAGCCGCCCCGCAGCACCTTGTACTGCCCTTCCAACGGCCCCAGGGGATTGACTTCGGTGGCCTCTTGGTAATAGCGGCCGTCGTACCAGTCATTCACCCACTCCATCACGTTGCCGGCCATGTCGTAGAGGCCAATGGGCGAGCGGCCGCCGGCGAAAGTAGCCACCGGCGCGGTGTCGCGCTGGCCGTCGTTAAACTCCGTGTTGCGCCGGTCGAGGGTGCAATTAGCGTCACAGAAGTTGACCAACGCCCCGTCAAAAGCGTCGCCCCAGGGGTACTTCAGCTTGAGCAGGTTGACCGGATCAAAGCCGGCCGCCTTCTCCCACTCCGCCTCGGTCGGCAGCCGCGCCCCCCGCCACTCACAGAAAGCCGCCGCGTCGATCCACTTGACCATCACCACCGGATAGTTGTCGTAGGCCGAGTCGCCATAGTAAGCCGGGTGGGAAGTGGCGTTGGCGGAGTAGGGTGGGTTGCAAACCCCGGCCGCCACGCATTGGGCGTACTGGCCGTTGGTCACTTCCGTCTCGTCCATGAAGTAAGAGTTGAGGCGAATGACGTGGGCCGGCTGGGCGTCCTCGTCCTCACTCTCGTCGTCGCCCATGGTGAAGATACCGGCCGGCATAAACAGCAGCCTGGCCCCCGTCTGGCTGATAATCGGCGCGGGCGTCGGTGTAGGCGGCTCGGTGGGCGCGGGCGTGGGCGAGGGGATAGGCGCGATGGCCGTCAGGGCGGCAATCAGTTCGGATTGGGTTGTAGCCGTAGCCGCCTCTTCACTACCGCCTAATAGCTCGTTATTGTCAAGCTGGCTCAAGAACAAGCCCGTGCTGGCGACAATGACCAGTATGGTGAGCAGCCCCCAAATGATGCGTAACTCAATGGTCTTACGGCTACGGGCGGGCAGGCGCGGCGGGGGCACGGGTGTGGCCTGGGCCGGGGGGGTGCGGCGTGGCGCCAAACCCCGCAGGTCTGGCAGACCTGCGGGGTTTAAGGACTCTTTACCAGCCGGCCGCTCCAAAGCCCGTGCAAAAGCGGCCACACTTTCGTAGCGCACTTCCGGCCGCAGATCCATGGCCCGGCCGGCGGCGGCCGACAGGTACGGCTCCACGTCCGGGTTGACTTCGCGGGCCGGCTTGAGCGTCTCCAAACCGCTCTGGCGGCGCAGGGCATCCGGCGGGGCCTGCCCGGTCAGCAACGTGTAGAGCGTGGCCCCCAGGCCATAAATATCGCTGGCCGGACTGACTGTTGCCTGCAACTGCTGTTCAGGCGCGGCATAACCGCTCGCCCCCATGCTGATTCCCAATCCTGGCAGCCCAGTATCCACCAGGAAGACCTGCCCGGCCGGGGTCACGCGGATATTAGCCGGTTTGACGTTTAGGTGCAGTTGCTTCTTCTCGTGCAGGTAAGCCAGGGGCGCGCAAACGGCTTGCAGCCAGTTCACAATGAGGTCGGAGGGTAGCGGGCCATATTGTTGCAAGAGGCTTTGGAGGTCAACGCCGTCCACGTAGTCGCTGACCAGGTATAGGCCACTCCCGTCCAGGCTAAAGTGATCGCGGACGGCCGGTAGTTGGGGATGCTTGAGGTCGCTCAAGCGGTGGGCTTCAGCGCGGAAACGGCGTTGGCTGTCGGCGGCCGTGTCCAGGACCTCCTTCACGGCCACGTTCACCTTCTCCCGCAAATCCCAGGCGCGATACACCGCCCCATACCGCCCCTCCGCCAGCAGGCTAACCATCCGATACCGCTTATGGAGAATTTCGCCGGGGAGGAGGGGCATAAATCACGGGCTGCTAGTTTCCAGGCCCTTTAGAATGATCTGAATTTCCCCCCTTAGTGGTGGTAAATCTCTTTGGGTTATCTCCCAGACGGCCGTCATGTCTATATGCCGAAGATAGACTTCGTCACCCTTCATAGACTAATGGCCTCGTTTAAGACCTGATCGCGGATGTAAGGGCTGAACGCTGCCTCCGTCACAACATCCACTCCGCAACCGAGCAGGTCCTCCAGGTCCTGTTTGATAGCGATGAGGTCAAGCAGACTCCGTCCAGGTTCCAACCTAACCAACAAATCGAGGTCACTGTCGGGCCGACCCTCGCCACGCGCCAGGGAGCCAAATACGCGAACGTTATGCGCTCCGTAGCCGGCAGTAATGCGTAGTATCTCTGCGCGCATTTCCTTTAGAGTTCGATCCGCAATCATACTTGGTATTATACTACAGTTGCCCTCAAGCCACGGCGAATTCGGTATACGGCCGCATCTCCGGCGGCTGAAAACCCAACACAATATCCTCTTTCGGCACGCCGGCCCGCACGAGGTCTGTAGCAATACCCTCCTCCGTCCAATCCTCCTCGATCCAGATTTTACCATTACGCAGGCGCACGTAGAGGGTGGTGTAACGAAGCCTCTCCTTTTTTGTCCAACCGGCCGTAATTAACATATAGTGACCTCGCTCATCGTCAAAGACACAAACCATCTCCTCGTCGCTTGATTTGGCCTGACGGTTCACCAGGTCTGCTATCTCGCCTAACAAACGCTTGATAAGTTGTTGGTAAGTGGTCAGTTTATCCATGCTCCTATTTCCTCCGTCTCAATGTTGACGACAATCAAAGGTAGCTGGTTTTGCTGGACAACCAATTGAATGGCTTTTTGTTGAAAAAAACCATCGTAAATCCTTTGGCTTATAGCCAGATATAATTTGCGCTCTGGGTCAGTCAGCGCCAAGAAGTCACCATAAAGAAGATATTGTCCCAAGGCCAATTCCAACTCGCGAAGAGGTGAGCGATTCACAAAACTTTTGATTTCCACGGCGATCTTCTGCTCGCCACGTTCGGCCGCGATAGGGCGATCTGCGCCGAGATCGGCAAAGAGAGTGACCTCTTTATACTTGATGGTATAGGGATCGGCCGTAATCACCCACCCATCTTTGATCAGGGCATTTTTGACGGCTTCGTGAATCAGGTCGAGCGCGGACATAGGCGAATTCCTTCCCTCTATTATACCACCGGCCGCTCCAAAAGGCGGCCGTTTTGTGGTATAATATAGGGCTATCGCATACTCGCTGAAAGGACTTTGACAAGGTATTCGTCATCCCAGGCGGTCAGCATTCGTTTGGCATGGATACCGCCTTTGGCCGTTTTCTCTTGTTTGAGCAAGTTGACCGCCATG
>JBFMFT010000034.1:0-20316 GCA_040751925.1 Chloroflexota bacterium
ACCATTACCTCGGCCGCTACGACCACCTTCTGGAAAGATCACCAGATCAATATCATAGACACCCCCGGCCACATTGATTTTACGGCCGAGGTGCAGCGTAGCTTGCGCGTTTTGGACGGGGGGCTGGTGGTCTTCGACGCCGTCGCCGGCGTCGAGCCCCAATCGGAAACGGTCTGGCGACAGGCCAACCAATACGGCGTGCCGCGCATCTGTTTCGTCAACAAAATGGATCGCGTCGGGGCCGACTTCGAGCGGACAATCGGCATGATCCGCGACCGCTTGGGGGCCAATCCTATCGCCATTCAGTGGCCCATTGGTCAAGAAAGCAATTTCCGGGGTGTGGTAGACCTACTGACCATGGAAGCGGCCGTGTGGGTGGAAGAGGATTTGGGTGTCACGGCCCGCCAGGTGCCCATCCCCGACGAAGTGCTGCCCGGAGTCAGCAAAGCCCGCGAGATCATTGTCGAGAACATCATTGAAACCGACGACGAATTGGTGGGCCGCTACCTCGAAGGCGAGGAAATCACCGTCCCTGAACTGCGGGTGGCTTTGCGGAAAGCCACTATTCAGGGCAAGGTGACGCCGGTTTTGTGCGGCTCGGCCCTCCGTAACAAGGGCATCCAGCGCGTTCTGGACGCCGTTGTTTACTATTTACCTTCGCCATTGGACATCCCGCCGGTGCGTGGGACAAACCCAACGACCGACCAACCGGAAGAACGCCAGGCCGAGGATAACGCGCCACTGTCGGCCCTGGTCTTTAAGATTGTCACCGACCCTTACGTCGGCCGCCTGGCTTACTTCCGCGTCTATTCCGGCACTGTGGAGGCCGGGGCCGGGGTGATGAATAGCACCAAGGGCCGCCGCGAACGGATCGGCCGTCTGCTGCGAATGCACGCCGACCACCGCGAAGACCTGACCGAAGTCCACGCCGGCGACATCGCCGCCACCCTGGGGCTGAAGAACACCTTTACCGGCGACACCCTCTGTGAAGCCGGCGCCCCTATCTTACTCGAAGCCATCCAGTTCCCCACCCCCGTCATTTCGTTAGCTATCGAACCGAAGACCAATCTCGACCAGGACAAAATGGGAACTTCCCTGCGCGCCCTGGCCGACGAGGACCCCACCTTTAAGGTCAAGACGGATGAGCAGACCGGCCAGACCGTGCTCTATGGCATGGGGGAATTACACCTGGAAGTGCTGGTTGACCGCTTGCTACGCGAGTTCAAGGTGGCGGCCAACGTAGGTAAGCCGCGCGTGGCTTACCGCGAGACCATTACCCGGCCGGTCGAGAAAGCCGAAGGTCGTTTTGTCCGGCAGACGGGCGGCCGCGGCCAATATGGTCATGTCGTCTTACGTCTCGAACCGCTTGAACCCGGCTCTGGCTTCGTCTTCGAGAACGCCATCGTGGGCGGCGTGATTCCCAAAGAGTATATCCGGCCGGCCGAAGAGGGTATTCGAGAGGCACTGGAAAGCGGCGTCCTGGCTGGCTACCCCCTGGTAGATATGAAAGTCACCCTCTATGACGGCTCTTATCACGAGGTGGACTCGTCCGAAATGGCCTTCAAGATTGCTGGCTCGATGGGCATCAAAGAGGGCGTCTTGAAGGGCAATCCAGTTCTGCTGGAGCCGATCATGTCCGTCGAAGTCGTTGCCCCAGAAGAATACCTGGGCGACGTCATTGGCAATCTCTCTGCCCAGCGAGGCGCAATCGAGGGAATGGAGATGCGCTCCCTGGGTGTGCAGTCCGTCCGCGCCCTTGTGCCGCTGGCCGAGATGTTTGGCTACGCCACCCGTCTCCGTTCGATGACCCAGGGACGTGGCACATTTACCATGGAGTTTCATCATTACGCCCAGGTTACTCAGGAATTGGCCCAGGCCATTCTAAAAGGAAGCCGCTGATTCCGTAGCAAGAGTTATGATATGGCAAAGCAAAAAATACGCATCCGTCTAAAGGCTTACGATCACCGCGTTCTCGACCAGTCGGCCAAGCGCATCGTCGGCACGGCCGAACGCACCGGCGCGCGCGTCCTGGGGCCAGTTCCCCTCCCCACCCGCATCGAGCGTTTCACCGTTCGTCGCAGTCCTTTCATTGACAAGGACACTCAGGAGCATTTTGAGATTCGCACCCACAAGCGGTTGATTGACGTGATCAACCCTGATTCCAAGACGATTGATACGTTGATGCGGCTCAATTTGCCGGCCGGAGTAGACATCGAAATTCAGATTTAATACGCAATACGGAATACGCATTTCGTATTGCGTATTGCGTAAGGCATAGGATGATGCAGCTCGGCCTGGTAGCTGACAGTCCTGGGAGGTAATAATGAAGGGTTTACTAGGCATTAAACTGGGCATGACCCAGGTTTTTGACGACAAAGGCGTAGTTACACCAGTTACGGTTATTCAGGCGGGTCCCTGCTACGTCACCCAAGTCAAATCCACAGACAACGACGGCTACGAAGCCATTCAGGTTGGGTTTGGGGAAGCCAAACCGGCGCGGTTGAGTAAGGGCGAACAAGGCCACCTGGGTCTGGCCCGGCCGAAGAAGGGCCGGCCGCGCCGCGATAGCCAGACCAACCTGCCGGCCGTGCGGTACCTCCGCGAATTTCGTACCAAGAACGCCAGCCATTACCAGGTCGGCCAGGTCCTCACCGTTGCCCAGTTTGAGGTTGGCGAACGGATTGACGTGACCGGCAAGACGAAAGGGCGCGGCTTCGCTGGCAACGTGAAACGGCACGGCTTTCGCGGCGGCCCGCGCACACACGGTCAATCGGACCGCCAACGCGCTCCGGGTTCCGTTGGGGCGACGACCGGCATTGGCAACGTTCTGAAGGGAACGCGGATGGCCGGCCGGATGGGCAACGAGCAGCAGAAGGCGCAAAACCTGGAAGTGATGCGTATTGACCCCGAACGCAACCTGATTGCCGTCAAAGGAGCGATCCCAGGGGCAAAAGGCGGCCTGGTGGTCCTACGAGACGCAGCAAAACAGTAATCGGTGATTACCAATTACTGAATGGAGACAGTCAGATGATTGTACCAGTTGTCAACATGGCCGGTGAGCAGGTCAGTACCGTAGAACTGCCGGCGGCGATATTCGAAGCAGAAATCAACCGCGACCTGATGCACCAGGCGTTGGTGCGCCAGTTGGCGAACGTGCGGCAAGGCACGCACTCCACCAAAACTCGCGGCGAGGTTAGCCGGACAACGGCGAAGATGTACCGGCAAAAGGGTACCGGCCGCGCCCGTCACGGCAGCCGCAAGGCCCCAATTTTCGTAGGGGGTGGGGTGGCCCATGGCCCCAAGCCCCGCAAATACGTGAAGGATATGCCCCGCAAGATGCGCCGGGCGGCCCTCTGTTCCGCTTTGACCATCAAGGCCAACCATGAGGCTCTGGTGGTCGTGGATGACATTCAGGTTGAAACCCCTAAGACCAAGACCATCGCCTCTTTCCTGGACGTGGTGGCCGGCGGCCGGAACGCCCTGATTTTGCTGCCGGAGGGCAACGAGATGGTAGAATTGTCCGCCCGCAATTTGCCCCAGGTGAAAACGCTGCGGGCCGGTTATCTGAACGTCCGCGACCTGCTTGGCTACGAAAAAGTGGTCCTCTCGTTAGGCGCGCTGGACGTGATCTCCGGCAACCTCGGTTATGGCCTGATGCTGGCCGAAGAATTGGAGATCGCCAGCTTGATGGACGAGGAGGAATAAACCATGCACTGGCGCGAAATTATCAGACGCCCCATCGTCACCGAAAAGAGCAATACACTGGTGAGCGACTTCAACCAGTATTCCTTCGTGGTCAATCCGAAGGCCAACAAGCACCAGATTAAAGAGGCGGTCGAGTTAGCCTGGCCGCAAGTACACGTGGAAAAGGTACGGGTAGCCAATATGCCGGCCAAGCGTTCTCGCCGCTGGCGGCGCATGGCCGTCCGCAAGCCCGGCTGGAAGAAGGCGATTGTGACCCTGGCCCCTGGTGACCGGATTGAAATGTTTGAAGGAGTGTAAGGATTTTGGATTTTGGATTTTGGATTTTGGATTGGTTGCGAAATTCAGAAGCTAGAATCCAAAATGGCTGGAGAATTCTATGCCAATCAAAGTATTTAAGCCTACTTCGCCCGGCCGCCGCAATATGAGCGGCCAGACCTTCGAGGAAGTGACTCGGGCCAGGCCGGAACGCGCGCTCTCCCAGGGAATGCGTAAGCGGGGCGGCCGCAACTTTCGCGGCAAGGTCACGATTCGTCATCGCGGCGGCGGCAATCGGCGTCGTTACCGCCTGATTGATTTCAAGCGTGACAAGTTCGATGTACCGGCGAAGGTTACTTCGATTGAATATGATCCCAACCGGACGGCCCGCATTGCCCTGCTGACCTACGCCGATGGCGAAAAACGCTACATTGTGGCTCCCCTGGGGCTGCGGGTGGGCGATACGGTGATGAGCAGCGACAAGGCGGAAATCCGGCCGGGCAACACCCTACCCCTGCGCGAGATTCCCCTGGGCGCATTGGTGCATAACGTGGAGTTGCAGGTCGGCCGCGGCGGCCAGATGGTGCGTTCGGCCGGCACGTCGGCGCAACTGCTCAGTAAGGAAGGCGGTGTGTTCGTCACCCTTCGCCTGCCCTCCGGTGAGGAGCGGCTGGTCCGCCAGGATTGCCTGGCGACCATCGGCCAGGTAGGTAACGTGGAGCATGGCAACGTTAAGCTGGGCAAGGCCGGCCGCAAGCGTCATCGAGGCATCCGGCCGACGGTGCGCGGTTCAGCCATGAATCCCAATGACCATCCACACGGCGGTGGCGAGGGTCGTTCGCCGGTGGGCATGGCCGGCCCCAAGACTCCCTGGGGCAAGCCAGCCCTAGGTTACAAGACCCGCGTCAACAAGGCTACGGATAAGTACATCTTCCGTCGCCGGAGTAAGAGTAAGCGTAAATAAGAAACTCGGTTTCTTCCAGAAACCGAGTTTCTAAAACCTGGCAGGAGATGTTATGTCACGCTCATTGAAGAAGGGGCCTTTTATCAGCCCCAAACTCTTATACAAAGTGGAGAAGATGAACGCCTCTGGCGGCCGTCAGGTCATTCGCACCTGGTCACGGGCCAGCACCATCTTCCCCCAGATGGTGGGTCACACGATTGCCGTCTATGACGGCCGGCGGCACATCCCCATTTACATTACGGAAAACATGGTCGGGCATAAGTTGGGTGAGTTTGCGCCCACACGTACTTTTCGCGGACACGTGGCCAAGTCCGAGAAGAAAGCGAAGAAGTAATTATGGCAGAAGCATTTGAAGTCAGGGCGGTTGCCCGCCATATCCCCATCTCGACCCAGAAGGTGCGGCTGGTGCTGGAAACGGTGCGGGGCAAGAACGCGGCCGAGGCGTTGGATATTCTGCGCCACCTACCCAACCGGGCGGCCGAACCGGTTTTCAAGCTGGTGCAGTCGGCCATTGCCAACGCCGAACAGAACTTTGGCCTGGACCCCGACGAGATTTTTGTCCACCGAATTTACGCCGACGAGGGGCCACGCCACCGGCTCACCCCTTATGGCGGCCGTTTTGGCAGTCGCGGCCGCTTCAAGCCGATTGTCCGCCGTTCGTCGCACATTACCGTCGTATTGGCTGAGAAAGAGGTGGTTGAATACGCGTGAACGTAAGGTGTAACGCGCTTACCCTTACCCTTGAGGAGAATAGGCATTGGGACGCAAAGTACATCCAGTTGGCTTCCGGCTGAACATTATCCGCGATTGGAACACCCGTTGGTACGCCGAAGGTGAGAAATACCGCCAGCTATTGCAGGAGGATCACGCGATTCGCCGCTACCTCCGCCGAGAATTGCGCTCGCCTTCGGCCGGTGTGTCCAAAATCGAAATTGAGCGTTTCCCCAATCAGGTGCAAGTGGTCGTTTGGGCGGCCAAGCCAGGCATTGTCATTGGGCGCAAAGGCGATAAGGTAAAAGAACTGCGGGCCAGGCTCAAGGATTTGACTGGCGGTAAGACCATTAAGTTAGAGGTAGAGGAGATCGGCCAGCCTGACCTGGACGCCCAACTGGTGGCTGAAAACATTGCCGGCCAATTGGAGCGGCGCATTGCCCACAGTCGGGCCATGAAGCGGGCGGCCAGCCAGGCCATGCGCCTGGGCGCGCAAGGCGTCCGCATTGAGGCCAGCGGCCGTCTGGCCGGGGCCGAAATGGCCCGCCAGGAGAAGATTTGGGAAGGGCGCGTGCCACGCAACACCATCCGCGCCAACTTGGACTTCGGCTTTGCCGAAGCCCTGACGACCTTCGGCCGTATTGGTGTGCGCGTGTGGATTTACAAAGGTGAGGTCCTGCCCCAACGGGTCGAAGCGACGGATGTGTACATTAGCGAGTAATGCGTAATGCGTATCGCGTGATAGATTACGCAATACGCTACACGCACTACGCCACACGCAACACGTTTGGAGATTGAACTATGTTAATGCCAAAGCGCGTGAAATATCGCAAGCAGTTTCGCGGCCGGATGAAAGGCATGGCGAAAGGCGGCTTCGAGTTGGAAAATGGCGATTTTGGGTTGCAGGCCCTCGAACCCGGGTGGGTGACGGATCGCCAGATCGAAGCCGTGCGGCGAACCATCGTTCGCCACATGAAACGGCGCGGCAAGTATTGGCTCAGAATCTTCCCAGACAAGCCCTACACCGCTAAACCGGCCGAAACGCGCATGGGCAAAGGGAAAGGCGCGGTGGATCACTGGGTGGCGGTTGTTAAACCCGGCCGCATCATCTTTGAGATCTCTGGTGTGCCAGAAGACCAGGCCCGTGAAGCCTTGCACATGGCCGGCTACAAGCTGGCGATTAAGACGCAAGTCATTAGCCGCGAAGGAGAGTTCTAAATGGCGACCCTGGTCGAAATGCACGAAATGAACAACGCCAAATTAGAAGAGTTGCTGGAAAACGCCCGCGAAGAGGTGTTTAACCTGCGCTTCCAGCGCGCCTCCGGGCAGCTAGAGAATTACACCCGTCTCCGCACGGTGCGCCGGGAGATTGCCCGCCTGGAGACCTTGCTCCACCAGCGCGACCTGGCGAAGACGGCCGCCCTCCAGCAGCCGGCCGTCGCCACTGCCCTGGCTGACGCTGATTGGCAAGCGGACGTTCACTTCAGCTACGAAGACAGCGCGTGGGTGGTGAATTTTCAGTCCAGCGACGGCCGCAGCCTGGCTTCGGCGGTGGTGAATCTCAACCAGAGTCAATCGCGCCAGAAACGGCGGCCGTCTCTGGTTAAGAGTTACGAAATCGCCTGATGAAGACCTGCGGGTTTTTGGAAACCCCGTAGGTCTGGAAAGTGATGATTATGAGAGAACATCGCAAACGGTTAATTGGCATCGTCACCAGCAGCAAGATGGATAAGACAGTCGTCGTGACCGTCGCCCAGTCGAAGCAGCACCCCCTGTATGGGAAGGTGATGCGGCTGCAAAAAAAGTACATGGCTCACGACGAGAAGAATGAATGTAACCTGGGCGACCGGGTAGAGATTATCGAATCGCGGCCGATCAGCGCGCGCAAACGGTGGGCTGTCGTCTCCATTTTGTCGCGGACGATGGAGGCGGAAGAGTAACTGGTAATTGGTAATTACCAATTACCAATTACCAATTGCTCTGGAGGAAATGAAAGATGATCCAACACGAGACCCGGTTGAACGTAGCTGACAATTCTGGGGCGAAAGAGTTGCTGGTCATGCAGGTAACGGGCGGCTCAACCCGTTTCTATGGTAGCGTGGGTGACGTGGTGGTGGCGACGGTTAAGAAAGCCTCGCCCAACGCCACTGTGAAGAAGAGCCAGGTCGTTAAGGCGGTCATCGTCCGCACCAGTAAGGAATACCGGCGCAGCGACGGCAGCTACATCCGCTTCGACGATAATGCGGCCGTGATCCTGAACACTGACGGGATTACCCCCGTCGGCACACGCATCTTTGGCCCGGTGGCCCGCGAACTGCGCGAGAAAGGCTTCAGCCGTATCTTGTCTTTGGCCCCGGAGGTGTTGTGAAATGAACAATGAACAACGAACAATTGTTCATTGTTCATTGTTCATTGACCATTGAGGTTCTTATGCGTATCAAAGTAGGCGATACAGTGGAAGTCATTTCTGGCGACGACAAGGGCGTGCGCGGCGAGGTTAAGCGAGTGCTGCCGAAGAAGAACCGCCTGGTTATTGCCGGGGTGAATATCGTTAAGAAGCACCAGAAGGCGCGGGCGACCGGCGGCCGTTCCCAGGCCCAGGGCGGCATTATTAAGTTCGAGGCCCCTATCGCCGCCTCCAGCGTCATGCTGGTTTGCCCGGAGACGGACCAGCCCACCCGCGTCGGCGTCCGCCGCGACGAGGACGGCCATCTCATCCGCTATTCCAAGAAGAGCGGTAAGGACCTGGAGGAATAATTATGGCTCAATCGCAGTTAGCCAGGCAATACAAAGAAGAAATTGTGCCGGCCCTGATCAAAGAGTTCCGTTACCAGAGCATCATGCAAGCCCCGCGCCTGGAGAAGGTCGTGGTCAACATTGGGCTGGGTGAGGCGTTGGAGAACGCCAAAGCCATTGAGTTTGCCACCGAGGATATTCAGCTCATTACCGGCCAGAAGCCGGTGGTGACAAAGGCCAAGAAATCTATTGCCACCTTCAAGCTGCGCGAAGGCCGCTCAATTGGCCTCAAAGTCACTTTGCGCGGCGACCGGATGTGGCAATTCCTGACCCGCCTGATTCACGTGGCCCTTCCCCGCACACGTGACTTCCAGGGCATCTCGCCAGACGCTTTTGACGGCCGGGGCAATTACACCCTGGGCCTGCGCGAACAGCTGATTTTCCCCGAAGTCCGCTACGATAAGATTGATAAGCTGCGCGGGATGGAGATCACGATTGTCACAACGGCCGGCACCGACGAAGAAGGTCGCCGTCTGCTATCCCTGTTGGGGATGCCCTTTCGGAAAAGTTAGAAACTCGGTTTTTGGAAGAAACCGAGTTTCTTTGGAGAACGCATGGCAAAGAAGTCAATGGTGAATCGAGAGATGCACCGCAAGTACAAGAATCGCGTGCGGAATCGCTGCCAATGGGTAGACCCCCGTTCTGGTAAGGTATGCGGCCGTTCACGCGGCTATATTCGTCGTTTTGGCCTGTGCCGCATCTGCTTCCGCGAACAAGCCCTCCAGGGCAACCTCCCTGGTGTGGTCAAGTCGAGTTGGTAGTGAAGAAATGAACAATGAACAATGAACAGTGAGACAATTGTTCATTGTCCATTGTTCATTGTCCATTGAGGTTACACTATGTCCATGACCGATCCCATTGCTGATATGTTGACGCGCATCCGCAACGCTACCGAGCGGAAGCAAACGGCCGTCGCCCTGCCTCACTCGACCATCAAGGAAGCGATGTTGGTGGTTCTCAAGGCGGAGGGCTACATTGAGGATTACCAGGTCATCCCTGAACGGCCGCAGGCGGTGTTACGCATTAAGCTCAAGTACGTGGGCGACCGCCGTCACCGCCGTTCACTGATCACAGGTCTGGAGCGAGTTAGCCGCCCCGGCCGGCGTGTCTACGTGGATAAGAAAAGCATCCCCTGGGTCCTAAGCGGGATGGGCATTGCCGTCCTCACCACCTCCCAGGGTGTTATGACCGACCAGAAAGCCCGCCGACTCGGCGTGGGTGGTGAGGTGCTTTGTCGAGTTTGGTAGTTGGTAACTGGTGATTACCCGTTACCAATTACTACTGATGGAGGTTTGCTATGTCACGCATTGGTCGAATGCCCATAGCCGTACCGAAAAACGTCAAGGTCGCCATTGATGGCTCGACCGTCTCGGTGAGTGGGGCTAAAGGTACTCTCAGCGAGACGTTCCACCCAGACATCCAGATCGAATTGCAGGATGGCGCGGTGGTTGTTCGCCGCACGGCCGAGACCCGCCAGCAGCGCGCCCTACATGGACTAACCCGCGCCCTGTTGAACAACATGGTGACTGGCGTCCACAAAGGGTTTAGCAAGAACCTGGAAATCGAGGGAGTTGGCTACCGGGCGGAGATGGATGGCAAGACTCTGGTCTTGTACGCCGGCTATTCCCATCCCGTCAGAATCGAGCCGCCGGCCAACGTCCAGTTCGCCGTGGAGAACAAAAACAGGACGATTGTGATTGCTGGTATTGATAAGCAGGTCGTTGGTGAAGCGGCCGCCCAGATTCGCAAGGTGCGCCCGCCGGAACCCTACAAAGGCAAGGGCATCCGTTACGCCCATGAGGTCGTGCGCCGCAAGGCTGGCAAGACAGGTAAGGTATAATATCTAGTTTCACCGCCGGGACGCCGGAAGCGCGGAGTTTACTAATGGTTTTCTCAGCGTTCTCTGCGCCTCGGCAGTGCAGCGTAACAGGTATCGTATGGCAAGAAGTCGAGAAGAAGCGCGGGCGCGACGCCATCGTCGCATTCGCCGCAATCTAGCTGGCACGGCCGGACGGCCGCGCCTCAACGTTTTCCGCAGCCTGGAACATATCTACGCCCAGGTCATTGACGATGTGAGTGGCCACACCCTGGCCTCCGCCTCCACTCTGGATCGAGAATTGGTGGCGGCAATGGCTGGCAAGACAAAGAAGGATCAGGCAACCCTGGTGGGCAAGGCGGTGGCCCAGCGAGCGCAGGCGGCCGGCGTCACTCAGGTCGTTTTTGACCGAGGTGGCTATCTTTATCACGGCCGGGTCAAGGCCCTGGCTGACGGCGCGCGCGAGGGCGGACTGCAATTTTAGTAGGACAAGCCGCTGGCTTGTCTGGACAAGCCGGGGGCTTGTCCTACTTAGTGATTGTCCGTAATTAACTTCCCGTTTTGCTGTGGCCGGTCTCCCGACCGCGCCACCGAACTTATTTATGGACGATTACTTAGGAGAACAGCATGGGTCAGAGACGTCAACCGTTTCGTGAACGCGAACAAGAACGCTCGGAATTCGATGAGCGGATCATTGACATTACGCGGGTGGCTAAGGTCATCAAGGGCGGCCGTCGCTTTGCCTTCCGCGTGTCTGTCGTCGTTGGCGACAACAAGGGTACAGTTGGCTTTGGCATGGGCAAAGCCCGCTCCGTGCCAGACGCCATTCGCAAAGCATTGGAAGCCGCCCGCAAATCCATGACTTCCGTATCTATGGTGGGTAACACCATTCCCCACACGGTCATTGGGGCGCATGGCGGGGCGAAGGTGCTGCTCAAGCCGGCCTCCCCCGGCACGGGGGTTATCGCTGGCGGCGGGGTGCGGGCGGTCATCGAAGCGGCCGGCTATAAGGACATCCTATCCAAATCGCTGGGTAGCTCCAACGTCCTCAACGTCATCCAGGCGACGATGGATGGCCTGCGCCAGTTGAAGTCGCTGCCGCAGGAAGCGGCCGACCGCCACAAGGAAGTGGGCGAAATTGCCCCCTACTGGAGCCGGCAAAATGACTAAGCTACGGATTACTTACGTCAAAAGTGTGATTGGCTACGATAAAAGCCAGAAGGCCACTGTCAAGGCCCTGGGGCTGCGTCGCTTGAACCAGAGTGTGCTGCAGGAGGATAGCCCGGCCGTGCGCGGCATGATTCACAAGGTCAGTCACTTGATTAAGGTGGAAGAGGTTTAACGGCCAAACCCCGTAGGTTTCGGAAACCTACGGGGTCTGAAGAGGTATTATCTGATGAAACTAAACGATCTGCGTCCCAATCCTGGCTCTAAGCACAAGCGCAAGCGAGTAGGTCGAGGTATCGCCGCCGGGCAAGGCAAGACGGCCGGGCGCGGCACGAAGGGCCAAAAGGCCCGCTCTGGCCCGAACAAGGGTGGTTATTTCGAGGGCGGTCAGCTCCCCCTGGTGCGCCGGCTGCCCTTCAAGCGCGGCTTTACCAACGTCAACAAGATTGAATACCGGCCGGTCAACCTGATGAGCCTGGCCGATTTCAACCCAGGCATGGAAATTGACCCCGACGTGTTGTGGACAGTCGGTTTGCTCAAGAAACCCTCTGACCCGGTGGTAATCCTGGGCGATGGCGAACTAAACGTCCCCCTGGTCGTGAAGGCGCATCGCTTTTCGGCGGCGGCCAGAAGTAAAATTGAAGCGGCCGGAGGCAAGGCTGAGGTTATCCCGCTCTAAGAGAATGCAGAATGATGAACTAAAGAACCCATCTGCCATTCATCATTCATCATTTAGGAGACACTTATGATAGAGTCTGTCCGCAACGCCTTCGCCCTGCCCGACCTGCGTCGGCGCATCCTATTCACCGTTGGGATGCTGGTCATCTACCGCCTGGTCGCTAATATCCCGGTGCCTGGTGTAGACCTGCAAAACTGGCTGCTCTTTACCCAGCAGGCCACCGGCAACCGGCTGATTGACTTCCTGGACTTGCTCTCTGGCGGGGCGGTCAGCAGCTTCTCGGTGATGGCCATGGGCGTTTACCCCTACATCACCGCTTCCATTATCATCCAGTTGTTGACGCCCATCATTCCCTATTTGGAAGAACTACAATCCGAAGGGGAATCCGGCCGCAACCGGATCAACAAGATCACCTACTACCTGACCATTCCCCTGGCGATTGTGCAGGCCATCGGCCAGATTCGCCTGATTGGCTTCAGCATCGGCGGCCTGGAAGCGATCATGCCCCACTTTGGCCTGGGGGCAACCGATATTCTGCCGACTATCGTCACCCTGATCGCCATGACCGGCGGTACCATGTTCGCCATGTGGCTGGGTGAATTGATTACCGAACAGGGTATTGGGCAGGGTGTTTCCTTGATCATCTTTGGCGGCATTGTGTCGGGTATTCCGGGCAACCTGGCCCGCCTGTTTGCCCTGCCGGATACGACAGCGCAAATCTTCACTGTCTTGTCCTTCGTGGTGTTGACGGTGGTGACGGTGTTGGTCATCGTAGTTGTCCAGGAAGGGCAGCGACGGATTCCGGTACAGTATGGCCGGCGGGTGCGCGGCCGCAAGGTCTACCAGGGTCAGAGCACCCACGTGCCGTTGCGGGTGAATACGGCCGGCATGATCCCGATCATCTTTGCCCAATCCATCCTGACCTTCCCGGCCTTGGTGGCCCAGTTCTTTATTACTGGCAACGAGGGCTTCCTGGATCGCCTCGCCGGTTGGGTGAATGACCAATTTGGCAACGCCAACGGCTTTCCCTATTGGTTCTTCTACTTCCTATTGGTCGTTGGCTTCACCTTCTTCTATACCGACGTCATGGTGAAGCAGCAGAAGCTACCGGATACGTTACAGCGACAGGGCGGCTTCATTCCGGGCATCCGGCCGGGGCAGAAGACCGACGAATACATTACCAAAGTGGTGCGGCGGATTACTCTCGCCGGGGCCCTCTTCCTGGGCATCGTGGCGGTGCTGCCGGGGATCATGCAGCTTCTCGGCGTGCTGCTGAACATTAGCGGCATCGAGCAGAGCGTTCTGGTGGTTAGTGGCTCCGGTCTGATCATCGTCGTCGGCGTGGTCATTGACACCATGCGCCAACTGGAAGCGCAGTTGCTCATGCGTCACTACGAAGGATTCATTAAATGAACAACAAACAATGAACAACCTTCATTGTTCATTGTTCATTGTTCATTGTTCATTGAAAGCCTATGAGTGGTATTTCGTTGCGCCGGAAGGCCAGCATGGTGGTCATCAAGTCGAAGATGGAGTTAGCCATCATGCGACAGGCCGGCCGTATCAACGCTCAAATCCTGGCCGAGTTGCGTGAGGCGGCCCGGCCGGGTGTGACCACTCTTGAACTAAATAATCTGGCTAATCGGCTACTGGCCAAGCACAACGCGACGCCGGTTTTCAAGGGGTACCACTTTAACAATGGTGCGCCGCCCTTTCCGGCCAGCATTACCGTCTGCGTCAATGAAGAACTGGTGCATGGCATTCCCAGCCACCGCCGCCTGCGCGAAGGGGACATCCTGAGCGTGGATTGCGGTAGTTATTACAAGGGCTACATTGGCGATTCGGCCTTCAGCGTGGGCATTGGCAAGATCAGCGAGGAGGCTACCCGCCTGCTGCAAATCACCGAACAGTCTTTGTACGTGGGGATTGAGCAGGCGACCGTCGGCAATCGGGTTGGCGACATCTCGGCGGCCATCCAGGATTACGTCGAGCGGCAAGGCTACAACGTGGTTCAGGGTTACGGCGGGCATGGCGTCGGCCGCACCATGCACGAAGAACCGCACGTACCGAATTACGGCAAGCCTAAACACGGCATGAAGCTGAAACCGGGCCTGACCCTGGCGATTGAGCCGATGGTGCTGCAAGGAGCGGCCGACGTCGTGGTTATGCCCGATCAGTGGACAGTTGTGGCAAAAGATGGCAAACTTACGGCCCATTTCGAACACACGGTAGCCGTCACCGAAGATGGGCCGGAGATATTGACCTTACTGTGAACAGTGTTCAGTATCACTGAACGCGGAGTGTTGAACAACTATGAAAGTAACAGCGTCGGTGAAGCGCCGTTGCCCCAAGTGCAAAATTATTCGCCGCCAGGGCATCGTCCGTGTGATCTGTGTTAATCCAAATCACAAACAGAGGCAGGGATGATTTTTGGATAACGGAGTATCCAGAATCCAAAATCCAAAATCCAAAATCAGGAGAGTTTTATGGCTCGTATTGCTGGTGTTGATATACCCCGCGACAAACGGGTAGAAGTGAGCCTGACGTACATCTATGGCATCGGCCGCCATTCCAGCCAGAACATCCTGGCGGCGGCCGGCATCAGCCCGGACAAGCGGGTGAAGGACTTGTCAGAAATGGAAGTCTCGCGGCTGCGTCAGGCCATTGACCAGGACTACATGGTTGAAGGTGACTTGCGCCGGCAGGTAGCCATGAACATCAAACGGCTAACCGAAATCGGCTGCTACCGGGGTCTGCGCCATCGCCGCCATTTGCCGACTCGTGGGCAACGGACGCGCACCAACGCCCGCACGCGGAAAGGCCCCAAGAAGACTGTCGCGGGGCGCGGCCGTCGTCGTGGCGCGAAGAAGGGTTAATTGGCAATTGGTAACTGGTAATTACCAGTTACCAATTACCAATTACTTGGACTGTCATTAAGGAGAATTCATGGGACGTAGACGCCAGACAACGACTACCCGGAAGAAGGCGCGGCGGATGGTGGCCGAAGGGCAGGCCCATATCCACGCCTCCTTCAACAATACCATCGTGACCATTACCGATATGCAGGGCAACACTCTGTCCTGGTCGAGCGCGGGCAATTCTAATTTCAAGGGATCCCGCAAAAGCACGCCTTACGCCGCGCGGATGGCCAGCCAGAATGCGGCCAAAACGGCTCAAGAAAGCGGTGTTCAGGAAGTGGACGTGATCGTGAATGGCCCCGGCCCCGGCCGTGAAGCGGCCATTCGCGCCCTGCAATCGTCAGGCATCAAAGTACGCTCTATCCTCGACGTGACGCCTGTGCCGCACAATGGCTGCCGGCCACCTAAGAAACGTCGTGTGTAGTCATTGGTAACTGGTAATTATCAATGACCAGTTATCAATGACCAGGAGAGGGAAGAAGGGTTGCCACACCTGTAAACCTCTCCCAATAGTCAGACTTAGAAACTCGGTTTCCTGTCGAACGAGGCCGAGTTTCTCAACGTTAAAGGAGATAGAAGTTGGCTCGTTACACTGGCCCAGTTTGCCGGCTTTGTCGCCGCGAAGGCGAAAAGCTCTTTCTGAAGGGGTCGCGTTGCATGACCCCTAAGTGCGCCATAGATCACCGCTCCTACCCACCGGGGCAGCACGGCCGCGACACCCAATACCGCAAGGGCCGCGCCTCTGACTATCTGCTGCAACTGCGCGAAAAGCAAAAGGCGCGCCGCATTTACGGTGTCTTTGAGCGGCAGTTTAGCCGGTACTTCAGCAAAGCCGAACGGCGCTCCGGCCTGACCGGCACGAACTTGCTAGTTCTTCTGGAGACCCGGCTGGATAACGTGTTATATCGCCTGGGCCTTGCCGAATCACGCGCCCAGGCCCGCCAGCTTGTGCAGCACGGACACGTAACCGTCAATGGCCGCAAGACCAACGTTCCCTCGGCCCTGGTAGATACGGGCGACGAGGTGGCTGTGCGGCCGCAAAGCCAACGGCGAACCTATTTCAAGGCCCTACGCCAAGACCTGGATGATCGCCGCGTGCCCCGTTGGCTGGCCCTGGACACAAGGAACCTGTCGGCTAAAGTCCTCCATCTACCCACACGCGAAGACATAGACGTTTCCTTGAATGAGCAACTCATCGTCGAGTATTACTCGCGTTGACGGTGTCCAGCGCGCCGTTAGGAGCGCGCTGGCCCCTGAGAGGATAAAACTTTGGCTATCAACAACCTCGTCCTACCCAAGATTGAAAGTACAGCCATGTCGCGCAAGTACGGCCGCTTTGTGATCAGCCCCCTGGAGCGAGGCTTCGGCACGACTTTGGGGAATGCTCTGCGGCGTGTGCTGCTGTCATCCTTGCCCGGCGCGGCCGTCACCTCCATTCGGGTCACGGACGTGTCACACGAGTTCTCGGCCATTCCCTTTGTCCGCGAGGACATGATGCAGCTGATCTTGCAGGTCAAACAACTGCGCTTGAAGCTGCACGGGGTGGATACCGCCCGCCTGCGCCTGGAAGTGCGCGGGGCTGGTACGGTAACTGCCGCCGACTTGATTCTGCCGGCCGAGGTTGAATTGATCAATCCCGATCTCTATCTCTTCACCGTAGATTCCGACGATGCTTTCCTGGAGGTGGAGATGACGGCCGAAACCGGGCGCGGTTACTCCCCGGCCGAAGATCGCGGCCGGCTGCCCATTGGTGAATTGCCGGTGGACGCCATCTTCAGCCCCATCACCCGCGTCGGCTACGAAGTCGAAATGACCCGCGTCGGCCAGGCTTCTAACTATGACCGGCTGATTATCTCTATCTGGACAGATGGGGCCATCGGCCCAGAAGAAGCTCTGGCCCAAGCGGCCGGCAGCCTGATTCAGCAGTTGCGGCCGGTCACCGGCATCAGCGAAGAATCTCTGTTCCCTATCGAAGAAGAGCGGGCCGAAGAGGTCATTCCCAACGAACTCTACGACACGCCTATTGAGCAGTTAGACCTGAGCGTGCGCGTCTTCAACTCCCTCAAGCGAACGGGCATCACCAAAGTTGGCGAAATGCTGGATATGCTAGAGCGTGGGGAGGAAACCATGCTGGCTATCCGCAACTTTGGCGAGAAGTCGCTGGATGAACTGAAGAAGCAGCTGCGGGCCAAGGGCTACTTGCACGATCAGGAGATAGTGGGTTAAAGGTTGCAGGTTGCAGGTTGCAGGTTAGAAACTTTCAACCTGCAACTTGCAACCTTCAACCCCATTGAGGTTACAAGATGCGACATAAAGTATTCGGCCGGCGGTTGAGCCGCGACAAGTCTCACCGCCAGGCCCTCCGCCGCAATCTGGTCGCCGAATTGATTTGTCACGAAAAGGTCTTGACGACGGAAGCAAAGGCCCGCGTGCTACGGCCGGCGGCCGAAAAAATGATCACCCTGGCTAAACGCGGCCTGGCCAATAAAGCCGAAAATCCAGCGGCCGAAGTCCACGCCCGCCGCCTGGTCGCCGCCCGGCTGCCCCGCTTCGGCACGGCCACCGGCGAAGATGATCAGGTGATAGACGTGGACGTTGTGCAGCGTCTCTTTGAGGATGTGGCCCCCCGCTACGCCGAGCGACCGGGTGGCTACACGCGACTGGTTAAACTGGGCAAGCGGCCGGGCGATAACGCTGAAATGGCCGTCGTCATGCTGGTCGAGCAGGAGTAGGCGGATTGCGCTATCGGGCTCTTCTGGCTTACGATGGCACAGCCTATCTAGGTTTTCAGCGACAGGCCACAGACGACCCGGCCGAAGACCAGCAGAGTACCATCCAGGGCCAATTGGAGTTGGCTCTTGGCCGCCTGGCCGGCCAGCCCGTCACGGTCAGCGCGGCCGGGCGCACCGATACAGGCGTTCACGCCCTGGGACAAGTCATCGCCTTTGACCTGGACTGGGGCCACGACCTGACTACCTTACAAAAAGCACTCAACGCCAATCTGCCGGCCGACTTGCTCATCCGGCAGGTCGTTGAAGCAGAGGCCACCTTTCACCCGCGCTTCAGTGCGCGACGGCGGGCCTACGAGTATCGCCTCTACCATGCCCCGCTCCGCAGCCCGTTTCACCATCGCTGGAGCTGGCACGTCAGCCGGCCGCTCGCGTTGGATCCAATGAACGAAGCGGCCGGCTACCTGGTTGGCCGCCATGACTTTGCCACTTTCGGCCGGCCGCCCCAGGGCGAAAGTACCATCCGCGAGGTTTTCCGGGCCGGGTGGCAGCGCCGCCAGGATTATTTGGTATTTGAGATCGAAGCAAACGCCTTCCTCTACCGCATGGTGCGGAGCCTGGTTGGCTCGCTCAAGCGGGTGGGCGAAGGCGCATGGAGTATAGAGGATTTTGTCGCCGCGCTGGTTGCCTGTGATCGCCGCCGCGCCGGAACGACCGCTCCACCACAAGGACTGTTCTTACTATCTGTAACGTATTAGAAACCTGGTTTCTTCTTAGTAACCAGGTTTCTCCCGAAAGAGGTTTGCTATGAAGACCTATACCCCCACACCGACCGAGATTGAACGCCAATGGTACGTGGTGGACGCCAATGGACAAACCCTCGGCCGCGTCTCCACCCGCATAGCGGCCATCCTGCGCGGCAAGCACAAGCCTACCTTCACTCCCTCGATGGACACCGGCGATTACGTGATTGTCGTGAACGCGGATAAGATCAAAGTGACCGGCCGGCGGATGGATCAGAAATTTTATTACCACCACTCCGGCTATCCCGGCGGCCTGACATCCATCGTTCTCCGCCGGCAGTTGCAGGAGCATCCGACGCGGGTGATTGAAGCGGCCGTGCGCGGGATGCTTCCCAAGAACCGGCTCGGCCGGCAGATGATCCGGAAACTCAAGATTTACGCCGGGCCAGAGCATCCCCACCAGGCCCAGCAGCCAGTTGCATTGGAGATGAGCGACTAGAGTCCCATCCCCGACGAGGTAACTTTTTATGGAGGACATTCGCCAATACTACGAAGGCATCGGCCGCCGCAAAACGTCGTCTGCCCGTGTGCGTATCTACCCGGCCGCCAGCAGCGCGTCTTTTCTAGTCAACGACAAAGACGTGCGCGAGTTCTTTCCGCGTCTGGGTGATTACGAGACGTTGATCGGCCCCTTGGAGGATACGTCGCTCATCGGCAAAGTGGACGTGTCTGTACAGGTCGAAGGAGGCGGCGTCACCGGCCAAACCAGCGCGGTACGCCTGGGGCTGGCCCGCGCCCTGGTCAAGTACGACGAGAACCTACGCAACGTCTTACGCAACAAGGGCCACCTGACCCGCGACGCCCGCATTAAGGAGCGTAAAAAGCCCGGCCTCAAGCGCGCCCGCAAGGCTCCTACTTATACGAAACGTTAAGAGTTTCTCTTTTGTGGCGTGAAACGTAAAACGTGAAACGTGGGCAGCTGTTCACGTTTCACGTTTCACACTTCACGTTCACGCTTCATGGCAACGACCCGGCCGGGGGGGATCACGATTGTCGGATTAGGCCCAGGCGACGGCCGGTTGCTGACCCGGCAGGCCTGGGAGCTTCTATCGGCCGCTCAGGTGGTCTATCTCCGCACCGAACGCCACCCGGCCGTTGGCAACCTCCCCAGCCACGTTCGCCAGGTGAGCTTTGACCACCTGTACGAAACGGCGACCGACTTCAGCCAAGTCTACCAGCAGATCAGCCAAGAGATTCTCCAATTGGGCCGCAGCGAGGAGGGTGTTGTGTACGCCGTACCCGGCCACCCCTTCATCGCCGAAGCGACGGTGACGGCTATCGTCCACCAGGCCCAGGCCGAAGGCTTGCCTGTAACCATTGCGCCGGGTCTCAGCTTCGTCGAACCCACCCTGGCCGCCCTGCAACTCGATGGCCTGGACGGTCTGCAGCTGTTTGATGCTATTGAGATTGGCGGCTATAATCATCCACCAGTCAACCCAGACTGGCCCCTTTTGCTAGGGCAACTCTACAGCCGGCCGTTAGCCAGCGAGGTCAAGTTATCTCTGATGGCTGCTTACCCAGAGCAACACCGGGTGGCCCTGGTGCGGGCGGCCGGAACGGTGAACGAAGCGGTGGACTGGATGCCGCTATTTGAGATGGATCGTACCAACCAGGTAGACCACCTGACCAGCCTGTTCGTCCCTCCGTTGGCGGGGGCCAGCACGCTGGCGGCCCTGGCCGAAACAGTGGCTATCCTGCGCGCCCCCGGCGGCTGCCCCTGGGACCAGGAGCAGACACCGGAAAGCCTGCGGCCCGGTTTCCTGGAAGAAGCGT
>JBFMFT010000340.1:0-5919 GCA_040751925.1 Chloroflexota bacterium
AGTGAGAGCCGTCGCCAGGCGGAGGGCCGGATAAAGTTGGGCGGCCGGTTGCGGCCGGCGGCGGCCGTAGAGCGTGGGGTCCAGGACAAAGTTGCGGGGAGCTACCCGGCGCGGCAACTGGCTGAGGGCGACCTTGACGGCCCGCTGGCGTTCGACCTCCGCCCGCAGAGCGGCGTCTTCAGCCAGCCAGGTCTCGAATTGCTGCCGCTCCTGGGGTGTGAGGGCATTATCCAGGTAAGCGGTCAGCATCACCTGGCGCTTTTCAGCGGCCGATTGGGTCAGGTTGCGTAAGAAATCCATCGCCTCGTAAACTGTAACTGGTAACTGCCAATTACCAATTACCAGTTACCAATTACTTCTCCACTATTAAGACGATAAGCGGCCGGCAAGAGTTCCCCTAGCTTTTGCAGGCAGTCGCGCAGCCGGGCTCTGGCCCGGCTCAAGCGCGACTTAACCGTACCCATCGAAACCGAGGTGATACGGGCTATTTCCTCGTAGTCATAACCCTCCACGTCGCACAAGACGGCCGCCACGCGCTGGTCGTCGGGCAATTGCCCCAGGCAGCGTTCAATGGCCTGGACGAGTTCCGCCTGTTGTTGAAGCTCCTCTGGCCCGGCCGTATGGTCGTTCAGGAGAAACGAAGATTCCGATTCCTCCGTCAACTCGTCGAGGGAGGATTGCGGCCGGCGTTTGCGGCGGCGCAATTCGTCGTAGCAGGCGTTGGTGGCAATCCGCAGCAGCCAGGCCTTGAAATGGCCGCCGCGAAAGGTAGGCAAGGAGTGATAAGCCGTGATAAAGGTGTCCTGGGTCACGTCGGCCGCCGCGTCCGGTTCGCCCATAATGCGGTAGGCGACGTTGTAGACGGCGTCCTGGAAGCGCAGCACCAGGGCATTAAACGCGCCGACGTTGCCCTTTTGGGCCTGCTCAATGAGCTTAACTTCATCCATAAGCCAGGGGGCAAGTGGCAGGTAGCAGGTGGCAGGTGGCAGGTGGCAGACCTGACTTGCCACTTGCCACTTGCCACTTGCCACCTAATACCTCGTTGACAGAAAACCCGCCTTGCCTTATACTCATAGTCACCCAACCAGCCGAAGTGGCGGAACTGGCAGACGCGCACGACTCAAAATCGTGTGGGGAAACCCATGTGGGTTCGATTCCCACCTTCGGCATCCCAACCATTATAACAACGAAAACCCCGTAGGTCTAAAAAGACCTACGGGGTTTTTAGTCTCACGTCGTCATAGCGGCGAATAAGGGCGGCCGGGTCGTGGGTTGGGGCTATTTCGGCCAGCAAACGGCCGGCAACGTGGGCCAGGGATTCACCCGTCTCCGGGTGAAGGAGATCTGGAGCCACTTCGGCCACCGGCACAGCCACGTGCAGGTATTGGAGCAGGTCGGGGTCAGGCACATGGCGCGTCCCCAGGTCGAACACCTCCTCATTAAAGAGGATGAGGTCGGCATCAATCGTGCGGGGAGCGTTCTTGTCGGCCGTCCGCTCCCGCCCCAATTGCCGTTCCACCTGGTCCAACACCTCCGCCTTGAAGTGGGCGGCGTCCAGTTCTGTTTCCACCAGCACGGCCGCGTTGAAGAAAGTGGGCTGGTCAGGGCGGCCGGCGGCGGCCGTTTCATACACCGACGAAACAGCTACCAGGTGGCACAGTTGGGCCAACAGGCGCACGGCCGCCGGTAGGTTCTCCTCCTTGTTGACGTTAGACCCCAGGGCGACGACGACGCGGTTCATGATTAGTGATGAGTGACGAGTGATGAGTCGTTCGTACTTCATCACTCATCACTCATGGCTCATTACTCGTTGCGGGTGCGCTCAATTTCGATGCCTACGGAGCGAGCGAAGCGCAGCGCGCCGGGCTTCTCCAGGCGGACAATGACCCGCTCAACGTTAAATTCGGTCAGGATTAGACGGGCCAGGTCTGAGGTGAGTTTTTCGGCCAGGAGGTCGGCCGACCCCTCCACGTGTTCGATCATGCGCTTGGTCACGCTCTTGTAATTGACTGTGTGGCGGATGTCGTCCGTAGCGGCCGCCCGGCGCACGTCAGTAAAGATGGTGACGTTGATCAGAATGTCCTGCTTATTGACCCGCTCCTCCGGGTTAATACCCAGGATGCCGCGCACCAGCAGGTCTTGGATGATGATTTTGTCCATGAGGTTTTATCAGTAATGCGTAATCCGTAATGCATAGGTGTCACGGATTACGCATTACGCATTATAAATACTCCCCCCCATCCACCCGCACCACCACCCCTGTCAAGAACTCCTGCTCTAGCAGGTGGAGGACGTTGGCGGTAACGGCCGCCAGGCTGCCCGGCCGCCGCAGGGGAATACGGGTCTCCGCCAGGTTCTGCAGAAACGTCTCGTCTTCACCAGGAGGCGGCAAGATCGCGCCCAGGGCGACGGCGTTGACCGTAATGCGCGGGGCCAGGTCGCGGGCCAGGCTCTCTGTGAGGGTAAGTAGGGCGGCTTTGGTCAGCCGGTAAGCCAGGTGGTCGCCGGCCGGCCGGAATACCCTGGCGTCGGTGACGTTGATGATTTGCCCAAAGCCGTCCGGCGGAATCTGCCTGGCGAAAGCCTGGCAGAGCAAGAAGGGGGCGCGCAGGTTCACCTTGAACTGGGCCTGCCAGTCATCCAGCGTTGTAGTCGCCAGGTCGCCCGGTAAAAAAAGGGCGGCGTTGTTGATGAGGATGTCCACCCGGCCGAAACGCTGGACGGCCGCCTCCACGACACCCTGGACGGCCGCCGCGTCGGTCAGGTCGGCCGGGTGGATGGCCGTCTCCACCCCCAGAGCCTCCGCTTCGGCCTGGGTCTGTTGGGCGGCCGTGTGCGAGCGGCCGTAGTGAATGAAGACGTGGCAGCCGGCCCCGGCCAGAGCCAGGGTGATGGCCCGGCCGATCCGCACGGCCGCGCCGGTCACCAGGGCTACCCTACCTTTCAGCGCCACTTCTGCAATTCCCAATGGAGCTCAAGGGGTAAGCATAATTGCTTTTCGGCCGTGCTCTCTAACAATACTCGCTTGCGGGCCAGAGTGACGTACTTCTCTAGTAGGTCTATACCGATGTACCGGCGGCCCTCTCGAACGGCGGCGACGGCCGTTGTGCCACTCCCCATAAAGCAATCCAAGACCGTATCACCCGGCTCGGTGAGCAGACGAATCACCCTCTGGGGCAATTCCACCGGAAATTTGGCGCCGTGATCATCGTTGGCCCGAACAGAAGGAAAATACCATACACCCCGCGATCCCCAGTTTTTCCAATCGTCCGGCGAGAGTCTATTCCGGTCAAACTTGGTAATGCCGGGCTTCCAGAAGAAATACAGGTATGCGAACTCGTCTACAGAACGATAGGAGAGGCTGGCCCAGCGTGAATTCTCCCAGGCGGCATCCTTGACCCAAACGCGGCGATCATAAGGATAAAAGCCAGCCTTCAAGGCCCATTCTTCAACCAGGCCACCGACAATTTTGACACGGGTCTGGGGCTCATATTTCCCTCCGCGAATGTTGTTGCCGTGCAGCCGGCGGTCTATGGTTTGCTCGCTGCACCCCAATAGCCCGGCCAATTGATAGCGATTGTAATCAGGATGCTCGGCCGCCGCCTTTAAGACGTCTTCTTTGGTGATGGGCGAGCGTTTCCGGTTCACCGCTTCCGCCTGCACGCGGGGCATCGCCGGATCCTTGAAAACCAAGATGTCAGCAATGTTGATGACCAGGAAGCCCCCTGGCTGCATGATGGGAAAGTGCCGGTGGACAACCGTTGCCAATAGCTGCTGCCACTCCTCAAACGTGAGGTGCGCCTCGTACTCTTTGCCCACGAAGTAAGGGGGCGACCAAACGCTCAAGGCAATGCTATTGGGGGCAATCTGAGGCAATAACTCTCTGGCCTCACCAAGATAGATCTCATCCGGGCGCAGGTAAGTGGCGGCCGATTGACCGTTGGTGTTTGCGTAAAGCTCGCGGAATGTCCCTTGCAACTCTTTGGGCAGCCGTTCAATCTTGAAATCAGTATCTTGGGCCAGGTTGCTCATGCGATTGCCCTTCAGCCACCCCGCGCCTCTAACAGTGTCTCACCGTTACTATCTTGTTTCGTACACTTCTCGCCGGTGACTCACAAAGTGAACAACGTACATCTTACCAGGTCAGCCCTAATTTGGCTGCTACTTCGGCGGCCGGTATCGTTTTGCCACCCGTTTGTGTCATGGCCAGGGATTGTTGGAGTTTCGCTCTGAAGTCATCACGCAATTCTAAGCCCTCGTCGGGGTCACCAAACATTTCTAACAGTGTTTGCGTAACGGTTTCCCGTATAAGAGTTCTGAACTGCTCTAAAGTCAAATCAGCAACAGTCAAATGAGACATCTTCTCGCTCCATATCTGCCGTTTGGCAAAGTAACGTCACCGTTGATTCGGAACCTCTGTTCCAAATTATAGCCCGTTCTGACCCTTCCTGCATCCCAACCGTAACTACCTTGACGTTGTTAGATTCAGTAAGGGCGAGGCAACGCGGAGAGGATGCCGCTCAGAGAGACGGACAAGCACCGCGTTGCCTCGCCCCTACAGCTTGCCGAATTTAACGTGGGGGGGTGGTTAGGGCTTTCGCCTGGATTATGATAGCAGAAGGGGTTGAACAAGCTGTTTAATGACTGATGGTGATCGTGTAAGCGCACACCTGCCCCTGGCATTTGGAGCATTTGCCCAGAGATGGGTTTAGCTCGTAGGCCAGGCCGACGGCCGCCAGCCACCCCGTGACGCGAGCAAAGACCCCGCACTCATAGTCAGCCTGGATGCCGGCGCGGACAGCGTTTTCGTGGGCAAAGCAGCGCTGCACCTGGATTTGCAGGGTGTCGTCGCTGACCTTCACCACCCGATAATCCAGCAGGTCAGGTCCCAGCAGGCCAATGAAAAGCTCCTGGGCCAACAGATAGTCGTCCAGGCTCTCGACCGGCGGCCGGCCCACAGCGCGCATAACTCGATAGGCTTCCACCTTACCAATCTCGTGGGCGGCCGTTTGGTTGAGACGATTGGCGACCGCCAACCCATACTCATTCGCCACCGCCATAAACCAGCGGGCGTCGTGCGACATCCAACATTTGATGAGGAGAGCTTCACGGGCGGCCGGAGTCAGTTGGCCTAACAACTCATTAGCCCCCTCTCTGGTGGTGGTCCGCAGGTTTTCCTGATTGCTCATATTTACTCAGCTACTCCCACCCTCACCCTCTCCCTCAGAGAGCGAAGGGACGAACGCTCCCCTCTCCCTGGTAGGGAGAGGGGGTAGGGGGTGAGGGTGTCCATCGGGTATTCCCTACTCCTGCCCTTCGACCAGGGCCATAAACACAGGCAGGGTGGTTGTGTGGCGGATACGCAGGCGCGTCCACTCGTAGCGGTCGTTAAAGCCGTGCCACTTGCCCCCGGCCGTCACCACCGCCCCCCAAAAGTCCAACGCCTGCAAGACCTCAATCGTCTGGTCATCGTAAGTGCCGCCGGGGTAGGCGAAGTAGCGCGGCCGGTAACCCACGTGGGCCTCCACCGTTTGCAGCGACCCCAAGACCTGGTAAACCACCAGATCATGCTCCTTGCCATACAAGTCCACGTGCGTCTTAGAATGAGGCTCCATCCTCATTCCGGCGGCCGCCATCTCCTCCACCATCGGCCAGGTCAGGTAGGCCGGGTGGCCCCGGTCAATGAAATCGGTGGCGATAAAGAAGGTTCCCTCCAGACCGAACTCCTTCAGGATGGGGAAGGCGTTCTCATAGGCGTCGCGGTAGCCGTCGTCAAAGGTGAGGATGACCGGCCGGGGCGGGAGCGTTTGCTTGCCGGTGATCGCCAGCGACAGGTCATACAGGTCAATGGTGGTGTAGCCATTGGCCGCCAGGTAAGCCATCTGCTCACGGAAGGCGGCCGGCTCCACCGATAAATCC
>JBFMFT010000341.1:0-5916 GCA_040751925.1 Chloroflexota bacterium
TGACGTGGGCCCCAGCCAACTCGGAGATGTGAATCAGTCCTTCCAGCGCATACTCATCATTCAGCGAGGCAAACGCGCCGTATTTGGTCAACTTGGTGATGGATGCTTCGACGAGTTGACCAACCTGGTAATGCTGCTCGATTTCGCTCCAGGGGTCTGTTTCCAGCCGCTTCAGGCTTAGGGCCACTCGCTGGCGTTCGCGGTCAACGCCCAGAACGTAGACCTTCACCTTGTCCCCTAGCTGCAACCGTTCGGCCGGTTTGTTAATCCGCTTCCAACTCAATTCAGACAGGTGAACCAGCCCTTCGATGCCTCCAATGTCAATAAACGCGCCGAAGTCGGCCAGGTTGACCACCCGGCCGTCCCGCACGTCCCCTTCCTTCAGATTCTCCATCAGGTGAGCGCGCTGCGCTTCGCGCATCTCTTTGGTAGCCGCCCGTTCTGACAGGATGAGCCGGTTGCGTTCGCGGTCTACCTCGATGACTTTGGTGAAAATCTTCTCACCCGCCATTTTGCGTAATTGCTCTTCGTTAAATTCGTTGGGATTCAGGTGACGGCTGGGGCTGAGTTGCGAGGTGGGGATGAAGCCGCGAATCTGGCCGATCTTGATGAGGAGTCCACCTTTGTTGTAGCCTATAACTTTGGTGACGTGGACCTCCTGGGTCTCAAACAGCTTGCGGGCCGTTCGCCAATCCTGTTCCTCGACCGCCTTAACGTAGGAGAGGATGATGTTGCCATTTCTGTCTTCGGGGTCAATCACGTAGACCAGCACTTGATTGCCAACGGCTAGAGCCTGGCGGGTAGGGCCGTCCATGATCTCTACTTCACGGCCGGTAATAATTCCCTCCGACTTCGCCCCGATGTCAATGACAATTTGATTATTGCGATGCTCAACCACCCGACCCTCAACGATGTCGTCCGCTCGGGGGATGCCTGCGCCAAAATCCTCTGAAAGTAAAAAACTCATGGGGTGACTGGAAAGATCAGCCCCACTTCCCTCTTTGTTGCCAGCCAGGTTACTCATGCAAGAAACTTCAACGTCCGTATCTAATCAGCTTCACCGCTGAGACGCGAAGGCCGCCGAGAATAATCAAGTGGAAACTCTGCGTACTCTGCGGTGAACAGTTACCAATGCCCACAAAACCTACCCCCAGGGCCGGGCCACAACGTCTGGGGTGGATAAGGGAGATTATACTGTGTTTAATGGCTTTGGCAACAGAGCGCACAGCCTCAGCAAAAGCGCCACCGCCTGTAACGGTTTCTACGGAGAGATCACCCATCCTCGCAGGAATGGGTGACATTCCTCACCCGGTTTGCCTGCCCTTTATCACTAGAGTTCGCAGCCAGTTTCTGCCATACTGAGATTATTGAGGTGCGCCACACTTCACGATTCACGTTTCATGCATCACGTTTGACGTTATGCCTGGCTCTTGAATCTTTACATTGAATGATAAGGAGACCCGCCCTATGACCACCCCCTGGCAAAGACGCTACGCCCAACGTACCCATACCATCGGCAGTTCGATCATTCGTGAGTTGTTGAAGTTGACCGAACGGCCGGACATCATTTCCTTCGCTGGCGGCCTACCAGCCCCCGAAGTTTTCCCTGTCGCCGAGTTTGAGGAAGCCACGCGGCGCGTTCTAGCCCAACACAGCGCGCGGGCCCTGCAATATAGCACCACCGAAGGCTACCGCCCCTTGCGGGAGTTCATTGTGCAGAAGATGGCCCGCTATGGCATCGAGGCTACGCCGGACAACGTGCTGATTACCAGCGGCTCCCAGCAAGCCCTGGATTTGATTGGCAAGATATTGTTGAATCCGGGTGACCTGATTTTGACCGAGCGGCCGACCTACGTCGGCGCCCTGCAAGCCTGGCAATCGTACCAGGCCGAGTTTGCCACCGTGCCGATTGACGACGACGGTCTGCAAACTGACCTGCTGGAAGAAGCCCTCTGCGGCGGCCCCAAATTCATGTATATCCTGCCCAACTTCCAGAACCCCGGCGGTGTGACCCTTTCCCTCCGCCGCCGCCGCACGTTGATCAGCATGGCCGACCGCTATGGCATCCCCATTATCGAAGATGACCCTTATGGTGAACTGCGCTATGAAGGGGAACACTTGCCGCCGCTGGTGGTGCTGGACGCCGACAAGCTGAACGGCCGGGCCAAGCCCTCCACCAACGGTCACGGCTTCTTTCGCGGCAACGTGATTTACCTGAGTACCTTTTCCAAGACCCTGGCCCCTGGTCTGCGGCTAGGTTGGATTGTGGCCCCGGCCGACGTGATCAAACTCTGTGTGATGGCTAAACAGGGGATGGATTTGCACACGGGCACGTTTGTCCAGATGGTGGCCTACGAAGTGGCAAAGAATGGCTTCCTGGATCAACACGTCCGCCACATTCGGGAGGTTTATGGCGAGCGGCGCGACGTCATGCTAGAGGCGATGGCCCGCTACTTCCCACCGGGCGTGCGCTGGACCCGGCCGCAGGGGGGCCTCTTCCTGTGGGTGACGCTGCCGGAGGAGTTAGATACCACCCATCTGCTGGAAAAGGCTATCGAAAACAAGGTGGCCTTCGTGCCAGGCACAGCCTTCTACCCCGGCGACGGCGGCCATAATACGTTCCGGCTCAATTTCTCCAACGCCCAACCGGAGCAAATCGAGATCGGCATTAAGCGACTGGGTGAGGTCTTGGCGCAGGAGTTAGAGGTGGTGAAGGAGTACTGAGATCGGTAATGGGTGATTGGTAATTGGTAAGTGGCGAATGCCAATAACCAATTACCAATTACCCATTACCACGCCAGCCAAAGCTTCCAGCCCGGCCAAATCATCCAGGTCGAGCCATTGCAGCATGACCCGCTGCACGCCGGCCGCCGTCAATCGGTCTAACTGCTCCCGAATCTCCGTCCCCACACCCACAATCAGGCCGCGCTGGCGCAGTTCACCTGCTGTGCGGCCGGTAGCGGCTACTTTACGTTCCAATTCCGCCTGGTCGCGGCCGAACACCGTGCCCGTCATCAGCGAGCGGCGTACGTCACCCGGCTGGCGGCCGTGAGCCAGCAGCAAGGTATCCAGTTCACGCTTCAGGTCAGCAAAATCGCCGGCCGTCACAAAGACGCCGTTCCATTCCTGGGCGTAACGAGCCACCAGGGGTAGGGTGCGCCGGCGGCCGTTGCCGCCAATGAGAATCGGCGGGCCGCCCGGCCGTTGGGGACGAGGCAGCAAGATGGCCTCGCGCAGCCGGTAGTAATCTCCCTGAAAAGTCACCGGCTGGTCGCTACTCAGCAGACGACTGATCACTTCCAGCCCTTCCTGGAAGCGATTCATCCGGCCGGGTACGTCTAGCAACTCCCAGCCATAGTTCGTGTGTTCCCGCTGCTGCCAGCCCGCCCCCAGACCCAGGACGAGACGGCCGCCCGACAGGTCATCTACGGCCGCCGCCATCCGCGCCGTCAGGGTGGGGTGGCGAAAAGAAACCGGGGAGACCAGGGGACCAAACTGGAGGCGCGTGGTGTGGCTGGCGAGCCAGGTCAACGACACCCACAGCTCCAGCGAATCTTTGTCCGGGCGATTGGCGTTGGTGTAGTGGTCAGAACGGTACAGCCCCGCAAAGCCCAGCTCTTCGGCCGCCCTGGTGATCCGCTGCCAGCGCGGCCAATTCAACCCGTTCTGGCCCTCGACCATCAGGGCGACTTCCAGCATGGCCGAAACGCTTTCACCGCGGAGACGCCGAGAGCGCGGGAGGATGGTTAAGGGTTGAAGGTTGAAAGTTAAAGGGTTTCTGAACTTTCAACTTTCAACTTTCAACCTCCGGATTCTCTCAGCGTCCTCTGCGTCTCCGCGGTGAGGATCTAATTCTGCCCAACGTGGGGTATGATTTGGGCTACAATGCGGTCTTTGGGTTGAACGCCGGTCATGCGCGTAACGACCTTGCCCCCCTTGAAGAGCATCAGCGTTGGAATGGACATCACGCCGTAACGCATAGCTATAGCCGGGTTTTCGTCCGTGTCTAACTTGCCTACCTTCAACGCGCCGCTGTATTCGCTGGCGATTTGCTTGACCGAAGGGGCAATCATGCGGCAAGGCCCGCACCACTCCGCCCAAAAGTCTACCAGCACCGGAACGTCTGAACTCAAGACCTCTTGCTGGAAATTATCATCGGTGACAACAACAGGTTCAGCCATTAAGAAACACTCCTTCTTTGTGAGTTGAGAGTAAGAGTGATCAACCTCTTACTTTTACTCTCACTCTTACTGTTGCCCCCTACTCTAACCTCTCCCCCATCGTCTGTCAAGACTGTTTCATTAGAGATATATAGACAATTATAAATATCACGCCGGTTTTCAGTAAGCAGTAGTTTGCCACCTTATTTTTGAACGAAAACGTTCAAACAGAAGGCGTTTCTATTCGATTGGAGGCTATTTCAGAGAATTGATAGCCATTTATGGATGATTTTGGGCACTGATTCGGCCAAATTGAGTCTTTGTGGGACGATCCTCCGAAAAGTTCATTTGACTTAGATGACAAGGAGGATGTGCTCATGAGTCTTCAATTCGGCACCACAGCCGCCCTAACCAACACGCAATTTGCGCCGGTGGCGGTGTTAATGGCCTCCTATGAGGCCCAAAATGTGTTCAAACCTTTACAATCCGTGACATCAGCCGCCACCAAAGGAGATTTTACGTTGGCTGATAAGCTCGAACAGGTGGTATGGAGCATATTGACCGATTGTGAGTACATTTCGGTGGTCAACACAAAACTGCGCCCGGAGCGCACCCTGGCCCAAGTCAAACGAATTGG
Organism: Chloroflexota bacterium; assembly: GCA_040751925.1. GTDB lineage: Bacteria > Chloroflexota > Anaerolineae > Promineifilales > Promineifilaceae > JBFMFT01. The sequence goes on from JBFMFT010000341.1 coordinate 4,798, forward strand.
TCGCTTTGCCGAGCAATCGACCCTGGCGATGGCCTTGGATGAGCTAACTCAAATGAATCTCCAGCAATTGGTCGCTGCGGTGCGGCAAATCAGCGACCGTTGCAGTCGGACTCGACAGCATGACTGGCGCGGTTTTCTCCTGCTGGACTTCGATTTATCCGGCTTACCCTGCGGCAAACAGGCGGAAGAGAGCCACAAAGGGCATTTCAGCGGCAAAAAAACGTCACCGGCCGGCAATTAGCCCGAGTGAGTACCATCAACTACCAGGAAACCTTGTGGTCTGACCTCTTTCCCGGCAACTATCTGACCATGCACTGTCTCCAAGCCGCCGTCTTGGCGGTGGAAAGTTCATTTGACTTAGACCTCGCCCAACGAAAACGCACCCTTTATCGCCTCAATGGCGGCTCGGGTACCGACCAAAACCTGCGTTGGCTGTTGGCACGAGACTACCAGGTGTTGGCCAAAGGGTTTTCAGGGAAGCGGGCGCAAGCGTTGGCCGCCCACGTCACCCGTTGGGATCCCTATGACCCTCAATCCTGGTTGGGACGGACCACTCCCACCTTTGATTTAGGTCGTCCCTTCGACCTCTTGCTCAGGAAACGCTTGCTCAAAGGCCAGTGGAAGCACAGTTATTACCTCACCACCCTCGCCTTTCCCTCCAAACGGGCGTTCATGGACACTTATAACCTGCGTGGGGGGGCCGAAGTGGAGCAATTTCGCAGTGACAAGAGTGGTCTCCACTTATCGGCTCGTCGTAAACAGCGATTGGTGGCCCAAAAGGCCCTCGTTACCTTGACCGACCTGACCCACAACTTGTTGGCTGACTTTCGCTATCGCGGTTTGACCAACTCTCCCTTTGCCCACTGGGGTCTCAAGCGGATTGTGCGCGATTTGTTAGCTGTTCCGGGTCGGTTACATTTCGAGGCTGGACAACTCAAACGAATTGAGTTGTTGGAAACCCATCCCTATGCTGAGGCTCTGATTATTTGTTTGGAAAGGTACGCTTCAAGCCGTTTCGGTGGCTAAAAACCACCTTTTCTGGAATAGAAACGGCCTCTGTTTGAACGTCTTGCGTTGATCGGGAATAGAAATGCCCTCTATTTGATCAAAAATAAGGTG
>JBFMFT010000342.1:0-5886 GCA_040751925.1 Chloroflexota bacterium
AAAGCGCTTTTCAACGATGAAAAGTTCAGAAAAGCCACAACGGGTAGCAAGGCGCATAGAACGAGCTTTGTAGACCGTATTAAGATGTTCAGCCAAGCAATGGCTGATATTGGGCTCGACACCAGAATTCATCTAACGTTTCCAGAGCAGAATTAGTGGTGAAAAGGCGAGACATCAATCCTCTATTTCTATGCCGCCTATCAATCCTCCCTCGAAAGCGTTCGCCGAATACTTGGAGAACTGGGAAAGCATAAGTGATTTCCTGGAGGTAGCTCCGCCCGATAGCGAACAACTTTTGTCCGGCAAGAAACGGAAACTGGCAATTGTAATTTATCGTAGTTGTATTCTTCTACTTTCGAGCTATCTTGAGCGTTATGTGGAATCCCTCATGGTGGAAGCCATTGATGCAATCAATTACGCCAACCTCTTTGCTCATCAGATCCCTGAACGTTTACGCATCGCACAGGTCAAGGAATCACTGAACGATCTAAGTCTTACGCTGCAAAAGCGACTGCAAAAAGATATGACAAGAGATAATGTGACTGCAATGCTTCAGAAGTCACAAATCGTTTCAAACGACTATGGATGGTTTTTAGACGACGCACAACAATTCAACAAGCTGAGTGGGGAGCCTCTCATTGGTGAGAATAGATTCTCCAATCCGGCACCGGACAGGATTGATGAACTGTTTCATCAATTAGGTATAGACCGCCTGACTGGGAAAGTAATAGGACTGGAACAGGGCGAAGACAGAAGAGCTATTCGTGATAAGGTCTCAGAGATGGTTGAGAAGCGCAACAACATTGCCCATACTGGAGGGACAATCACTGTAACTGAGCAGGACGTGCGTGACTACCTCCAATACTCTAATCGGCTTGTACGAGGGATAGATAACCTAGTTGGAGAAGAGGTACAAAGGATAATCAATGGGCACTGGCCCTGGACTTAAGAAGCTGTTATGGCTGCGGGCCAATGGGCAAAATGGGTATAAGCGGCCGGAGGGCGAAGCGGCCGGTCGTGTGGTACAAACCAGGTTGCTCGAAGTTCCAAGCACATACGAAACTGAAATGTTGAGTGATTAACAGGAGGTATGATGAGAAAACTCGCCTTGCTTTCATTGATTATTGTCGCGCTAACAATGGCCTGGGCCGCCCGGCCGGGCCACCAGGCACAGGCGGCCGTCGCAGCGCCCAATACGGCCGCGCCCTGCATCAGCGGCATGGCCGACATCTATCCCTGCCTGAACGTAGATTTCCTGGCCTTCCTGTCCCTGGCCGAATTGGGGGCCGGCAAGGGAGTGACCGGAGCCAACCTGTGGGGCTGGACCGACCCCGACACAGGTAAAGAGTACGTTCTGATGGGGCTGAACGACGCCACCGCCTTCGTAGACATTAGCGATCCGGTGAACCCCGTCTACCTCGGCTCACTGCCCACCCACACCATCCCGGCCGCTACCTACCGCGACGTGAAGGTCTATCAAGATTACGCCTTCATCATCGCCGACGTACCGAGCGAACATGGCTTGCAAGTTTTTGACCTGACCCAATTACCAGATGTGACCAATCCCCCCGTCACCTTCAGCGAATCAGCCTACTTCGGCGGCTTTGGCAACGGCCACAACATCTTCATTGACGAGGAGACGGGCTACGCCTACGTGGCCCGCACCTCCCAATGCGGCGGCGCGCTGTACATGATAGACGTGAACGACCCGCTGAACCCGACCTTTGCCGGCTGCTACGACGACGACGGGCTGGCCTCCGATAGTCACTGTGTCATTTATCACGGGCCGGACGCCGATTACCAGGGGCGGGAGATCTGCCTGGTCAGTAGTGACGATGCCTTTGTTCTAGGTGACGTAACGGATAAGAACGCGCCGGTTCACCTGGCCCGCCTGACCTATACCGACGCGGAGCGCGCCCACCACGCCTGGTTTACGGAAGACCAGCAATACTTCGTGGGGGCCGACATGAACGATGAACACCACCACGGCTTCAACACCCGTATCTTTATGTGGGACGTCAGCGACCTGGATGCGCCCTTATCATTGGGCTACTATGAAGGCCCCACCCCGGCCAGCGACCACAACGTGTGGGTGAAGGGTGATTACGCCTACGTGGGCAACTTCCGCGCCGGTTTGCGTATCCTGAGCCTGACGGACATCGCCAATGGCAATCTAACAGAGGCCGGCTACCTGGACATTTACCCGGCCGACGATAACACCGGCCACGAAGGAGGGGCCTGGGCCACCTACGTCTACTTTGACAGTGGGGTGGTGGCTGTCAGCGACAAGGAGGCTGGCCTGTACCTGGTGCAGTCGGTCTTAGAGCCGACCAGTGTCCAGGTGAGTGACTTTGGCGGTGAGCCAGTGACTCAATCAGTTATCTGGTTGGCCTTGCTCCTGGTCGTTGCAGCAGCGATGGGCCTATTGGCCTACCGCAAGCTGGCAAGTTCATAATCGTCACGGTGCAAAAGTGACCTACAATATCTGATTTCAGACATCGGATGTCTCCCAGACATCCGATGTCTGCTTGCCCAACCATGACCCAGAAAACACGCATCTCCCCCCTCTCCCTCTTACTCTTACTCACTCTGTTCATTCTCCTGGCCGGAATGATGACCCGCCCGGCCGCCAGTAGCCAGCCACCCGAACCCCGCGATCCGGCCGCCATCCGCAATGAGATCATGGTTGCCCAGGCCAAACGGCCGGGGCCACAACCCTTGCCGCCCCTGACTTACACCCCCTGCGTCAACGGCTTTGCCGACGTCTACCCCTGCCTCAACGTAGACCTGCTGGCCTTCATTCCCCTCTCGGCGATGACGGCTGGTAGCGGCAACGACATTTGGGGGTGGACCGACCCGCTCGATGGCCAAGAGTACGCCCTGATGGGTCTGGACAACGGTACCGGCTTTGTGGACATCAGCGACCCCATCAACCCCGTCTACCTGGGCAAGTTGCCCACCCATACCTCCAGTTCCACCTGGCGGGACATCAAAGTTTACGCCGACCACGCCTTTGTCGTCAGCGAAGCCAGCGGCCACGGGATGCAAGTATTCGACCTCACCCAATTACGCAACGTCCCCAATCCGCCGGTCACCTTTGCCGAAACGGCCCATTACAACCAGTTCGGCAACGCTCACAACATCGCCATTAACGGAGAGAGTGGCTATGCCTACGCCATTGGCACCAATACCTGCGCCGGTGGGCTGCATATCGTCAATATCCAGAACCCCACTGCTCCCACCAACGCCGGCTGCTTCAGTAGCGATGGTTACACCCACGACACAGAGTGTGTCAACTACGATGGCCCCGACACAACCTACGTGGGCCACGAAATCTGCTTTAGCTCCAATGAAGATACCCTGACCATCGTGGATGTAACCAACAAGAGCACGCCCGTCCAGTTGTCGCGCACGGGCTACGCTGGCTCTAGCTACACCCATCAAGGTTGGTTGACCGATGACCATACCTACTTCCTGCTGGATGACGAAGGGGATGAAAGCACCTATGGTCACAACACGCGCACGCGCATCTGGGATGTATCTGACCTGAACGGGCCTTTCATCATTGATTACTACGACGGGGTCACGCCGGCTATTGACCACAACCTCTACCTTCACGAGGGCTACGTTTACGAATCCAACTACCGGGCCGGGGTGCGTATCCTCGACGGCAGCGATATTCCCAACGGTAATCTGGAAGAAGTAGCCTTCTTTGACGTGTACCCGGCCAGCAACAGCGCGAATTTTAGCGGCACCTGGAGCAACTATCCTTACTTCGAGAGTGGCGTGGTGATTGCAACAGGCATGGACGAAGGGTTGTTCGTCATCGAACCCATCCTCAGCCCTGACTTTCGCCTGTCGGCCGCCGAGGATACCCTGGCGACTTGTGAGGCGGGCAGCGATAGCACGGCCGTTGACCTGAGCGGGCGCAATGGTTACACAGGGTCTGTTAGCCTGGGGACAACTGGCTTACCGGCCGGTACCTCGGCCGCCTTCAGCCTCAATCCGGTCATCGTGCCAGGCAGCAGCGTGTTGACGGTCACAGTGAGCAGTGCGGCCGCCGGCAGCTACCCCTTCACCCTGGCTGGCACGGACGGGGTGTTGACCCACACGGCCGACCTGACCCTAAACGTGTACGACGGTGTACCTGGGGCGGCGACTTTGCTCACCCCGGCCGACGGCGCGACCGATGTAGACCTGGCCCCCACTTTCACCTGGTCGGCCGCCAGCCAGGGCGCTACCTACGACCTGGAAGTAGCCACTGACCCTGGCTTTAGCAACGTGGTCTATACCGCCAGCGTGGAAGGCACGAGCCACACGGCGACGGCCAATCTCGAACAGCAGACTGTGTACTATTGGCGCGTGCAGGCCAGTAACAATTGTGGCACAGGGGGTTATTCGGCCGCTTTCTCCTTCACCACCCGCACCGTGCCTGGCATCCTGCTGGTGGACGACGACGACAACGACCCCGACGTGCGCGCTTACTACACCAACGCCCTCAATGGGTTGGGTGAGAGCTACGATGTGTGGGACACGTCTAACAGTGACAACGAACCGGGCGCGGTTGACCTGGAACCCTATCACACAGTCTTATGGTTTACGGGCCTCGAATACGGCGGCTTTGCCGGGCCGGGGCTGGACGGCGAAACAGCCCTGGGCGATTGGCTGGACGAGAGCAACTGTCTGTTCATTAGCGGGCAAGATTATTACTATGATCGAGGCTTGACCTCCTTCATGTCCAGCTACCTGGGACTGGCCTCGGCCGTCAGCGACGTGAGCCAGACGACTGTCACCGGCCAGGGGTCGGTCTTCGGCGGCCTCGGCCCCTATAGCCTGAGTTACCCCTTCGCCAATTACAGTGACCGCCTGACGCCCAATGCGACGGCCGAAATCGCTTTCAGCGGCAACGCTGGCACGGCCGCCATTGACAAGGACACTGGCGATTACCGCACGACCTTCTGGGGCTTCCCCTTTGAGGCTATCCCGGCCGCCAGCCGCACGACGGTTATGGGCGTGGTGGTGGAGTTCTGCCGGCCAGACTACGCCGCCAACTTGCAGGCCAGCAGCGCGATGGACACCCTACCAGGTACCGTCGTCATCCACACTTTCACCCTGGAAAACCTGGGGCTGGATGACAGTTACACGCTGGCGGTCAGCGACTACGACTGGCCGACCACCCTGCTGACCACTTCGCCCATTGCGGTGACGGGCGGCGAATCGGCCGTCATCGAAGTGCGCGTCGAAGTGCCAGACCTGTTGCTGGAAATCGTCCATGACTCCGACGACTTTACCCTAAGCGTGACTTCGGAAGCCACCGGCGATAACTACACGGCCGTTGGCACAACCAACTCGGTCACGAACCCGGCCGTCACGACTTCGGGTGATATGAGCGGGGTGGGCGTTCTAGGCCAAACCCTGGCTTACACCCTCACCGTCACTAACGCTGGTGACTACACCGACACCTACACCATCAGTTATGGGCCGTCGGCCTGGGCTACGGCCGGGCCGTCGAGTGAGGGGTCGTTGGCCCCTGGCGCAAGCGCGGCCGTCGTGGTGGAAGTGACCATTGGCAATGGGCCGTCGGATAGCCTCACCGTGACCTTTACTTCCGGGCTGGACAATATGGTGACGGCCACTGTCACCTTGACCAGTTCGACCCGGCTCGTTTATCTGCCCTACGTGGCGCGGCCGTAAGGCATTTTTTCAAATTGCCAGGGCAAGTTAGAAACGTGCCCTACGCCCTGGCAACGGATCAACAACGGATAAGCGGATGGGTGTCGTTCATCCGTTTATCCGTTGTCTATCCGCTGCCGTGAGACAGGAACAAGGATATTCTGTGAATAGACTCTTTCAGTCTGCTAACTTTCGTCTACTGCTTTTTAGTGT
>JBFMFT010000343.1:0-5883 GCA_040751925.1 Chloroflexota bacterium
GAACTGGTGACAGCTTTCCGCGACATTCATCCCCAGGCCCCGGTTCACGTCCTGGTCGTGCCAAATAAGGAGATAGCCACTCTTAACGACTTGACTGAAGAAGATGAGCGGGTGGCCGGCCGGATGCTCCTGGTCGCCAGCAAGATAGCCCAACAGGAGGGCATCGCCGATGACGGCTACCGGATTATCATCAACTGCAACCATCATGGTGGTCAGGTAGTCTATCACCTGCACCTGCACGTGTTGGGCGGCCGGCCGCTGGGGCCGATGGTGGCCCGGCCGGGGCGGGGGCATGATATATGAACGCGGAAGTGCAACGCCCCTGACTAATTACCCCCCTAATCCCCTGTAATGGCGTTCCCCTCCTCCCGGCACTCACAGGCCTCCTTCACCTCCTCGCCGTGCACCAGCAGACCATCGTACTCCCGGCCGAGGCCCTGCGACACCCATCCACTCAACACAAAGGGAATGGGGCCATCGGCGGCCACCCAGCGGCCGTTATAGGTGCGCGAGAGGTGGACGTGTGTGCCGTTGGAGAAGCCGCCCTCGCAGGAGGGGTGTCCCAGAGGGTCGCCCGCATTGACCACCGTGCCGGCCGCTACCCGGTCGCGGGCCGCCAGGTGCATATAAGTCACCGCCCAACCCGTGCCAGCGTAGCCGTCGCCATCCAGGTCAACGACCACCGCGCCAAAGCCGCTGCGCGTGACCAGCCCCGGCCCGGCCGCAATGACCCAGGCGTCGGAGTCGTAGCAGCCCAATTGCTCGTTCAGAGGCACAAAATCCAGGGCAGCCCAGGCCGAGCCGGAGGCCCAGCCGCCGTGCGGCCCTCCCGTAAAGTACCAGGTCTCGCCGGCCGCCCAGGGCAGGCGCAGAGGCGGCTGCGTGAGACCGGCCGGCCACAACGGTTCAACCGTATAGGCGAAAGGGTTGCCAAAGAGGCGGCTAAAGGTAGCGAAGAAGCCGGCCTGGCCCGTCTCTTCGAGCCAACCCTGGTAAGTCGCCCCCGTATGGTGGGCCAGCCAGTTCTGGACACCGGCCGTACCGTCGTTGATGTCCGGGGCGAAGTTCACCCGCGTCCCATCGTCTATCTGGACGAGCCGGAGGCCGCCTTCGGCCCGACCGTAATAGCCCCCGTTCAACTTGTCGGCCGCCCAAGCCAATTGCTGGTATAACCCTTCGTAGCCTGTTTTGATGTAGCCCATCACGTAGGGCAGGTGGTTGGCGGCCGGCTGGGTTAGCCAGCCGGCCCGGTATTCGAGGGCGGCCAGCAGCAGCCGAGGGCTGACGCTGAAGCGGTCGGCCACCAACTGCACAACTTGGAGGCCAGCCAGCATTTGCCCTTCCACCTCCTCCTGGTGCTGGCTGAGGTAGCCGCCATTGGCGACGGCGGCCAGGTCAAAGCTCTGGGCGGCCGGCCCATAAACCAATTCGCTATCGGGAATAATCTTGAAACTGGGGCCAACCGCCGTCTGCCCCCCAGGGACGAGGAGGCTTTGTCCAGCGTAGAGGAAGTCGGCCGACTCCAGGCCATTGATCTGCATCAACTCCTCCACACTGCTGCCGTAGAGTTGGGCGATGGTGGTCAGAGTCTCGCCGTAAGCAACGGTGTGCGACAGGTAATTACCGTCGGCGATGTCTGTAGGCGGCCGGGTCGGGTCAGGTGTGGGTGTGCCAACGTAAGTAGGCAGCGGGCTGGTAGCGGCCGGCCGGTTTTCACCGGCGGCCGTGACCAGGGGTGTAGGCGGCGGGGGGCCGACGGTGACGATGGTGACGGCCGGGGTCGGCCGCTCACAACCCACCAGGGCCAGACAGACAGTTATTGCCAACAGGCATAGGCCACAGGTTTGCGCTGAATCTCGACCATTTGCCTGGCAGCCAGCCCTATGTGTTCTTGCACTCATACAATGCGCTATTTTGTCATGCCTATCGCCACCCGGCAAGAGAGGCGGCCGGCATAACGCGCAACCCATTATCAACCAACTGTTGGCTGTGGGCTATGTGACTCCGGCCGAATTTGAGTTACAATCCTACTCAATAGGAGGGTTTATGTCTGCGCCATTTGTCATCTTCGTCTCACCCTATTTTACCGACAATGCCTTACGCCTGCTGGACGCCATGACCGGCATCCCCGACGTGCGTTTTGGCCTGATCAGCCAGGACCCCCTGGAACGACTCGTGCCGTACCTGCGGGAGCGGCTGGCCGCCCACCGGCCGGTGGATGATGCTCTGGATACGGGGCAGTTGGTGGCGGCCGCCCAAGCTCTGGCTCAACAGAATGGGCCGGTTCACCGGCTGTTTGGGGCGGTGGAGCAGCTGCAAGTGCCTCTGGCCGAAGCCCGCGAGCGGTTGGGGGTCGAGGGGATGAGCACGGAGGCGGCGCGCAACTTCCGCGATAAAGAACGGATGAAGACGATTCTGCGGGCGGCCGGACTGCCCTGCGCTCGCCACCGCCTGGTCACCAGCGACGCCGAAGCCTGGGCCTTTGCCAAAGAGGTTGGCTATCCCCTGGTCATCAAGCCGCCGGCCGGGGCCGGTTCACAGGCTACTTTCCGCGTCAATCAGCCGCCCGAGTTGGCCCAGGCCCTCAAAACGACGGCCCCCGCTCCCGCCCAGCCGGTGCTGTTCGAGGAGTTTATCATGGGCGACGAACACTCCTGGGACTCGATTTCGGTCAACGGCCGGCCCCTGTGGCACTCCTACACCCATTATTACCCAACGCCCTTGGAAGTGATGCGGAATCCCTGGATACAGTGGTGTATCTTGCTGCCCAGGGAAAAGGACGAACCGGAGTACGACGATGTGCGGGAGGCGGCCGAACGGACTCTGTCTGTTCTGGGCATGACGACGGGCATGACCCACTTAGAGTGGTTTCGCCGGCGGGACGGGAGTATGGCTATTTCGGAGGTGGCCGCCCGGCCGCCTGGGGCGCAAATCACCACACTGCTGTCGCGGGCGCACGACGTGGATTTCCCCCAGCTATGGGCCAAAGTGATGATCTTCGGCACGTTCGACCCGCCGCCCTCCCGCCGTTACGCTGTGGGCGCGGCTTTCTTGCGCGGGCAAGGCCAGGGGGTGGTCAAGGCCATTCACGGTCTGGAACAGGCCGAGCGGGAGATCGGCCACCTGGTCTGCGACGCCAAACTGCCCCGCCTGGGTCAATCGCCCTCCCCTAGCTATGAAGGGGAGGGCTACGTGATCATGCGCCACCCGGAGACGGCCGTCGTGGAACAGGCTCTATATCATTTGATTTCGGTAGTGCGGGTGGAGTTGGGATAGAACGCGGATGACGCGGATGGGCGCGGATTTTATTCTAATCAGCGAAAATCCGCCTGATCCGCGTGATCCGCGTCCCATCTAACACGAGTAGAAAGGGGGACGCGGGTTTTGGTCTTGGTTTCGGCCGGATAGCCCAACGTGATCAAGCCTTGCGGCTGCCAATCGGCCGGTAAGTCGAGGACATTCTGGACTACTGCTGGACAGAACAAGGGGGCGCACATCCAGCAGGCGGCTAACCCCAGGGCGTGACAGGCCAGGAGCAGGTTTTGCCCAGCCATAGCCACGCTCTGGACAGCCATGACCCACTCGTGGTGCTGTCGCTGCTCGTCGGGGTAGTCATCCATGTCGGCCATGCTCAGGCAGAGCAGAATGAGGGCGGGCGCGCCGGCGATCCGCTGGTAGGAGCGGGCGGCGTCTTGCTCGATGACGGCCGGCGGCGCGTGGTCGGCGGCCAGATCGGCCCGCAGTTGTTGCCCCATGGCCTCAGCCAGTTCATGCTTGCGCTGCGCGTTGGTGATGACGTAAAAACGCCAGGGCTGCCGGTTGTGGGCGGAGGGGGCCCAGGTGGCGGCCGTGAGCAGTTGCTCGAGAACGGCCGTTGGGATGGGCTGCGGCCGGTAACGCCGGATGGAACGGCGGGTCAAGATGGCTTCCAAAACGCCCATGAATTGAACTACAGGGTCATTGGCCGTTTGTGTTAGGCTGTAACAGGGATCAATTGAAACACACGGCCGAGCCGGGTGGCCGTTCGAATGTCACCACGCCGGAGGGCTTCCCGTACGTTGTCCAGTTTATAAGCGTCCTCGAGGGATAGATAAGGAGACCATTCATCCTCGGTGATGATCAACTCGACGTCTACCTCGACTGTATATTGACCTTCATGGATGTATTTGGTGATCGGCCTCTTGGTCATGACTTTCTCCTTAAGAAATCACTAGACCATCGCCTGGGGTCTGGTCTATACGCCGTTATCAAAACAGCCGGAGATGTCTTGCTCTTGGGGATACCCCATAAGACGTGTATGGGCCTGCCCTGTATGTCCTTTTGCAGCACCAGGACACACTGCCCTTTCGGGTAATATGGATAATCCTCAACGACTACTGCATTCGATACACCAGACATAACATCTTTTACGAGAATATCATCTTGAGCAAGTTCGTCGTATCCGTGGTTGGACACCCGTACCTCTCCACGAGCGATTAGGGCAAGAATCTGCTGAAACGTCTTGCTCATAACCAGATGCTAACAGCAAGGAGCGATAGTGTCAACGCCACTTAAATTTCGGCCAGGGCCGCCAGCACGCAGTCTACTTCGGCGGCCGTGTTGTAATGAACAAACCCCACCCGCACCAGTCCCCCACTCTCTAACAGCCCTAATCGCTCCATGACGGCGACGGCGTAGTAATGGCCGTCCCAGACAAAGAGGCCTTGTTCCCCCAGTCGTTCGGCCACCTGGCGGGGGGGCTGCCCGGCCAGGCTGACGGCGAAGGTGGGCGTGCGTTCGTCCAATCGCTCTACGTCGGTGATCCCGTAGACGCGCAGACCAGGCACGGCCGCCGCGCCGCGCAGAAAGCGGTCGCTCAGTTCCCGTTCGTGCTGCTGGATGAGACGATAGGCGGCTACCAACTGCTCACGCCGGGAGAGGTCGGTGGCTGTCTGCGCCCCTATCGCCGCCAGGTATTCGACGGCCGCGCGGATACCGGCCAATGCCTCAAAGCTGGCTGTGCCGGTCTCCCACTTGCCGGGCGGCCGGTCGTCGGCCGGTCGCACCTTGTAGGCGGTCAGGCTGTCTAGTAAATCATATTTCCCATACAAGACGCCGGCGTGGGGGCCAAAGTATTTATAGGTCGAAGTGGCCAGAAAATCACAATCCAGGACCTTCACGTCGAGCGAGGCGTGGGGCGCGTAGTGAACAGCGTCCACGTAAACGAGGGCCCCGGCCTGGTGAGCCAGTTCGATCACCCATTTCACGTCCACCATCGTCCCCACGGCGTTGGAGGCGTGGGTAATGGCGACCAGGCGGGTCTTTTCGCTCAATAGGTTGGGTAGCTCGTCCAGGCGCAGGGTGCAATCCTCCGGCCGGAAATCCAGCCAACGCACGGTCACGCCCCGTTCGGCCGCCGCCAGCAGCCAGGGGGAGATATTGGCGTCGTGGTCCAGGCGGGTGAGGATGATTTCGTCGCCCGGCCGCCAGGCGCGGGCCAGGGCGCGGCTCAGGTGAAAGGTGAGGGTGGTCATGTTGGCCCCGAAGACCACTTCCCTCGGCGCGGCGTTCAGGAAGTCGGCCATCGCCAGCCGCGCCGCCCACTTCACCGCGTCAGTGCGCTGGCTGGTGGCGAAGGCCCCACCGCTGTTGCTGTTGTCGCGGGCCAGGTAATGGCTCATGGCCTCGATGACCGCCTGGGGGACTTGCGTGCCGCCGGGGCCATCCAGGAAGACGGCCGGGCGGCCGTTTACCTCCTGCTGCAAGGCCGGAAAGAGGGGGCGTAAGGTGTGGGGATTTAAGTGCAACATAAGCAGGTTCTCACAAACTTGACAAGGTGACAGGGTGAAGAAAATGTCAGTTTATGGCCGTTGGCAGTATATATAACAAAAAGGGCGCGAAACG
>JBFMFT010000344.1:0-5868 GCA_040751925.1 Chloroflexota bacterium
TCCAGTTTATGCCTGCTGGCTACGGCTGGCAGGACGCGGCGTGGGAAGGATGGAGATGGCGCAGGTTGGTCCTGCCTGTCCACGAAGCGGCGGTACAGGGGCGCTGCCGGTGGCCGGCCAATATAAAATACGGGGCACGGTCTGGATACGCTCCCGCCGTGCCCGCCCCTACCCTTCTTCCTCCTGCTTGATCCAGCCGCCCAACAAGCGGCCAACTTCGGCCACCAGGCGGCTGACGTGTTCGTACTGCCCTGGGGACAACCATTGCCATTGATGAACCAGGCGCAGGTAGAGACGCACTTTGTTCAGGTGAGCGTCGGCCTGGCGCAGGTGACGCAGGCGAATTTTATCCCGATAGACCTCTGCCTCCAGCAACGACTCCTGGAAATCCAGGGCGGCGTTCATCAATCGTTGGGTAACCGTACTCCGATAGAGCTTGGGAAAATGCTCCGTCTTGGGTAGCAGCCAGTGGAGCAAATCATAAGTGCGGGTAAAGATGACCATTTCTGACGACATACTATTTCCTCGCGTCATAACCTGGGAAAATTTGCTCTTAGCTTACCACAAAGCGGCTCGCGGCAAACGGGGAAAAGTGGCAGCCGCCACCTTTGAGTTTCAAATGGCCGACCGGCTTCTGGCTGTGCAGGACGAGTTAAGAAATGGCAGCTACCAGCCAGGAGGTTACCAGCATTTTACGATTCACGAACCCAAGCGGCGGCTGATCAGCGCCGCGCCGTTTCGGGACCGGGTGGTTCACCACGCCCTGTGCAACGTTATCGAACCCCTCTTTGAGGCACGATTCCATCCACACAGCTACGCCAATCGGGTGGGCAAAGGGACGCACCGGGCCATTGACCAGTTGCAGGCTTACGCCCGCCGCTATCGCTACGTCCTGCGGCTGGACATTGTGCAGCATTTCCCCTCTCTGGATCACGCCGTCCTCAAGCAAGAACTGTTCCGCGTCCTCCACGATGAGCGAGTCCGGTGGCTGATTGACGTCATTCTCCAGAGCGGTGAAGGGGCGCTGGCTGGTGAGTATGACATGGTTTACTTCGCGGGTGATTCTCTCCTGGATTACTTCCGCCCACGTGGTCTGCCCATTGGCAACCTGACCAGCCAGTTTTGGAGCAACTGCACTCTCAATCCGCTGGATTGGTTTGTAACGCGGACGTTGGGCTGTCAGGCTTACCTCCGCTACGTGGACGATTTCGCCCTTTTTGCGGACAGCAAACGACAACTCCAGTTGTGGCGAGCGGCGATTATAGACTATCTGGCCGGTCTACGATTGACGATCCATGAAACCAGCGCGCAGGTTAGCCCGGTTGAGGGCGGCATTCCCTGGTTGGGCTTCGTCGTTTACCCTACTCACCGCAAGCTAAAGCGGCGCAACGTGGCGCAGTTCAGGCGGCGGCTGGAACAAAATATCTCGCTTTACCGGCAGGGGGACATCACCTTCGCCGAACTAGATGCGAGTGTGCAGGGCTGGATCAACCACGTGCGGTACGGGGATACCTGGGGGTTGCGGAACCGGCTTTTCCAGGACCACCCTGTAAGAGTGAGCCAAAGCTTTCTCCCTTCGGTCGAAAGGCCACAGCCAGCATAATATACGTGACAAGTATGATACTTGGAGCGTATAGAGATTGCTGACGTTGTACCCATCAGGCACTATGACCACCCCCACTGACTCCCTCACCCTGGCCCATTGGCGGCGCACGGTGGCCGAACTGTACGCGGCCGTCCGCGCTACCGCTCTGACCGACCCCGAAGCCGCCTGGCAGACCTGGCGCGCCGGCCGCGACGACCTGTTCCGCTCTCACCCTCAATCCCCGCTGGACGATAGCCAGCGGGCCGTGTTCAGCGGCCTGCCCTATTACCCTTACGACCCGGCCTGGCGGCTGGTGGGCGTGGTGGACACTGACGTACCGCCAGAGACATTCACGGTGGAGCTAGCGGCCGAGGGGGAAATGCGCTACACGCGCATCGGCCGCGTTCACTTCACGCCGCCCAATGGCCCGGCCGCCCACTTAAGCCTGTTCTGGATCGAGGGTTACGGCGGCGGGCTGTTTGTGCCTTTCCGGGACGCGACCAGTGGGAAAGGGACGTATGGGGGCGGCCGTTATCTGTACGACACCATGAAGGGGGCTGACCTGGGGGTGGAGTTGGGCCTGGCGGCCGGGGTTGAGCAAATCGCGCTGGATTTCAACTTCGCCTACAACCCGTCCTGCGCTTACCATCCACAATGGGTTTGTCCTCTGTCCCCGAGGGAGAATTGGCTATTTTTTCCCATCACGGCCGGGGAACAAAACTTCCCCCCAACCGTTTAGACGATATCAAACTCTGCCACGACCGGAGCGTGATCTGACTCTGGGAATTTGGCATCCTGCCTAAAGGCCCCAGATTCGTCCGGTAAGGCTTCATTGTGAATCTCCGCGCCGCGGAAGTATCTCAGGAGCGGCCTGGAAATGATGATGTGATCCAGCATGTAGCCTTTGCCGAGGTGGAATAGGGAATAGCGGGCCGAATCAGGGACGTTGTTTTCGCAGGGAACCATGACGCGGGCAGCGTGGGCTGGATTGCCTGTCTCTTCGACGGGACCGCAGATAGCCTTGAGAGGCACCTCGTCGGTTTGGGCATTGAAGTCCCCGGCTATGGCAACCAGAGAACCAGGCCCATGCACGTCGAAAATACTATCAATGAGCAATCTAGCCTGAAGTGCCTGTCCTGTCCGTTTCATAGATGAGATGAAACTTCCTTCCGCCCACGCTGAAACTGTTCGCCAGGTGAAGGTATCCATCTTTTGACCGGGAATGTTGGAGGCCAGCTTCGATTTGAAATGTACGTTGATAAGATGAAGGGTGTGGCCCGCGCCGAGGTTAATCTGCGTGTACAGCATGGGTCGCTCCCACTCCACTGGATTCGCCGTGGGGTCGGCCGGGCTGGCCGTAGCCATTTGATAACTCGGCCGGGGCCCTTGGCTATCGCGGATGATTTGTGCGCCGACGATAGGGAAGCGCGAAAGGGTCACGATGTTTCGCTGATCATAGAACTGGCCGGAAGTTGTGAGCGTTGTCTGTCTATTGATCCCCGAGTAGGGCGTGCCATTCAGCAGCTTATCGAGGGCGTCCAGCGTTCTAACACCCCCTACGTCCTGGCTGTTGACTTCTTGTAGGCACAAGATGTCGGCTGCCACTCGCTCGAGCTGGGGACGCATGATTTGTATACGTTCTGCGAGAGAGGGTTGCATATTAGCCCCATCATCGAGGTTTTCGAGATTAAAAGTAGCGATACGAAAGAACATGGCGTTTCTCCTCTAAACCTTCATCTATTTCGCGCAGGTGCGAAAGCCGGCGAAGATGTTGTTGCGGTCGGGGGTGTAGAAGTTACGGAAGGTGTTGCGGATCAGGCGCGAGCGGGTGGCCCAACAGCCGCCGCGCAAGACCTTCTGCTGCCCGAACGAAGGAGCGGAATACTCGGCATAGGGGTCAATGACAAAGCCGGGATAGGCGTCAAGGGTATCGGCCGTCCATTCCCATACGTTGCCGATCATCTGGCGGCAACCAAAGGCGCTGTCGCCGGCCGGCAAGGCCCGCACGTCAATACAGCCTATCACTCGTGAGTCGAGATTGGCTCGTTCGGGAGTGGGTGGCTCGTCGCCCCAGGGGTAGCGGCGCTTACGGTTGGTAATGGCCCGGCCGTCGGCCGTTGGTTCCGCGCTGGCGGCCATCTCCCATTCCGCTTCGCTGGGCAGGCGACGGCCGGCCCAGGCGCAATAGGCGTTAGCTTCGTACCAGTTCACGTGCATCATGGGCAGGTAAGGCTCGACGGGTAGGAGGGTGTTGAAGCGTCGCCAGAGCCAGCGGCCGTCGGCCTGTCGCTGCCAGTAGACCGGCTGGGTGGCCCCAGCCTGCTGTCGCCAGGCCCAGCCCTCGTCACTCCACAGGCTGCGATCCAGATAGCCGCCGGCTTCGACGAAAGCCTGGTATTCGGCGTTGCTCACTGGCGTCGTGGAGATGCGGAAAGGGGCGACCTGGACCGGGTGCGCCCATTTTTCGTTGTCAAAAACAAAGGGCATATCGGGGGTGGCCCCCAGTAGGAACGTTCCACCCGGCACACTCATGTCGTCCGGCTCGTAAGCGCGGTCAATGGCGTCGAAGGCGGCCGGGCGCGGCCCTACTTGAAGTGAAGGCGTAGCATAGCCCAGGGTGTGGCGGACGTGGGTCAGCGTCTCGCTGTGCATATCCTCGTGGCAGGTCGCCAGGCGGTAATAGTAGATTTCGGCCGCACTGGGTTCGCGGCCTTCCAGCCGCTTGACGCACTGTTCCAGGACGGCGGCCAGGTACTTGAGCGTCTCTTGCTTGGGTGGGAAGGCCAGGTCCCAGCGTTCGGCGTTAGGGATATTGAAGGAATCGTACAGGCTGTCCGAATCGCCCCGTAGAGGGGCGGCCTGGTCCAAATTCCGCAATATCCACCGCTCCTGGAACCAACCCACGTGACCCATCTCCCAGATGGGCGGCTCGATAATCCGCATCTGCGACCCTAAAAGCTGCTCGTCGCTCAAGTCGGCCAGCAATTCCAGTTCGCGCTGGCGGGTGTCGCGCAGATGGTCAACCAGTTCGGCGGCCGTCGGGCTAAATGTGCCAGTCATCGTCATAAAACCTCCAATGTAGGGCAAACTGACAGTTTGCCCGCGCAAGCTGGCAGCTTGCGCTACAAGAGCAGCTTGCGCTACTCAAATAGCCTCCAGGTATTGAACGCTGAAAAGCTGCTCCTCGTCCGTCCAGACCTGGCCCACCTGGAAACCGCCCTCGGCCGCCAATTCAGCAAAGTCGGCCAGGCTGTATTTATAGGAAACCTCGGTCAGAATTTCCTCGCCAGCGTGGAAAGGGATAGCCCGGCCGTCCAGGTGTACGGTCTGGCCGGCGCGGGCGACCAGGCGCATTTCGATCCGGCCGTGTTCCTGGTTGTACAGGGCCCGATGCTCAAACTGCTCTAACTGGAAGTTGGCCCCCAAAGCGCGGTTGAGGTGGGCCAGCATGTTCAGGTTGAAGGCGGCCGTCACACCCGCCCGGTCGTTGTAAGCCCGGCGCAGAATGGCCGGGTCTTTCTTCAAGTCCACGCCGATGAGCAGCCCACCGCCTGGGCCAACCTGGGCGGCCACCCGCTGGAGAAAAGCGACGACTTCTGGTGGATAGAAGTTGCCGACGGTGGAGCCGGGGAAGTAGGCCACGCGGCGCGTTGGCGGCCGTTTCGTGGGCGGCAGCGTGACGGAGTGGGTGTAGTCGGCCCAAAGGGGCAGCACTTCCAGGCCAGGATAGGCGGCGGACAGGGCGGCCGTCGCCTGGAGCAAATGTTCGCGGGAGATGTCAATGGCCACGTAGGCCACTGGTTCGGGCAGGTGGTCGAGAAGCAGGCGGGTTTTTTTGCTGCTGCCGCTGCCGTATTCGATGAGCAGGCAGCCCCGGCCGAGCAGAGCCACCATCTCCGCCACCCGCGCCTGCATGATAGCCATTTCAGTGCGGGTCAGATAATACTCGTCGAGTTCGCAAATCTGCTCGAACAGGCGGGAGCCAACTTCGTCGTAAAACCAGCGGGCTGGTAATTCCTTCTGTGGTTGCTGCAAACCCCGTAGAACGTCCTGGAGGACGCTATCGGAGGGTAATTCGTAGAGCTTGACGGGGGTCTCGGCCGGTCTCATAGGTATACCAGTTCTTTCTTTTGGTAATTAGTAATTGGTAACTGGCACTCAAGGTTCGGTCAAAATTAACAAGAAACAGGAAATAGGGTAAGCTATCTGGATGACAGAGAACCTTACCGTAACAACAGAACGAGTGGACGACATTCCTTTATTAGTGGCGCAAGCCAGCAAAG
>JBFMFT010000345.1:0-5861 GCA_040751925.1 Chloroflexota bacterium
TGGTGAGTGGTGAGTGATGAGTAGGAAGTTGGTGTTGGTGTTGTTCTTTTTGGGGTAGTGTAGCATAGGGGGTTAAACAGGGTGTTTAAGGGTAGGGGTTTTGTCGAGGTGTGGAGGGGGTAAAGTGTGATAACTCGTTTGAGAATAGGACGCGGATGACGCGGATGGACGCGGATGAACGCGGATTTTCATTTGTCGTGGTGCGCTGCGGCGCGTGAAGTCTCTTGCGAGCGTAGGACGCGGATGAACGCGGATATTCGTTTGTCGTGGTGAGCTTTTGCTCAAGAAGTCTCCTCCATAGATTGCCTGACAAGCTTTTGGCGCACGCGAAGGTTGAGGGTGCACTAACTTGTTGTCACTGAGTAGGGCAAACTTCCAGTTTGCCCGGACAAGCCGGCGGCTTGTCCTACAATTTGCCTGACAAGCTATTGGCGCACCCCCTGTACGGTATGTATTGCGTATTCGGCCGTCTGGCTGGATAATTACAAAATACACAAACGAGTTTGTGGATTATGTCACAATCCCTAACCTTTCTTGAACCTGTTGCCGCCGAACTGCATGAGGTGGAGAGCCGGATGCGCCACGTCCCGTTGGCCGCTCACCCCACCCTGCTGGCCGCTCTCCAGCACATTCTTGCCAGCGGCGGCAAGCGCGTCCGGCCGGCCCTCACCCTGCTGGTCGGCCAAGCATTGAGCGGCCCCACCGAACGTCTCATTGACCTGGCGGCGGCCGTGGAAATGCTGCACACCGCCTCCCTCGTTCACGACGACATCATAGACGGCTCGCTCATGCGGCGGGGAGCGGCCACCCTCAACGCTACCTGGTCGCCTGGGGCAACCATCCTGACCGGCGATTTCATCTTTGCGCGGGCGGCCCAACTAGCCGCCGCCACCCAGAGCGTGCGGGTGATGAGCCTCTTCGCTGAAACCCTCATGGTCATCTGCAATGGCGAATTGCGCCAGCTTTTCGAGGGGCGGGCTGGCGAACGAGTGCGGCCGGCCTATTACGAGCGCATCTACGCCAAGACAGGTTCCTTGTTTGCCCTGGCGAGCGAGGCGGCAGCCGTCCTATCTACTACCGACGAAACGCTCATTGCCCAGATGCGCGACCTGGGCAAGCACCTGGGCATGGCCTTTCAGATCGTGGACGACATTCTGGACTTTGCCGGCGAAGAAAGCGCGGTCGGCAAGCCGGTAGGGAGCGATTTGCGCCAGGGTCTGGTGACGTTGCCCACTCTCTGTTTTCTGGAACGGTATCCGGCCGATGGGCGTGTGCTGGACGTGCTGGACGGCCACCGGCGCGACCCGGAGCGGCTGGAGCGGGCCATTCAGGCCATCCGCACTTCTGAAGCCATGGCCCTTAGCCTGGATGAAGCCAGGTTGTTTACCAACAAAGCCAGGGCAACTTTAGAGCATCTGCCGGCCGGTCAATCTCGTCAAGCCCTGTCCGATTTAGCTGGCTACCTGGTTGAGCGGGTCGTCTGATTTTGGATTTTGGATTTTGGATTTTGGATCGCTCTCCATCATTATTGTTAGCTGGAATGTGCGCGAGTTGTTGCGGGCCTGCTTGAATTCGATTGCCGCCGGCCGGGGGCAGCTCGACCTGGAAGTGATCGTCGTGGATAGTGGCTCGACGGATGGTAGTCCAGCGATGATACAGGCTGAATTTCCCTGGGTGCGACTCATCGGCCGCCCGGACAACGTGGGCTTCCCCAAAGGCAATAACCTGGGCATCCGCGAGGCGAGCGGCCGGGCCATTCTCCTGCTAAATCCAGACACCGAAGTTGTCGGCGACGCTCTGATCCACCTGGTCGAATACCTGAACGACCATCCAGACGTGGGGGCAGTGGGGCCGCAATTGCTCAACCCCGATGGCTCCATTCAATCCTCGCGCCGGCGTTTCCCCACCCTGGCGACCGGTTTCTTTGAGAGTACCTGGTTAGAAGGGCTGGCCCCGGCCGCCGTCTTGCGCCACTACTACGCCCAGGATTTGCCGGATAACGAGACGGCCGACGTGGACTGGCTGGTGGGGGCCGGCCTGCTGGTGCGCCGTGAGGTGCTGGAGCAGGTGGGCCGGTTGGACGAGGGCTATTTCATGTACTCAGAGGAACTAGACTGGTGCCGGCGGATCAAGGCGGCCGGCTGGCGGGTGGTCTACTTGCCTACGGCCCAGGTGATTCACCACGTCGGCAAGAGCAGCGACCAGGCGGTGACCGCCCGCCACGTCCATTTCCAACGGGCCAAGCTGCGTTATTTTCGTAAGTATCACGGCCGCCCGGCCGCCATTGCTTTGCGGGCTTTCCTGCTGTTCAGCTACCTCTGGCAGATGCTTCTCGAAGCTGGTAAGGGCCTTCTGGGGCATAAACGCGCTTTGCGCTGGCAGCGGGTGCAAGTCTACTGGCAGGTGTTACGGTCGGGCTTGCGGCCGGCGGGGTACGGGCGTGAAACGTAAAGCGTGAAACGTGATGGGGTCTTTTCACGTTTCACGTTTCACGATATTGGAACTTCTGGTGCGAATCGGATTGATTACGGGCGAATATCCCCCAATGCAAGGGGGAGTAGGGGCTTTTACCCAGGAATTGGCAAAGGCTCTGGCCGACCTGGGGCATACCATCCACGTCATTACCGGCCGCCAGGCGGGAAAGGAAGAAGGCGGAAGGATGAAGGATGAAGGGGAGAGTATTCATCATTCATCATTCATCATTCATCATTCTATCCGGCGCTGGCGGTGGCCGGCCGTGGCTACCATTGCCAGCCTGAGCCAACGATATGAATTGGACGTGGTGAATATCCAATATCAGGCGGCGGCATACGATATGCGTAGCCCGGCCATTAACTTGCTTCCCTGGCGGTTGAGGGGTCTGGTCAAGACAGTCGTCACTTTCCACGATTTACGTGTGCCGTACCTGTTTCCGAAGGTCGGCCGCTGGCGCCAGGCGGCCGTGACCTTCATGGCCCGCCAGGCGCACGGCGTCATCGTCACGAATAGTGAAGACTACCAGAACCTGGTCGCCAGGCTTCATCCTTCCACAATTCGCCAAATCCCCATTGGTAGCAACGTCAGGGCTTCTGCGCCCGACTCGGCCGCTGTCGCCGCTGCCCGCGCGCGGTTGGGGTTGACGCCTGACCACTTCCTGCTCGGCTACTTTGGCTTCCTCAATGAGAGCAAAGGGGCGGATACCTTGCTGCGCGCCCTGGCTCAACTGGACAAACGGGTACACCTGGTTTTCATCGGCGGCCGGCTGGGGAGCAGCGACCCCGACAATAACCAGGCTTTCCTGGCCCACCTGGACACGTTAATAGGCGAATTGGGCCTGGGCGAGCGCGTTCACTGGACAGGCTTTGTCTCCGACGAGGAAGTTTCAGCCTACCTGCGCGCGGCCGACCTGATGGCGATGCCCTACCGCGACGGTGTTTCGTTACGGCGGGGAACGTTGATGGCCGTGTTGGCGCACGGCCGGCCGCTCCTCACCACCCACCCTACCACACCTACCCCGGAGTTGGTTCACGGGCAGAACGTCTGGTTTGCGCCGGTTGACGACATGGCGGAATTGACCGACGCCGTTCGCTATCTGGCGGCCGTGCCCCCTGTGCGCGCCCAGTTAGGCTATGGGGCCAGACAAGTAGCCGATCTATTTACCTGGGACAAGATTGCGGCGCAGACGGCCGCTTTCTTCCAGGCATTGGTAGATGTGGATCAAGTTGAGGAGTAAACATCCCCTGGCTTTGCCAATGCGTCACCAATTCTATCTAACCCTCATCTTAGTGACCTTCCTTGTCCTGGGGGTTATTTACGCCCTGGTCACGCCGGTCTTTGAGTCATCGGATGAGTTGACGCACTACCCGATGGTGCGCCACCTGGCCGACGGCAACCCCTTGCCGGTACAAGACCCGCAAAACGTCGGCCCCTGGAAGCAAGAGGCCAGCCAGCCACCCCTCTATTACTACCTGGCGGCCGCTCTCACCTTCTGGATTGACGCCTCCGATATGGAGCAGCGGCTGTGGCTGAACCCCCACGTAGATAGCGGTGTGATCACCCCTGATGGCAACGTCAACCTGGTCATTCACGACCCAACGGCCAACCCCTGGCAAGGAACATTGCTGGCCGTCCGCCTCATTCGCCTGGCTTCTATCTCGATGGGGGCGGTCACTGTCTATCTCACCTACCAGATTGCCAGGGAGGTCCTGCCGGGACGGCCGGAAATCGCCCTGGGCGCGGCGGCCGTCAACGCTTTTACCCCCATGTTCTTATACATCAGTGGGGCGGTTAGTAATGACAACCTGGTTGTGCCGCTCGCTTCACTGGCCCTGTTACTAATGATTCGGGTCGTCCGGCCGGAAGGGGGCTTTGGAAAGAATCTCGCCGCTGAGACGCAGAGAGCGCAGGGAGCATTACGGGAACAACTCCGCGACCTCCGCGCCTCTGCGGTGAGCCTGGGAATTGTCATCGGCCTGGCTATTCTGAGCAAAGAGAGCGCGCTGGGCCTATTGCCTCTGGCCTGGGGCGTCTTGGTCATCCGGGCCTGGCAGCGGTCAGACGGCCGTCTATCGCTGGCGGCCGTCTTCCGTTGGCTATGGCTTGGCACTGTGCGCTGGCTGGGGCTGGTCTTGCTACCGGCCGCGCTCATCGCCGGCTGGTGGTATTTCCGCAACTGGCAGTTGTACGGCGATTGGCTGGGCTGGAATGCCTTTATTGCCGTCCTGGGCCAGCGCGCCCACCCGGCTTCCCTGGCTCAATTGTGGGGCGAACGGTGGGGCTTCTTGCTCTCCTATTGGGGTCTCTTCGGCGGCGTCAACGTCCCGATGCCCACCTGGATTTACCACGTTCTGAATGCCACTCTGGTCGCCGCCGTCGCAGGCTTCGTCGTTTACGTGATGAAGGTGATTCGTAAGTGGCAAGTGGCAGATGGCAGGTGGCAGGTGGCAAGCTCAAATTACCAACTACTCATTACCGATCATTTGGCGTTATTTTTTTGCCTCTTGTGGTCGGCGGCCGTCGTCGTGGGTCTCATCCGCTGGGCGACTGTCACCTGGTCGTCGCAGGGGCGATTGGTCTTCACGGCCATCTCGGCCCTGGACACTCTATTGGTGGTGGGGCTGGTGGGCTGGTTGCCTCGCCGGCCGGCAACTATTGTCGTTAGCATTATGGGCGGCTTCTTGCTAGTTGTGGCGGCCGTCGCGCCTTTCGCCTGGATCCGGCCGGCCTACCAACCGCCCCAGTATACGATGCCCAACGGCAGCCGGGCCATTGACCTGAACTTTAGCCAGCAGATGCGCCTGACCCAATTCTCGCTAGAGCCGGCCACTGCCCGTCCGGGCGATACCGTCGAGGTGACATTGGCCTGGGAAGTGCTGGCGGCGATGGAGCGGGATTGGAGTATCTTTGTTCACTTGAACGATCCGGTTCTAGGCGCGCCGATCAGCCAGCGCGATATGTACCCCGGCCAGGGCTTGCTGGCGACCCGTTTGCTGCGGCCGGGTCAAAACCTGGTTACCAAACACGTCTTGACGCTGCCGGTGACGGCCGTCGCCCCGGCCGAACTAGAGTTGGCCGTTGGTCTGTATAATTACTATACGAATAAGCGGTTGCCTATTACAGACGATGGTGACGCCGCTACCCTGGCGAAGCTAACCCTAACCCCCATCCCTGGACAATTTCCGAATCCACTGGCCGTCAATTTTGAGGGTGAGCTAGAGTTGGTCGGCTACGAATTGAAGTCACGCCGGCTGTCGCCGGGCGACACCCTAGCCCTGGTGCTATACTGGCGGGCCTTACGGCCGTTGTCTACCGATTACACCTTCTTCGCCCAGGTGGTAGATAAGGATACCACCCGTTGGGCCAGCCACGACCTGTCGCCGCAG
>JBFMFT010000346.1:0-5851 GCA_040751925.1 Chloroflexota bacterium
CGCCCCCGCCGGGGTGGGTGGGGTGTGGGGGGGCCCCCCCCCCCCGAATCAGCCAGCACGTAAGCTCCCTTAGCCAGCCCGGCCGCCGGCGCGTAGCGCGTCCGATCTAGGGTGGGTAAAGCCTGGCGTGAAAGAACCAGGGCGGCCGGCTGGTGGTGCAGTTGCATAATTACCCGCCAGGCTTCCACTACTTCGTTGGCGTCGGCCGGGCGCAGCGTAATCAAGCCCGGGATCGCCCGCAAGGAAGCCAGGTGTTCGACCGGCTGGTGGGTTGGCCCATCCTCGCCCACGCCAATCGAGTCGTGGGTGAAGACGTAGATGACTGGCAACTCCATCAACGCGCTCAAGCGAATGGCCGGCCGGGCGTAATCGCTGAAGATGAGAAAGCCTGCTCCATAAGGCCGGATTTTGCAGTGCGACAGGCCGTTCAGAATGGCCGACATGGCATGTTCGCGGATGCCAAAGTGCAGGTTGCGGCCGGCGTAGTTGGCGGCCGTGAAATCGCCCGCCCCCTCGAGAGTCAAGCGGGTCTTGGTGGAGGGAGCCAGGTCGGCCGCGCCGCCGATCAGCCAGGGCATGTTCTGAGCGAGAATGTTCAAGACTTTGCCAGAGGCGTCGCGGCCGGCCAGCCCTTTGGCGTCGGCCGGGAAAGTGGGCAAGCCTTTGTCCCAACCCTCCGGCAATTGGCGGTGCTGCATCCGGTAGAGATGGTCGGCCAGTTCAGGGTAGGCCGCCTGGTACTGGTCAAACAGGACCATCCACGCCTGGCGTAGTTCATGCCCACGCTGGCCCATCCCTTGCTGAAAATGCTCCAGCACGCCGTCTGGCACGTGGAATTTGGCTTCCTCTGGCCAGCCGTAGGCCCGTTTGGTCAGGCGAATTTCTTCCTCGCCCAATGGCTCGCCATGCGCCGCGCTGGTGTCCTGCTTGTTGGGCGAACCGTAGGCGATGTGGCTGTCTACGATGATGAGGGTCGGCCGGTCGTTAGTCTGCTTGAACACCTGCAAGGCCCGCGCCAGCATCCCCAGGTCGTTAGCATCGCCGACGCGGGTGACGTTCCAGCCGTAGCCCATGAAGCGGGTGGCTACGTCGTCGCTAAAGGCCCAGTTGGTATGCCCCTCGATGGTGATGTGGTTGTTGTCGTAAATCCAGCACAGGTTCGAGAGGCGCAGGTGGCCGGCCAAAGAAGCGGCTTCGTTGGAGACACCCTCCATCATGTCGCCGTCGCCACAGAGAGCGTAGACGTCGTAATTGAACATCTCGAAGCCCGGCCGGTTGAAATGAGCGGCCATCCAACGGCCGGCCATCGCCATGCCCACACTCGTCGCCACGCCCTGTCCTAACGGCCCGGTCGTCGTCTCCACCCCCGAAGTCCAGCGATATTCGGGGTGGCCGGGGCATTTGCTATCCAATTGCCGGAAGCGCTTGATGTCTTCTAGTGTCACCGACGGCCGGCCCAGCGTTTCGTACTTAGGATTGACCGCCCGCACGTCGCACAGGTAGAGCATCGAATAGAGCAGCATGGAGGCGTGGCCGATGGAAAGGACGAAACGGTCACGGTTGGGCCAGATGGGGTCCTGGGGGTCGAAGCGCAAAAAGCGTTGCCATACCGTATAGACGACGGGGGCCATGGCCATGGCCGTCCCCGGGTGGCCCGAATTAGCCGCCTGCACCGCGTCCATCGCCAGCGTGCGAATGGTGTTGATGGACAGTTGATTGAGAGAAGGTGAGTTGGACATAGGTGCTTCTCCTGGTCGGGCGTGAAACGTGAAATGTGAAACGTAATACGTCTTCTTCACGTTTCACGTTTCACACTTCACGTCAACAACACGCAATTCTCACTGCCGTATTCGCTCCATTCATAGCCGTCGGCCGCCTCATCGTTGCACCAGTTATCGCCGTCGCACAGGTAACGGAAGAGGTGGCGCTGGCCGGCCGGCAGCGTCACCGACGCGCTGACCGTGCCATTGCTGCGCTTCTTCAAGGGATT
Source organism: Chloroflexota bacterium (assembly GCA_040751925.1). Classification (GTDB taxonomy): domain Bacteria; phylum Chloroflexota; class Anaerolineae; order Promineifilales; family Promineifilaceae; genus JBFMFT01. The sequence goes on from JBFMFT010000346.1 coordinate 1,991, forward strand.
GGCCATCGGGTCCCAATCGTTGAACGTGCCTACCACCGAGGAATGGCCGTGTTCATGGTCGCCTGGCAGGACGAACGTCACCTTCACCTGGTCACTGTCTTTGAGAGCTTGTTTGCGGATCATGATAACCTCCTGGTAGAGCGATTTTATAAAATCGCTCTGCCGCCACTTTGTTGAATTAACTTAGCCACCAGGGCCGTCCAGCCGGTCTGGTGACTGGCCCCGATACCCGCACCATTGTCACCGTGAAAATACTCGTAGAATAGCACGTAATCGTGCCAATGGGGGTCTCGCTGGAAATAGTCTACGCCGCCGAAGACCGGCCGCCGGCCGCCATTCTGTTCATCCCGTAGGAAAATGCGCGTCAAGCGGTGAGATAGGTCGGTCGCCACGTGGTCAAGGGTGGTCAGGTGGCCCGACCCGGCCGGTAACCCTACCTTGAGTGTGTCGCCGTAGTAGTGGTGGTATTTCTGTAACGACTCTAGCATCAGGTAGTTGACGGGGAACCAGATCGGCCCACGCCAGTTGGAGTTGCCGCCAAAGAGGCCGGTGCTGGATTCGGCCGGTTCGTAGCGCACCACGTGTGTCTGGCCGTTGACGTGGAAGGTATAGGGCTCCTGTTCGTGCTGCTTAGATAGGGCGCGCAGCCCATAGTCCGACAAGAACTGGCCGGGGTCGAGCATCCGCTCCAGGATGCGGGCTAGTTGCTCACGGTTGGCGAGTGCCAGCAACCGCCGGCCGCCATCCCCTACTTCGGTCAGTGAAGCAATGTTCTCCACCAGGTGCGGCCGGTACTGGATGAACCACTCCATGCGTGAGCGGAAGCGCGGCAGCTTCTCCAACAAGTCAGGCTCCAACGTCTCTACGGCAAAGAGGGGAATCAGCCCGACGAAGGAGCGGATACGCAGGGGGATGTGATGGTCGTCGGGCGTGTGCAGCACGTCGTAGAAGAAGCCGTCCTCTGGTTCCCACAGGCTCACGTCCTCGCCACCCAGGTTGCTGATAGCGTTGGCGATGTACATGAAATGCTCAAAGAATTTGGTCGCCACGTCCTCGTAGGCCGGATGGGTGCGGGCCAATTCCAGAGCAATCGCCAGCATGTTCAGGCAGTACATTCCCATCCAGGCTGTGCCATCGGCCTGCTCCAAAAAGCCGCCCGTGGGCAGGGGGGCCGAGCGGTCAAAGACGCCGATGTTGTCCAGTCCCAGAAAGCCGCCCTGGAAGATGTTCTTGCCCTCGCTGTCCTTGCGGTTGACCCACCAGGTAAAGTTCAGCAGCAGCTTATGGAAGACCTTTTCCAGGAAGTCCGTATCGGCGCGGCCGGTCACGTTGCGGGTAATTTTGTAGACCCGCCAGGCGGCCCAGGCGTGGACGGGCGGATTCACGTCGCCAAAGGCCCATTCGTAAGCCGGAATCTGGCCGTTGGGGTGCATATACCACTCGCGCAGCATGAGAATAAGCTGGCGTTTGGCCCACTCCGGGTCAACCAGGGCCAGGGGTAGGGTATGGAAGGCCAGGTCCCAGGCGGCGTACCAGGGGTATTCCCATTTGTCGGGCATGGAGATTACGTCCAGGTTGTAGAGGTGGGTCCAGTCGGCATTACGGCCGTGTTTGCGCTGGGCCGGCGGCTGAGGCTGCCCAGGGTCGCCGTCCAGCCATAATTGGATGCCATAATGGTAAAACTGCTTCGACCATAGAAGTCCGGCGAAAGCCTGGCGCTGCACCCGTCGTTCATCTTCGCTCAGGTGAGGGCCTTGAACGGCCGCGTAAAATTCATCCGCTTCCTGGCTGCGCTGGCTGAAGATTGTCTCGAACTCACCAAACGGATCGTCGTGGCCCTCTCTGGTGAAGCGCACCCACACGCTGAACGATTCGCCCGGCGGCACAATGGCCTGGCAGTCGGCCGCCACTTTAGAACCCCTCTGTTCAGGATTGACTCGCTCCATCTGCCCATAGACCACCGCCTCGTGGATGCCATCTTTGACATAAGGGGTCGGGTTAGTCACGCCGTACAGCCTCGCCACGTTTGTATCGTTTTCGGTGAATAGTAGGGGCGAGGCAGGCGGGAAGGGCATCGCCGGATCATCCGAGGTTGCTCTCCCGCCGGCCTCGCCCCTACAAACGTACCACCACCGTTCGCCTACGTGGCGGAAGTGGGTGTAGGCTGCGCCGGGGCCAATCTGGCGGATTTCCGGCCGGGGGCGTCCGTAGCCCCACGACCAGGTGTTGCGATACCACAGGTGGGGCAGGATGTGAATGGGCGCGGGGTCGGGGCCGCGATTGACGGCCGTGACCCGGCACAGAATATCCTCCTGGTCAGCTTTGGCATACTCAATGAACACGTCGAAGTAACGATTCGCCTGGAAAACCTCCCTTAGCGCGTCTACCAGTTCGTATTCGGGGTCGTACCGGCCGCGCCGTCGGTTTTCCTCGACAAGCTGGCTGTACGGAAAGGCTACCTGGGGGTACTTGTAAAGCATCTTCATATACGAATGGGTGGGCGTGCTGTCCAGGTAATAGTAATACTCCTTTACGTCTTCGCCGTGATTGCCCTCGTTGCCCGTCAACCCAAACAGCCGTTCCTTGAGGATGGGGTCGCGCTCATTCCACAGGGCGACGGCCAGGCAGATATTCTGGAAGCGGTTGCAGAAGCCACCCAGCCCGTCCTCGTTCCAGCGGTAGGCCCGGCTGCGGGCGTGGTCGTGCGAAAAATAGTCCCAGGCCGACCCATAAGGACTGTAATCCTCGCGCACCGTCCCCCAGGCTCGTTCACTGAGGTACGGCCCCCACTTCTTCCAGTCGGCCCGGCGGGCTTCTGAGTCGGCCAGGCGTTGGTGTTCAATGGTCTGTGGTCGTGTCATTTTCTCTATTGCGAAGTGCGTGGTGCGTAATGGGTAGTTCCTTGAGTTCCCTGGGAACTGGGGGAACTCGTGGGAACTAAGGGTACCCGGAATACACAATACGTTCTAACTTCTGCCATACACCGGAATCGCCGCCCCATGAATGGCCCGCGCCGCGTCAGAGGCCAGGAAGAGGATCACGTCAGCCAGGGCTTCGGGGGTGACGAAACGGCCGGGATCCACGTCCGGCCGATCCTGGCGATTCTGGGGCGTGTCAATCGTCCCTGGCAGGATGCAGTTGACGTTGATGCCCTGGTCTTTGAGTTCGGCGGCCATGCTCTCCGTCAGGCGCACGGCCGCGCTCTTGGACGCAGTGTAGGCGGACAAGCCCGCGCTGCCGCTTAGGGCTGCCCGCGCCGCCACGTTGATAATTTTGCCCGACCCCTGGGCGAGCATTTGAGGTACCACGCTGCGGCAAGGTACCAAGATAGCGCGCACGTTCAGATTAAACAAGAAATCCCACGTTTCCTGGGGAGTTTCGTGGCTGGGTGTGCCGCCGCGAAAGCCGCCGGCCGTATTAGCCAGCACGTCAATCCGGCCGAACCGCCGCACTGTCTCCTCCACCATGCCGGCCACTGCCTCCGCGTTGGTCAGGTCAACGGAATTAGCCAGGAAAGAATGGGGCGATGATGCCAGGTCGGGGAACATTCGAGCCAGGCGGTCGGCCGAACGATCTACCAACACCAGCTTGGCCCCGGCCGCCTGAAAAGCGCGGGCGACGGCCGTACCCAGATTGCCGGTCGCCCCGGCCACCATCACGACGCGATCCGTAAAATCGTACATACTGTCCTCCTTTCTTTCTATCAAGTTAGTAATCGTAGCAGGTGGCAGGTAGCAAGTAGCAAGTCTTACTTGCCACTTGCTACCTGCTACATGCCTAGCAAGACCGGCACAGTCAGGGCCAGGACGACCACTAGCACCCAGAGAGCGGGGGCGGAAGTTAAGACCTGCTCCTGGCGGC
>JBFMFT010000347.1:0-5840 GCA_040751925.1 Chloroflexota bacterium
GGGTGAAGGTGGGGGTAGGGGAAGGGGTGAGCAGGGCTTCCAGTTGGGTTTCGGCCTGCTGGTAGAGCGACAAGGCCCCCGGATAAGCCGGGTTTTGCCCCAACACCCATTCCAGGCGACTGTGGGCCAGAGCGTAACGGCCGGCGGCCAAATCCCCCTCGGCCAATTTCACCTGGTGAGCCATCTCCTCCTGCAAGGCGGCCCTGGCCTGTTCATCGCGCAGGCGACGGCCGCTGGTCGTCGCCAGATAGACCACCCCGCCAAACCAGCCGGCCAGGAAGATGACCAGCAACAAAACGAGACCTAGACTACGCCAGACCCGGCCGGGTCTCTTCTTCGCCCTTTCCTTTGCTGCAATCTCCTCTGCAGCTAGGTTCCCTGATCGCGCCAATCCATCTTCCTTGCTATGCTTATACTTTGATGCGGCCCAAGACATCGGCTATCTCCCTGACACCCGATGCCTGGCCTATTGTACCTCATACGCCCCCACGTCACAGATAGCGCTGCCGTTGCCGTCGCCATCCACCGGCCGCCCATAGCCTCGCTGATCTGTGAGGGGGCAATTATTGGGGTCGCCTGTGTCAACGGCCGGGCTGCCGGGCAGGAGGGCGTGTGTCCAGGTCGGGCCGCCGTTGTCCTGCAAGGGGCCGAGCAGGGGATCAAGGGGATTGCCAGGCGTGCCAGTTTGATCACCTGTGGTAGCCTGGAAGGTACAACCACCGCGGTTGCCCACCAAGTTATAGCCCTCGGAGGTAATTGTTCCCCAACAATCCGGCCCATTACCACCGGCCGTATTGCCAGCCCAGATAGTGCCCCGGCTGGTGGTCGTTGCCCCACTAAGGCTGACATTATAGATCCCGCCCCCATCAATTAAGGCCGAATTGCTCCAAACGGTCGTATTGGCCGTCTCCAAGGCACCACTGGCATTGAAAAGGCCTCCACCATGCCCGGCCTCATTGCCTGAAAAGGTGCTGTTACTGATAGTAGCAATAGCTGTGCCACTGTTATTGTAAATACCCGCACCACGATCGGTGGCTCTATTCTCTGCGAAGGTACTGTTATTTACCACCAGCCGGCCGGTGTTGTAAATGCCGCCGCCACCAGCAAAGCGGGGGCCGAAGCTGATGTTTTCGGTGAACAAAGTGTTGCTCACCGTCAAATCACCTTGATTGCGAATGCCGCCGCCGTTGTCGGCCCGGCCGCTGGTAATGGTCACGCTAGAGAGAGCGAGGGTAGCCTCTGGCTGCACATCGAAAACCCGATCTCGGGTAGTCGGGCTGTTGCCATCAATGATTGCCTCCTCATCGCCAGTTCGGATAATGGTCAGGCGGCCAGTGACGTCCAGGTCACCAGTGGCTGCCCCATCTTCGTCTGCTCCGGGCAGGGTTAAAATGTAATCTCCCGGCGGTAGCATGATGACAACCTCGCCCGAAGGGCCGGCAATGGCATTTCCTTCCTGAATCGCCGCCCTCAGTGTACATACGCCGGCGGCCGAGGCGCATTGTCCATCGCCCGGATTGGCGTCCGTGGCGTCCACTGTACTATCAACTGTGTATGAATCCGAAACGGTCGTAAAATTAAAGATCACCGAATTGTTGCCAATGCCGCAACCATTCGTCGCGTATACGCGCCAGTAATAGGTTGTCTCTGGCCCCAGGGTGATCGGAAGCGCATACTCACTGAGGCTCACAGTAGCACTATAGACGATATTGGCAAAGCTGGGATCGGCCGCCACCTCCAGGTGATAGATAGTGGCCTGAGCTACCGCACTCCAATCAAATAGCGGCCGGCGCGGAATGTGGGTCGCGCCATCTGACGGAGAGAGGGGCACAGGCGCGGCCGGCCGGTCATTGTACACAGTCAGGCCAACGGTAACGGTGTGGGTGCTGGTTGGAGCAATGCCTAATACGTCAATGAAATAGCGCCCAGGAGCGGCCGCGCTGGTGTCGCCAATGGTCAAGAGGCTGTTACCAGGGGGCGTAACCACGCTCGGGTCGAAGGTCACCGACGTGCCATTAGGATTGCCTCTGGCACTTAACGCTACAGGGTCAGCATAGTTGCGGAAAGAGCCAATCTGGAGGTCGTAGAGAGCGTCAGTCGCAGCGCAGATCGCCTGAGAAAGAGGCGTGGCTCTCAAGGTGAAATCGGGCCGGCCGGTCGCGCCAACCTCGTAGGCTCCACTGTCGCAAAACACTCGGCCGTCGCTATCGCCATCTACCGGCCGCATGAAGCCCCGTTGATCACTCGTCTGGATGTGATCCGGATCGTCCTTGCAATCAGTCTGGTCAAGGGTGTCAATGGCCGGGCTACCTTCCAGAAGGGCGTGTGTCAGAGTCAGGCCACCGTTGTCCTGCAGAGGTCCCAGGCGTGGATCAACGCCAAGCTGATCATCTGGTCCGGGGAGGAAGTTGCAGCCCGCCAGGACGCCGACAACGTTATGGCCGCCAGAGATAATGCCAGCTCCATTGCCACAGTCCGGGCCGGTTTCGGCCGTATTGCCGGCCAGGATCGTTGTTCTCATACGCACCACACTGGTTATGTTAAACACGCCACCCCCCGCATCCGAAGCGAAGTTATCACTCAAGGTGCTGCTGTTAATGACGATATTGCCGGCCGCAAACACGCCACCGCCATAGCCAATTCCGCCGCCTACACCATTGGCCCTATTGCCAGATAGGGTGCTGTTCACAACATTCAGGCCGGCCCCCCAACCACTGTGGATACCGCCGCCTTTGGCAAAGACGTTACCACCATTCGTGACCGCCTCGGCGATATTGCTCATGACCGTGCTGTTTACAATCCGGGTCATCCCTCTATTGTAGATGCCCCCACCATGAGCAACGCTATCCTGGGAATGGGCCTGGTTGCCGGAGATGGTGCTATTGGTCACTCTCAACAAACCCGTTTGAGCATTATAGAGGCCGCCGCCAAAAGCTCCGTACCCGTCAACAGAGTTCATGGAGACAGTGCTATTCTCGATACTGAGCCTGGCTCCATTGCTGATACCTCCACCGCCCACATTGGAGTAATTCTCTGTTACCAGGCTGTCTACCAACACCAGAGAACCACCACCCTGGCGAAGGTAAACACCGGCACCAGTTTCGTCCGAGAGATAACCACCACGAATGGTGACCCCTGTAATCTCTACGTCGGCATCATTTTGGATGTCCAGAACGCGGTCATCACCATCGCCATCCAGGACAGTGGTAGTCGGCCCGCCCCCCTCCAGCACCAGGTCATCTGTAATGTCCAGATCGCCGGTGGCAGCCTCATCCTCGTGGGCCCCATGAAGGGTCAGGATATACGTTCCGGCCGGCAAAACAATTGTATCCCTTCCCGGCCGAGTGTTGGTCTCCTGCACGGCCGCCCGCAAGGTACACTCGCCAGCGGTTGTGGCACACGCCCCATCGCCGGGACTGGCGTCTACCGCATCCACGGTGCTATCAACGGTGAAGGTCATACCGCTCGCCTGGGAGGGTATGGAAGAGTGAGCGACCATCGCCGCGCCCGGTAGCGCGCCGGCCGCCAATATCACGAGAACCAGCCACAAAACCGTGAGCCATCTTCTCGGTTGCTTTCTGCTATAGTTGGCGTTCATTACACTCTCCCTGTCACTGGCTACTGGCTTACCATTTGGTTGCCGACTATAATATACCACATTTGACGAAACATGATGGCAGACACTCTCTCACACCTCGACGAAAGCGGCCGGGCGCGCATGGTAGACGTGGGGCATAAGGCCGAAACCGAACGGGTGGCGGTGGCCCGCGGCGCGGTTGCCATGCGACCGGCTACGCTGCAATTGATTATAGAAGGAAATCTGAAAAAAGGGGACGTGTTGGCGGTGGCTCGACTGGCGGGGATCATGGCCGCCAAGCGCACCAGCGACCTCATTCCCCTTTGCCACCCCCTGCCCCTCACCCACGTCTCGGTCACCTGCACGCCCAATCCCGAAGCGAACCGGGTGGAGATTGAAGCGACGGCCCGCGTGTTCGGCCGCACCGGGGTCGAAATGGAAGCGTTGACGGCCGTGACCGTGGCCGGCCTGACCATCTACGACATGGCAAAGGCCGTAGACCGCTCCATGCGCCTGGAAGACGTGCATTTGGTGGCGAAATCTGGCGGACAGAGCGGCGATTGGGTCATTGGTCATTCGTAATTGGTAATTGAGGAGACTTCACGCGCCGCAGCGCACCACGATGAATGAAAATCAGCGTTGATCCGCGTCCATCCGCGTCATCAGCGTCCTATTTTCGGAGGATCTCAATTACCAATCACCAATTACCCATTACAATTCTATGGAGATCCAAGTTCGCCTATTTGCTACCTTAAAGGATCGGGCCGGCCGCGAGCGGGTGGCGGTGGCGGTGGCTGAACCGGCGACGGTTAAGGCCCTGCTAACGGCGTTGGCGGCGACTTACCCGGCGTTGGCCCCTTCGTTGCCGGCCGCTTTGGTGGCTGTCAATAAGACGTTCGCCTTCACCGAGACGCCAGTGCAGGTGGGCGACGAGGTAGCCCTCTTCCCGCCGGTCAGTGGTGGCAGTGAAGATACCGCTGGCCCCACCTACTTTGCCATCACCAGTGAGCCGTTGGACTTGAATGTTATTGCCACCCACCTGACCCGGCCGGACGTGGGGGCAATAGTCACCTTCACCGGCTTCGTGCGCGGCGAAACCCAGCGCGAGGGATTGCCGCCAGCCACTCTCTACCTGGAATACGAAGCCTACGCAGAAATGGCCCACCTCAAGATGGCTCAAATCGCCCGCGAAATCTGGCAGCGCTGGCCGGCCGTCAAGGGCATTGCCATCGTCCAGCGCGTCGGCCATTTGCAGGTGGGCGAGGTGACAACCCTGGTCGCTTGCGCGGCCGGCCACCGCGACCAGGGCGTTTTTGCCGCCGCCCGCTACGGCATTGACCGCCTGAAAGAGATTGTGCCGGTCTGGAAAAAGGAAGTCGGCCCCAACCAGAGCGTATGGGTTGAGGGCCATTACCGGCCGGTGGCGGAAGACAATATGGCGTAATGCGTAAGGGATTACGGATGACGCATTATACACAACGCACAACTCCACTACCCGCCACCGTGTTATACATAGTGCTTGTTCGTCAACAACTCCGCTGTTTGATCAGGTAATTACCAGTTACCAATTACCAATAGGAGCGCGATTATGCACAACCACCACCAGCGCGTGGTCGTTACCGGAACAGGGGTCATTACCCCTCTGGGGCATAACGTACCGGATACCTGGGCGGCCATTCGAGCCGGCCGCTCCGGTTTTGGCCCCCTCACCCTCATTGCCAAAGGCGAACACCAGATTGGCGGCGTCTGCGAAGTCAAGGAGTTCGATCCAGCCCAATACATGGATCGGCGCGACGCCCGCCGCCGCGACCGCAACCAGCAATTGGCGACCGTCGCCGCCTATGAAGCCATCCGGCAATCCGGCCTGCTCATCACTGACGAGAACCGCGAACGGGTGGGCATCGTCTTTGGCACCGGCGTTGGGGGCATCCAAACGTTGGTCAGCCAAGAACACGTCTTGCTGGAAAGCGGGCTGCGCCGCCTAAGCCCGTTTAGTATCACCATGATTATGCCCAACGGGGCGGCCGGCCTGCTGGCAATAGACTTGGGCATTCAAGGCCCCAGCACGACCATCACCACTGCCTGCGCGGCCGGCTGCGACGCCGTTGGTCACGCTTTCCGGGCCATCCGGCGCGGCGAATTGGATGCCATCCTCACCGGCGGCACCGAATCGGTGATTACCTCAGTAGCCATTGGCGGCTTCGAGCGGGCGGGGGCCACTTCGGAAAGCCCCCAGAACACCCCCCGGCCGTTCGACAAAAAC
>JBFMFT010000348.1:0-5821 GCA_040751925.1 Chloroflexota bacterium
GGCCGCCAACGAGACTTACAACCGGCCGCTATCGCCGACCAAAACAAAGGGAGCCCAATAATAGGGGTGGCGATAAGGCCCGGCGTCCCCTTCGGCCATGAAGCTCAACTGGGCGGCGCGCAGGGCTTCCCCCTTACTCTGTCCGGCCGCCAGGCGTTCGTAAAACCATTCCATCAAGAGCAAGGTGGTCTGGTCAAAAACCCGCCACAAGCCCAACACCAGCGAGTTGGCCCCCGCGTACAGGAAGGCCCGCATCAGCCCCAGCAACTCGTCGCCCCCCGTCACCACGTGGCGGCCGGTCTCGCACGCACTCAAAGTGACCAGGGAGGCTTCGAGGCGCAGATGAAAGATGTCCAACGTGGTCAATTGCCCGTCGGCCAGAGCCAGGCTGGAAAAGAGAGGATTCTCGCGGTTAAAGAGTCCATGCGTAGCCAGGTGCAACACCTTCGCCTGGGGGCTACGCTGGCGCAGATGATCGAGCGTCGCCTCCTCTTCCACGAAGACCTGCCCCCCCCACATGCGGGCCACCGCCTGCGCTTCGCGGACGGCGTGGGGCAATTCGTCGCCCGCCGAATAGCCAAAAGCGACCAGACCTTGCCCGGCCGCCTGGCCTGCCCGCACGAAACGCAGCAAGCTGGCCGCCGGCAGATAGCTCACCTGGCACTGCTCAATCAGATAACGACGGCCGTCGTACAGGGCGTGAAACGGCAAGTGATGAAGCCGGCCGTGGGGGACGACGATGAGACGGCGATAGCCAGCCATTACGTCAGCCACCGGCCGCAGCAGCAAATCGTAAAGCTCCCCCAAACATTGCTGGGCTTCGGCCACGAGACGAGCCATCCCGCCCGCTGGGGCGACCGGCACAGTCTCTAAGTGGCGGCTAAGAACGAGCGCCGGCCGGCGTAAGGCTGCGTACGCCCCGCTTAAGCGGTGGGCCGCCACCCCCTCGCGGCTGACCAGGAAGACCACCAACTCACGGCCGGCCACGAAATACTCAATGAGCAACGTATCCCCATCCAGGTACGGCCGCGCGCTCTCCGTCTGCACCTGGGTCAAAGCCGCGTCACGGGCGTAGTCGGCGTGGCGAATCTGCAAATCGTTCCACAGGCGCGTCATCCGCGCTTCCAGCCCACGCAGCGTTTCTTGCAGATAACTCTGCGTCGCTTCGCTCGCCCCGGCCAGCAACCGGCGATAAACCTGCTTACTCTGGCTCAGTAAGTGCTGCAATTCGTCCACCAGGGGTTGATCCGCCGGGGAGCGGGCCGCCACCCGCACGTCAATCTGACCGGCAATCATCTCCAACAGGGCGCGAGACTTGGCCCTTTCCGCGTAGCTGAGAGCCAGGTCGCTCTGCCCGGCCAGCAGGCACAACTCCACGACCTCCTGATAAAGCTGGCCCTTATCGGCCAAAAAATCGGCCCGAAACTCGACCATCAATTGGCCGCGCAGTTGTTCGAGTTCGCGGATAGCCTGGTCATATTCGGCCAGAGCCGCCGGCCGGTCATCGCGCTGCCAGGCCAAACGGCCGCCCAGGTGGTGGCCCTGGCTCCGCAGCGAGGGATAATTGTCGTAGCCTGGCCCCACCGCCCGCGCCTGGTCAATCCAGCCGCCGGTCGCCTCGTAGTCACCCAGGGCCAACGCATTCCAGGCGGCCAACAGAAGGGCCTGGGCCTGGCGTGGCGACTGCCCGTTCTTCTGAAAAAGGCCAGCGCAGAGGCGGGCCAGGTCGTAACTCTGAGCAAAGCGTTGCTGCCGATAGAGGAGGGCCGCCCGTTCCAGATCACAAACGGCCGCCCAGATCCTGTTCCCTTGCGCCAAGAAAAGGGCCCGCGCTTCGTCCAGAGTCGCCAGGGCCGCCGACTCGTCGCCCAGACCGGCCAGGGCGATGGCCTCGTGGAGAACAGCCTGGGCTGCTTCGTGCGCTGCGCCGCCGGCCGCCAACAGGGGGTTCACCCGCCGGCACACTTGCCGGGCCTCTTCGTAGCGGCCGAACTGCAACAGACAATGGCTGTGGAATAACGGCACCAGCAGGGCGTCGTAGGGGCGGTTATCCCCCTGGAAAACAACCAACGCCTGGTCATAGAGGGCCAGGGCTTCGTTGAAACGGCCGAGCCAGGAATAGATGATCGCCAGGATGAACTGGGTACGGGCTACCTCCACCATCTGGCCACGCTGGGTGAAGAGGTCGTGGGCGATCTGGTTAGCGCGGACGGCCGCCTCCGTGTCGCCCAGCAGGTTGTAGGTAAGCGCGCGGTTCAGCTCCACTCCCCCTAGATGGTCGGCCGCTCCCGTGCGCTGGCAAATCTGCCAGGCTTCCTGCAATAAATCCAGGGATTGCTCTCCCTCGCCTAAGTCATAACGGGTGGTAGCTAGGTTCAACAACAGGCCAGCCAGAAAGGGCCACACCTGGTGTTCGGCCAACACCTGCCTGGCCCACTGGCCCAGCCGGAAGGCCTCCTCGTAATGGGCCAGCTTGGTCAGGCAACTGACCTTGCCCACCTGGCACATCGCTTCCTCCACCGGTCGCCCCAGAACGCGATAGATGGCCGCCGCCTGGTCGTAGCAATCCCGTGCCAGGCCAAAGTCGCCCACCACGATGGCTTGCAGGTTGCCGGCCGCCCGCCAGGCCAGGGCGCGATGGGCAGGCTGGCCCGTCAACTCCGCCAACGTGTCCAGAAGACGAACGTAAGCGGCCGGCTCGCCCCCCCTGACCCGCACAAAATAATCGGCCTGGGCCTTTAGCCGGCCGGCCACCCCGTCGCCGCAATCCGGGTCAGCCAGGAGGGCCACGTTCTCCCGTAACCATTGCTCCTGAGCGGCTACGCCCGGCGCCAGCAGGAAGTTGATCATTCTATAAAAGTAGGGGCGAGGCAACGCGGCGAGGAAGCTGCTCGGGGAGACGATTAGCCACCGCGTTGCCTCGCCCTTACAATAGTTACCATCATGCAAGAAACCGAGTCTTCGTGCCGAAAACTCGGTTTCTCAGGGAACTTGCACCGCTTTGACGTGAATCTCTACGACCGGCTCACCGCCCCGAATCTCAACGTCATACGTGCCAGGTGGCAGGTCGGCCACGCCGGCTATTCGCTCTCCCCCCGTTAGAAACGCGGCCTCCTTCGCGACCACCTCCTGCGAGTCGCTTCGCCGGACGATGACTTCCAGATTGTCGAGCTGCAGACGGCTGATTACGACCTTCAGGGCCCGTCGCCGGGGGTCATCATCCTCTTTTTCCGCGCTGACCGAGATACACACATTCCCAATACAGTACACCGCTTTTGGCTGGCCGGGACCGCTCCGCTGGCCGGCCGTCCGCTGGCCGGCCGAAGGGAACAAGTGGCTGACCTCGGCCGCCGGTACAGGCTGGGCCACAAACTGGCGAACGGCGGCCGATCCGCCGGCCGCCCCAGGCCCCCGCTCCACGTCAGCCAGGAACTCGCGCAGAGACTCCAACCGCCGGGCCGCGTAGGGATGGCGGGCGACAAAAGCCGAGACGACGCGGGCCCGCTCTGGCGACAACAAGCCAAGCTGGTATTCCCTCAACTCCATGGCTGAGGGCCGCCAGGCACGGCCGAGCTTCTGACTCAACTGTTCATCGGTTACTTCAAATCGTTGCATGGGAACCTTCCTGTCGAGACCAGGTTTCTTGCCCAAACCTGGCTTCTGGCTAAAAAGCGATTGATTCGAAATCCCCTGTGCGTCGCCAGCCATAGCCAACCAACGCCGGGCCGCCAATTCATGCAAATTGGTCTACCCATATAAACCACTCTAAGCCAACTTTTCCGGTATGGTGGCCGGTTTATTCCCCTTTCAAACAATCTTGCAAAGTCTCATCCCTCTTAAAGCGTTCCTTAACGTTCTCCAGAATGCGGCTAATCTCCTTTGCACTCTCGAACATCGCCGGGTTTTCCGCATAGATTTCACGGGGCTTGAGATCATAAACGTAGGTGGCGTCCATGACCAGCTTTTCCTTCTCGTTGTGCAAGCGCGGCTCAACACACAAAGTGAACAGGTCACCGCCCACAAAGTCAGCTTCTTCCGGCCACGGATTGCGGTCGGGCAATTCATCCGTCACCTCGTCCCAATCAGGTAAGAACTCACCTTTGACGGCCGATTGGACGCAGCTCTTCAGATAATCCAACAACTCCCGCAGTCGTCTATCTTTGTTGTCAGGTGGAAAGCCGCTGTCAAACTTACCCGGATGGTTAGCGAACGCCACCCACATCCGGGTTAGGGCCGAAGCGCCAATGTCCTCGGCCGACTCCCCAGCCAAATAGAATAACGGATCATGGCTGGCCCAACGGCTGGCCTGCTCCCGATATTGTTCGTGGACAAAGGCCCAGGCGGCCTCGCTGGCCGGCCGGTGGGGCTCAGCCAATGCCCGGCGAAACAACTCGTAGCAGGCGTCCGGACTGTATGGCCGGCCCGCCCGAAAACTCTCTGTTTCCCTCCGGCAGCGGCCGGCCACGCCCTCAATCGAAAGCCCACTCAGGTCAACGTCAGTCATCTATGTCATCCATTTCGGCCGGATACCATCGCCAGCCCGTTTAGCCCATAACCACCCGGACAAACTGGAATTATAACCAGCCAGACCAATTTGGCGAGAAGTTGTGACAGCTATTGACATATTAGAACGTCTGTGCTATTCTTGATAATCAGAACATAAGTTCTATCACTCGTTTGACCTGCTGGGCATTGACCGGCCGGCCCACCGTAAAGGAGAAGAATCCATGAGTAGCCAAACATTGATCAACAGCATGGCTGGAATGAGTCAACGGCGGAACTTTCGTTCAGACGACGGCCGCCTGCAACTTTCAAGCGTTAGTTTGGGCCTTTCGCGGCAGGCTGTTGTGGGCCTGATCCTGGTCGTGGCCCTGCTGGCCTTTGAGCTTTTTAACTTTGATACCACCCGCTATGCCCTGCAAAACCTGTTGGGCGAGGTGCGCTTTGCCGGCCTGGCCTGGGCGACCATTCTGGCCGTGGCCTTCTGCGCCATTGACTTCGCCGGCCTGGTGCGCTTCTTCACCCCGCCCAGTCGCCAGGAGCAGCCCAAGAAAGAAATGGCCTATCTCTTTGGCGCCTGGTTCCTGGGCGCAACTATGAACGCCATTATGACCTGGTGGGCCGTTTCGCTCACCTTGCTGAACCACGATTTCGGCAACGAGGTCCTGGGGCGCGATACGCTGTTGGCGGCTGTCCCCGTCTTCCTGGCCGCTCTGGTTCTGCTCACCCGCATCTTGTTCATTGGCGCGTTTACCGTAGCCGGTGTGCGGCTGTTCGACGTGTCGGCCGATGAGCCGGCCGCCCGTCCGTCGCGCTTTGCGGCGGAAATGGAGACGCTGGACGACGTGGAGTTGCCAGAAACCGACGAAGTGCCGGCCTTTCTCGGGCAACGGCCGCCGGCGGCCAGATACCAGCCAACTCCGACGGCCGTTGTCCAGCCCAGCCCAGCCCTTGAGCAGACGAAGGTTGCCTTGCGGCCGGAGCCGGCCGTCGAGCCGCCTACTCGCGTTGAACGTTCGACGCCCCCCCAGGCTAACGGCCGGGTCAAGCAACGGCCGCCCGTCTTCCCCAACGTTGTCCGCCCGGTGGCCATGGAAGCGAAAAGGCGGAACTAGGGCGTAATGCGTATTGCGTAATGCGTATGGCGTAATACAATCCAGTTACGGATTACGCACTACGCAATACGCACTTCTTCAGTACATGAGCTACCTGGACCCTCCCATCTATCAGATTGAAACGCCCTTCGTGGTGGAGCGGCCGGTGGACGGCCGCTTCGATTACCGCGACGTAACGGCCATCGTCCTCTTTTGCCTGGTGTTGG
>JBFMFT010000349.1:0-5794 GCA_040751925.1 Chloroflexota bacterium
TACCAGAATATCCAACAATCGTGCTTGCGTAGTTGCGTCAAGTTCGGGCGACTGCCGAATCGCGGCCGTCCATTCGGCCGCCTGTTCTTGGATTTCTGTCTCGTCCTCAACGGCCAAAGGGCGTAACACATTCAGGATAGGCGAGACGTTCTGGGCTTGCTTTAGCAGATCAGGCAACAGCCCTCGTACCAGCCAGGGAAGATCGTCTTGATACATTGGGCCAAGCGTTCGGGGGCCGGGATCATACGATTTGTCCAGGAAGAGCAAAACTGCTTGCCAGTCGCTTCCATTCAAGGACGGCCGTTGTTCGTAATAAAGACCAATCTGATTGACCGTGCGCCAATAGATAGCCTCGTCGAGATAACCTTGCACTTCCAGGAAATACCGCTTATATCCTGGCTCAACCGGCTCTAACAGACCATCCATGCGCCTTTGCGCGGCCTTGACCACTGGACTACTGAATGATAGTTGCATTCCGGTCTGATCTGCAGCAGTTCAAACAGTGCCTGGGGCGCTATCTGGAAGAACTCGTGGAACAACTCGTCTGTTTTCATGTACCCACTCGCGAAATGATCTAGGGCGGGCCACCGGCCGGAACACACGCCAACTGGGTTACGTTGGGTGGCGTCTGGCACGTTCCCGTCATATTCCCTACTGAGCAACTGGCTCCCACGGGCCGGCCGGCGCAGGCATCAATAGCTTCCTGCGGAGGCTGGTTGCCTGGCGACGCGCCCTGCGCTGGCTGGTTTTGTCCGCCTTGCGGTTCTCCATTACCGGCCGATGGCGTACCTTTGTAGCAGCCTAACGTGTAGGGATACTCCAACGTGGCGACGTAGTGGTACATCTCAACCAGGCGGCCGTCCCATAAGACCTTGCCCGTGCGTCCATGGCACTCATCAAGATTGGTATTGGTCAGCATATTGCCATTCCTGTCCCGTTCCACGTAAATACCAAAGCCATCGTAGGCATAGCCAACCAGGGTGGAGGTATTGGCTGCGCCGGTCTGGGCCAGGATACAGGAGGGGACGTTATGATGGTGATACTCGCCCTGTTGCTGTGGATGCCCATCACATTGTTCATCGAGCGTTTCATGCACCGCAGCGTCGCGGCCGGGCGCATCCAGGGCGTTGAAAAGCACGACACCATCTATCAGAATGCCAATAGCCCCTCCGGGGAGGCAGATGGGGGTGACGGCCACTGTTGGGTTGGCTGGTAAGGACAGGTTAATGCTTTGCGCCTGGATACTGTTCGGATTACGGTCGTAAGCGTAAGCCGGGTCATTGGCGGCGATGGGGAAGACACCCGTGCCGTGGCTAACCGGCAAATCGTTGCCCGAAATCACGCGCCTGTCACCCGAAACGGCGACCTGAAAGGCAGCATTCGGCCAGCTTACGTCGCCCGACACCTTGACTTTGCGGGTGGAATCCCACGTGTTGGCGGCCGTATCAACCCAGGGGCCGATGACCTCAGCCCCGCCAACGCCCCCCAGGCCGCTTTGGCAAGCATACACACTGCCGACTTTGGGCGCGCTGGTAGAAACGTTGCCATCGCCGATGGGAATGGCGGCCGGGTCTACGGGGTTGATCGCCGCCGGGAGGTCAAACCCCGCCGCTGGTGTGGCGGTTGCCAGGTTTCCTTGAGGCTCCGTCGCCACCTGCGACATAGTACAGGCAACAATACCAAGAGCGATGAGTCCGAGAATAGAGCCGTGAAAAAACTTGTTCATGATTTCCCCTCCTGGTGTCGCTTCTGTGGACCCAGACAAGACAAAGTGGCGCACTACAAGGGTAGATATAAAATTTGATCGGTCAATTCATTTGGCATGGAAGTCTTCATCCGCAAGCAATCGAATCGGCTGAGTGTCCATGTGCATTGCCCGTATAAAACAAAAGCGGCGCCGGACTCCTGGGAAAACCCATTGGGGCCTGTCCGGCGCCGCTGATGAATCTATTCAGTTGACAGCGACACTTTCCTCACAACCGATCTTCAAAATAACTCACGGGCCTTATAACATACTCCGGCGACTTATTCACCAATGACTTCCGTCCAGATGCGGTCGTAGAGGGGGGTGGCGTCGCCTACGTCTTCGATGCGCGAGCCGTTGGCAAGGTCGGCCGCCGGCGTATTGGTAATAGGCGAGTTGATGTACTCGTTGTAAAGGTCAGTCTGGTTGGCCTGAGCGTAGTCCAGGGCCGCCTTGTTGGGATTGGTGTAGGGGAAGTCGCGCAGCATCATCCAGAACATATCCCCTTGCATAGTGTAATTGAGCCAGGCGTAGGCCGCGTCCAGGTGCGACGCGCCGGTGGGGATGGCGTAGTTATCCTGCCACAGAATCGCCCCTTCGGTGGGGTAGACGTACTGGATGGCCGAATTCTCGCGGGAAGCCAACAGGGCCTCGGCCGTCCAGGTCATGCCCAGGTCTACGTCGCCAGCGATGAGGGCTGTCTTGGGGCTATCACTGTCAAACAGCCGCACGTTGGCGGCCAGTTCGGCCAGCTTGGCCTTCGCTTCTTCCAGTTGGGCCGGGTCAGTCGTGTTCACGTCGTAGCCCAACGTCAGCAGGGTCAGGCCAATCACCGCCCGCGAGTCGTTGAGCATGACGATCCGGCCGGCGTACTCTGGCTTCCACAGGTCGGCCCAGGACGTTGGCGCGGGACTCACGGTATCGGCGTTATACACAATAGCATCCGTGCCAGCCTGGTAAGGAATCGTATATTCGTTGTTCGGGTCGAAGCTCAGATTGAGGTAATTGGGGTCGAAATTGCCCATGACCGCCAACTGGCTCTTATCGAGCTTCTGGATGAGGCCCTGGCGAGCCATCAGCCCCACAATGTAGTCGGTTGGCTGCACCAGATCGTAATTCGTGCCGCCGGCCGACAACTTGGCGTACATCTCCTCATTCGACGAATACTCTTCGCGGTTGACTGTCACGCCATAGACCAACTCGAAACATTCAATCCAGTCGGGGGGAATGTACTCCGTCCAGACAAAGATGTTGAGTTCCTGCGCGGCAACTTCTGCCCTGGGCTGGGGTTCGGGGCAGGTGAAGCCGCTGGAAGTCACCTTCGCTTCTTCCTCACCACCGCCTCCACCGCAAGCTACCAGGCCGGCCGCTACCAGGGCCACCATTCCAATCCATAGTAAGGCGCGTAACTTGAACATTTCTCTCCTCCTAATGCCCTAGACATCGGATGTCTGAAAGGGTATTACGCCTGCCGGCTCTGTAAACGCTGAGAGATCAACAGAGCCGCCAGCACAATCAAAATCCAAACGGTAGACAGGGCGTTGACCTCCGGGGTAATGATCCGGCGCAACAAGCCATAGATGTAAATGGGCAGGGTGGTCGCCCCTGGCCCGGTTGTAAAGAAGGTGATAACGAAATCATCTAGCGACAGAGTGAAGGCTAACAAGCCGCCGGCCAGCACCCCAGGAGCAATGATGGGCAAGGTGACGCGCCAGAAGGTGATCCATTCGGTCGCCCCCAGGTCGAGGGCCGCTTCTTCAATGGAGCGATTGAAATCGTGCAGGCGCGCCCGCACCACCAGGGTCACAAAGGGAACGCTAAAGGCCACGTGGGAGACGATGACTGTCCCTAAACCCATGCTCAGACGGCCGTCGCCGGTCAGTCCCAGGGCGGCGTTCAGCCAGCGAAAGAGCGCGCTGAACAGGACCAAAATGCCAATGCCCATGACAATTTCGGGAATGACAATGGGGATGTAGAGTGAGACTTCGGAAAAGGTTTTGGCCGGGAATTGGTAGCGTTGCAGGGCCAGGGCGGCCATTGTGCCGAAGGTGGTGGAGAATAGGGTGGACGTAATGGCGATGGTGAGCGTGTTGCGGGCGGCCGCCAGCACCTCCTGGTTGCGAAACAAAACGCAGAACCAGTAAAACGGGCCGCATGGCCCTTGATTGACCACGCCCTCGAAGACGACGTTGGCCCTGGACGAATTGAAGGCGAAGACGATCAACACCAGAATCGGCGCGTAGAGGAAGATGTAGACGAGGGTGACGACGCCGGTCAGCCAGGGTGAACGTTTGCGGGTCATGCTGAGACAATCTCCTCCCCAAAGCC
This sequence comes from Chloroflexota bacterium, assembly GCA_040751925.1. GTDB lineage: Bacteria > Chloroflexota > Anaerolineae > Promineifilales > Promineifilaceae > JBFMFT01. Next base: position 4,073 of record JBFMFT010000349.1, read on the forward strand.
AAACTTGCGGGTGTAGAAGATGGTGATAATCAGGGTCATGATCATCAGAATAATGGAGGCGGCCGAGCCAAAGGCCGGGTTGCGGGCGTCCAGGAATTGTCGCTGGATGAGGTTGCCAACCAAAATCACCTGCCGGCCGCCCAGAATGTCGGAAACCAGGAACGTGCCCATGACGGGGATGAATACGAGAATCGTACCCGCCACTACCCCCGGCATGGAGAGGGGCAACGTCACCCGCCAGAAGGTCTTGGCGGCGTTGGCCCCCAGGTCGGCCGCCGCCTCAAACAGCCGGTCGTCAATCTTCTCCAGAGAGGTGTACATGGGCAGCACCATGAAGGGCAGAAATTCGTAAACCATCCCCACCAACACCGCTCCTGGCGTGTAGAGCATTTCTAGTGGTTGGAAAGGCAGGTTAAACAAGTCAAAGATAGCCCCAATTAAGTCGTTTAGGACCCCCTGCGTCCTGAGAATCATCATCCAGGCGTAGACGCGAATAACGAAATTCGTCCACAAGGGTACGAGAATCAGGAACAAGAGCGTATTGCGCCGGCGGTCAGAAGCGCGGGCCACGTAATAGGCCAGGGGATAACCAACCAGGATCACCAAGAGAGTGGTCTGGAAGGCCAGCGTGACGGAGCGCCAGAGAATGGTCACGTAAAGGTCGTCGAAGCAGGGCGGTGGGGTGTCGCCGCAGGGCAGGTCGCGGCTGATGCCGATGAGCCGGGCGTAATTATCGAGGGTGAAGGTGTAGATGACGGCGCCATCGGGGCTGCGCCGGCCGAACGACGTAATGACCACCAGAATCAAGGGGATGATCAGGAGACCCACCATCCACAGTACAGTGGGGGAGATGAGCAGAAGCCCACGCTGGCTGTCTTTGTGGCGGAGAGAGGAGAATAAAGTGGTCATAGGATGGTACGCGGATGACGCAGATGGTCGCGGGTTGGATGATTCAGACGGCCAGAAGTGCGTCCACACTGCGGCCGAACACAGCCGTATGATCATCCACGTCGGCCTCGGTGACGTCAGGGGCAATTAAGGCCATGTTGTGAAAGGGGGTCATCAGGATGCGGTGGTTCAGGGCGGACAAGTGCATATAACGGTCGAGTTCGCTATCTAAGGCCGCTGCTGCTTCCGCGCCGTTACGGGGAGGGGTCGGCCGGAACCCGTATTCGGCCCGACAGCCTAAACGGGTCACGTGCCAGGGTAGCCCGCGGGAGGCAATCACTCCGGCCACGCCTTCGGCAAAGCGTTGGGCCAGGGCCATGGTCCGCTGGTATGCCGCCTCGGTCAGTACGTGTTCCAGAGTAGCACGGATAGCCACCGTTGACAAGGCGTTGGCGGCCAGAGTTCCGCCAATTCCGCCGGTATCGGCGTCCTCGCGGGTGGTACGGCGGCGAATGTGATCGGCTACGGCGGCCGTGAAGCCGTACACTGCCGCCGGCACACCACTGGCAATGGGCTTACCCAGGGTCAGAATGTCCGGCTGTAAGCCATGCGCCCGCGTATAACCACCCGGCCCGGCGCATAAGGTGTGCGTCTCGTCCAGGATAAGCAGCGTGCCGGTACGCCGGGTGATTTCGCGCAAGGCGTCGTGATAGCCCGGTTCGGGGTGGACGATGCCGATATTGGTCATCACCGGCTCGGCCAAGACGCAGGCCACGTCACCGGGAGACAAAGCCGCTTCCAGAGCCGCCACGTCGTTAAACTCGATGACCCGCG
>JBFMFT010000035.1:0-20290 GCA_040751925.1 Chloroflexota bacterium
TTCGTGCGGGTGAGTTTGACATTGCCACCCTGCTCCACGCCTACCGGCCGCCTGTAGAACCGCTGTTCGCGGAACTGGCTAAATACTTGAGCGATACAGACCTGGCGGCCGTGCGGGAGATTACGGCCGAGATTGAGGGGCGAATTGCCCGCTTTGGGACGGGTTGGGAGCAGGCAAGTTGAAACGTGTCTTACGAACCGGCCGCGTCTCCTGGCCGCCCCCACACCTCTCCCAACCCAATCAGAGCAAAACTCCCCATACCGAAGAAGCCGGCCAGGGCCGGGCCAGCCAGCCCCAACCCCAGGGCCACGCTGACCTGGCCCAACCAGGTGACGGCGTAAGCCAGGATGGGGAGAGCCTGGAAGAAACGACTGCTATCTCCCCAGGGCCGCCCCGGCCGCCGCGCCGCCCACAGGTTGTACAACAAAAAGACAACGAGGGTCGTTGCCAGCCAGCCCACGTAATTGTGCAAGGGGACGCCAAAATAAGCCCCCTCCACCTCCCACACCCAATGGCCGCCGGCGACCATCACCGGGTCCATCACCAGGTCCCAGGCGGTCATCGCCAGCGCGCTCAAAGCGGCCAGCCACAGCAACCGCCGCCAGCCACCGGCCCGGCCGTTCCCCATCACCCGGCCGGCCAACACGTGGGAGGGGTAAATCATCATAAACCAGGCGATGGGAATGAGCAGCGGTACCAGGCCAAACAACTTGAAGCCCAGGCGATCCGTGTAGTGGTAAGGGCCATACACCCAGCCCGTGAGAACCCCCACACTCTCGAAGGCTAGGCTCACGGTGAAGGTAATCGCCAGGAACAGGAAAGCCTGACGGCCGCCCAAACTCCAAACGGCGTGACCCAGAGAAAAGCCAAAAAAGGCCAGGGTCGCCAGGGGCAGCAGGAAGAGGACCATCGGCCGCCCCAGGACGGCAGCCACGACAAAATAGCCCATCAGTTGGGCGTAAACAACCCAGAGGGTGACGACGGCCGTGCGAAAAGAACGTTTCAGGTGCGGTCCTCCTGACTTGCGCTTACTTGCCACTTGCCACCTGCTACTTGCCACTTGCCGCTTGCTGCCTCGCGCTGCTGTAAATCGGCCGCCTGGGAGACTATCTCCTGCCAGGCCTGGGCCACGTGGCGGGCCTCGGTGTGCGTCTGGCCGACGCAAAGGCGCAAGGTGTAGCGGCCGTCTAGGATAGTATGGCTCAAGTATAGCCGGCCGCTCCGGTTCAGCCGTTCGTGCAACTGGCGGTTGAAGTCGTCACCGGCCCGGTGGCGGAAGCAGACCAGGTTGAGGGGAACCGGGGCAGCCAGGTCAAAATCGGCCGACCCCTGCACCCACCTGGCAAAGTCCTGGGCCAGGGCCACGTGTTGGCGGACGTGGTACTGCAAGCCCTCCACTCCATAGTGGCGGATGACAAACCACAACTTGAGGGCGCGGAAGCGACGGCCGAGTGGTACGTGCCAGTCGCGGTAGTCAATCACCGCTCCCGACTCACTGGCCTGGTTCCGCAGGTATTCGGGCAGGATGCTCAACGCGCCAATCAGGCTGGCCCGCTCGGCCACGTAGAAGCAGTCGCAGTCGAAGTTGGTGAACATCCACTTGTGAGGGTTGAAGCAATAGCTATCGGCCAGTTCTACCCCCTCGTGGGTATAGCGGAACTCCGGGCAGAGGGCGGCCGTGCCAGCCATGGCTGCGTCCGCGTGCAGCCATAACCCTTCTCGTTGGCAGATACGGCCGACGGCCGCCACCGGATCTATGGCGTTGGAGGAAGTCGTGCCGATGGTGGCGCAGACGAAGAAGGGGATCCATCCAGCCTGGCGGTCGTGAGCAATCTGTTGGGCCAGGCTCTCCGGCCGCATGGCAAAGTTCTCGTCCACTTCGATCAGGCGCAGATTTTGGCGGCCGATACCGGCAATCTTGACCGCCTTCTCCACCGAGGAGTGAGCCTGGCTGGAGGTGTAGGCGACCAGGCGGCCGTCCGCGCCCCGTTCATTGGTGGCCAAGCCGGTGGCTCGTTCACGGGCGGCTAACACGGCGCACAACGTCGCGCTGGAAGCCGTGTCCTGGATGACCCCGCCGCCCGCCCCACTGGACTTGAATCGTTCCGGCAGCCCCAGCATGTCCACTAGCCAATCCAAAACGTGCGTTTCTAACTCCGTGCAGGCCGGGCTGGTGGCCCACAACATTCCCTGCACGCCCAGCCCGGCCGAGAGCAATTCGCCCAGGATACCCGGCCCCGAAGCGTTGCCGGGGAAGAAGGCAAAGAAATTGGGCGATTGCCAGTGGGTGATCCCCGGCAGGATGAGACGGTCTACGTCGGCCAGAATGGTCTCGAAATCCTCACCCTGCACGGGCGCGGCCGGGGGCAGCGAGGCGCGAATTTGCCCCGGTCGTGCCTGGGAAAGCACGGGGAACGATTCGACTCGTTCGTAATAGTCCGCGATCCAGTCAACGACAGCCCGGCCGTACCGTCGAAACTCTTCGGCCGTCATGTGGTAGTTAGGTTGCATGGGCGTTTATGCTCCTTTCAGACAATGGCTCGCGGAAAGTTGTGGATAAACGAGACAAAAAGATCACCGACAAATCTGCGTTCATCTGCGTCATCCGCGTTCTATATGCGGCCGTAGGCCGGCGAAGAGGTCATTTTCCACCTGCCGGCCGCCATTCACCAGGCTAAAAGCGCGGTAGAGATTCTGTCGCCCCCAAAACAGTTGGTGCTGCTCCTCCGGCAAGGCCGATAATTTCTCCTGGATACCGGCGATCTGGCTTTGGTGGCAGAGAATGGCCTGCCAGACCGTGCGCCAGTGAGCCGTGGCGTCTATGCGGGTGGTGACGGCCCACTCCTCCCAGGCCACCCACCGCCGCTCCACGCCGTCCACCACGAAGGTTAGGTCACCAAAGACGGCCCGCGCCTGTTCGACCAACATAAGGCTGTCCACAGCGTAGTAGAGCTTGGTCACGCGATGAGCCTGTAGGGGCGAGGCAACTGGGAGATCAGGTTGGAGGGCCATGTATTCTTCCTCCCCAGTTGCCTCGCCCGTACCCAGGTGGTAGGTGGGATCGGCCGCACAAACGATGGCCGCCGTCGTGAACTGGGAGATAGCAATGTGGTCGGGGTGGCCGTAATTGCCGTCTGGCCCGAAGGTGACGACGACCTGCGGCCGTAGCCGGCGCAGGTGGTCGACAATCCGGGCAATCGCCTCGACCGGGTCCGCCTGATCCAGATCACCATCCATATAGTCCAGGAAGGCCACCTCGCGCAGCCCCAACACCTGAGCCGCCGCCCGCAATTCCGCCTCACGCATCTGGCCCAGGGCGGTGAGGCCGGGATTGGCGGCCGGGTCGCCCGTCCAACCCCGTTCGCCGCGGGTGGCGGTGACGAGGTAGGTTTCTACTCCTTCGGCCGCGTACTTCGCCAAAATACCGCCCGTCCCCAACGATTCGTCGTCGGGGTGGGCCAGAATACACATCAGGCGTAACGGGTCTTTCATAATAGAGCCTCTGGCAATGGCCGGTCTCTAACCGCGCCATAGCCAAAGAAGGCGAGCAGTTACAAGTCACGGAAGATTTCGGCGACGGCGACTTGAAAGCCGGGCAACGCACGTGAGACGGCCGTATCCCCCACTTTGAGCTTCCCCTGTTGAAGAACGTATTCCCCTTCTTCCAGACAGAACATCTCCACCGTCCTGGCCCGGTAATCCACGATCCAATACTCCGGGATACCGGCCGCCTGATAGACTTGCAGTTTCTCGTGACGGTCATAGGGCCAGTTACTCGGCGACAGCACTTCTACCACTAGGTCAGGCACACCTTCGATATATTGTTTGCCTATGATGTGCTGGCGAGCCTTCGGGACGAAAACCAGGTCGGGCTGGAAAGGCACGGGTTGGTTAGGTAGGCGCACGCCCACCGGCGCAGTAAAGACGCGGCCCTTATTCTTTTTACGCGCATAATCAACCAACAGATAGGCAAAGTTTAAGGACGTTGTTTCATGTGACGTAGAGGGTGGGGGACTCATATACAAGACTCCGTCAATCACTTCATAGATAGTGCCATCGCTGGGTAACTGCGCCCAGTCTTCGTAAGTCCAGTGTTCTTGCTCCGGCCACGTTCGGGCCGGCTGTGCAGGTGTATAGAGAAGGGCAGCCATTTCTGAACTCCTGTGGGTCACGTGCCATACGTGACCTACGCCATCCAGACCGTTTTGACGTTGACAAACTCCCGAATACCCTCCTGGCTCAATTCGCGGCCGAAGCCCGACTGCTTCACCCCACCAAAGGGCAAACGGGGGTCGCTCTTGACCATGCCGTTGATGAAGACGCAGCCGGCCTCGACCTCGTTGATGAGTTGCTCCTGCTCCTGGGGATCGTTCGTCCACGCGCTGGCCCCCAGGCCAAAGACGCAGTCGTTAGCCAGCCGGATCGCTTCGTCCAGGCTATTCACGTAAAACAGCCCGGCCACCGGCCCAAAAATTTCGTCGCTGTGGGCCGGGCTGCCGGCCGGAACGTGGCTAATCACCGTGGGCGCGTAGAAGTTGCCAGGGCCATCCAACCGCCGGCCGCCCAGGAGCAACCGCCCGCCGGCGGCCACCGTCTGCCGCACCTGTTCGTCCACCTCGGCCGCGATAGAAGGGGTCGCCAGCGGTCCCACATCGTTGTGGGGGTCGAGTGGATCACCGACTTTGAGGGCAGCCATCTGCTGCACGAAACGCTGCTCAAAAGCCCCAGCAATGTCCTGATGGACGATAAAACGCTTGGCGGCGATGCACGACTGACCGTTGTTGATGACGCGGGCCTGGACGGCCGTGCGGGCCGCTTTGTCCAGGTCGGCCGAGGGGAGAACAATGAAGGGGTCACTGCCGCCCAGTTCGAGGACGCATTTCTTGAGGTGGCGGCCGGCCGTCTCGGCCACGCTCTGCCCGGCCGGCGTGCTGCCCGTCAGGGTGGCGGCCACAATGCGTGGGTCGGCTAATAATCCGGCGACGCGACTGGCCCCAATGAGCAGGGTTTGGAAGACTCCCTCTGGGCAGCCGGCCCGCCGGAAGATTTCTTCAATCGCCAGGGCGCATTGGGGGACGTTGGAGGCGTGCTTGAGCAGCCCGACGTTGCCGGCCATCAGCCCCGGCGCAGCAAAGCGGAAGACTTGCCAGAAGGGGAAGTTCCAGGGCATGATCGCCAGCACCGGACCAAGCGGCCGGTAGCGGACAAAGCTGCGGCCGGCGTCGGTGGTTTCCAGGCGGTCAGCCAGAAATTCCTCGGCGTGGTCGGCGTAATAGCGGCAGACCCAGGCGCACTTTTCGACCTCGGCGACGGCCGCTTTGATGGGTTTACCCATCTCAATGGTCATCAGTTCGGCCCACCGCTGCTTCTCGCTGTCCAGGAGGTCGGCCGCCCGCCGCATCTTCTCCGCCCGTTGGCTGAAGCGGGTCGGCCGCCAGGCCTGAAAAGCACGCACGGCCAGGCCAACTTTTTCTTCCAACTGCGCCTCGCTCAAAGCCTCAAAGCGCTTGATGACTTCACCATTGGTGGGGTTAATGGTAGCTATGCTCATGTGTTTCTCCTCGAGCTCACGCAAAGACGCGAAGGGTTCTCTCTTCTTTGCGCCTTTGCGTCTTGGCGTGACCCATTCTCATTCACTTTGTCCATTGCCGTTGCCGCCGGCGCGGAGGCCGGCGAGGAAGCCGACGATGGCCGCCGTATAAGCACGTCCCTCCTGGCGCAGACGGCGGCGCATATCGTTCAGCCGCTCCCAACGACGCAACGGCTCTTCGGCCGTCAATTCGTACAATTCTACCAGAACGCCGTTCGTTCCTTTCGGGTGAATGAAGGCGATTTTCTTGCCGCCGGTGCCGATGGTCGGCCGTTCGTCAATGAGCGGCACGTTGGTCGCCTTCAGGCGAGTCAGCACTTCCTCGATATTATCCACCTCAAAGCAAATATGGTGGATGCCGGGGCCGCGCTTGTGCAGGTAACGGGCCACGCCACTGCTTTCGTCACGGGGTTGCAGCAGTTCCACGTCGCTGTCGCCAATCCGTATAAAGGCCACGTCCACCCCCTGGTCGGGCACGTGTTCGATGTGCTGCACGCGCAGACCCAAAGCCTCTACCCAGAACCCCAGGGCCTGCTCCAACTCCGGCACGACGATAGCAATGTGGCTAATCTTCTTGATCATCATCGGTTAAGACCTCGATAAGTTGGTAATGACACGTGAAACGTGATGCGTGAAACGTGAAGCGTTCTGTTCACGTTTCACGTTTCACTATTCATAATTGGGTCTGTACTCCCCCCACACTTCTCTTAGCGTGTGGCAAATTTCGCCCAGGGTCACGTCGTTTTCGACGCAGGTAACGAAGAGGGGGAGCAAATTTTCGTCAGTACGGGCGGCCGTCGCCAGTTGGCCGCGCAGTTCGGCCACGCGGCCGTTGTCCCGCCCGGCCCGCAATTCGGCCAGGCGTTGGCGTTGGGCCAGCTCGATAGCCGGGTCCACCCGCAGCAGGGGGATAGTCGTCTCCTCCTCCACTTCCTGGAAGCGGTTGACCCCGACTACCACTTCTTCTCCCTTTTCCAACTGCCGCTGGTAGACGTAGGCCGCCTCCTGAATTTCGCGTTGGACGTAGCCCGTTTCGATAGCCGGCAGCATACCGCCCATCTCGTCAATGATCTGGAGGTAGCCGGCCGCCCGCTTCTCCAGTTCGTCGGTCAGGTATTCCAAATAGTAAGCCCCGCCCAAGGGGTCAATCGTGTCACCGACGCCGCTCTCATAGGCAATGACCTGCTGGGTGCGGAGGGCGATGCGGGCCGCTTCTTCGGTGGGCAGGGAGAGGGCTTCGTCGCGGCCGTTGGTATGCAAACTCTGCGCCCCCCCTAGGACGGCCGCCAACGCTTGTAAGGCTACCCTGACCACGTTGTTTTCGGGCTGTTGGGCGGTGAGGGTGCTGCCGGCCGTCTGGGCATGGAAGCGCAATTTCCAGCTTTCGGGGTTTTGGGCGTGGAAGCGGTGGCGCATGATCCTGGCCCACAGGCGGCGGGCGGCGCGGAACTTGGCGACCTCTTCCAAGAGGTTATTGTGGACGTTGAAGAAGAAAGATAGCTGGCCGGCGAACTGGTCCACGTCCAAGCCCACTTCCAGGGCGGCCTGGACGTAGGCGATGCCGTCGGCCAGGGTGAAGGCGATTTCCTGGGCGGCCGTGCTGCCCGCCTCGCGGATGTGGTAGCCAGAGATGGAGGTGGTGTTCCAGTGGGGCATCTCCCGGCCGCAGAAGTCGAAGACGTTGGTGATGAGGCGCATAGACGGCCGGGGCGGGAAAATGTACGTCCCACGGGCAATGTACTCCTTGAGGATGTCGTTCTGCACCGTGCCGCGCAGCTTGCCCACCGGCACGCCCTGGCCTTTGGCGACGGCGATGACCATAGCCAATAGGATGGCGGCCGGGGCGTTGATGGTCATGCTGATACTGACCTTATCCAGGGGAATCCCATCCAGCAGAATAGACATATCGGCCAGGCTGGGCAGGCTGACGCCGACTTTGCCCACTTCGCCCAGGGCCAGGGGGTCGTCAGAGTCGTAACCAATCTGGGTGGGTAGGTCGAAGGCTACCGAGAGGCCGGTCTGCCCCCGGCTTAACAGGTATTGGTAGCGGGCGTTGGATTCGGCGGCCGTGCCAAAACCGGCGTACTGGCGCATCGTCCAGTAACGGCCGCGATACATGGTCGGCTGCACGCCGCGCGTGAAGGGATATTCGCCTGGAAAACCCAACTTTTCGTCGTAAGCGGGGTCGGCCGGCAGGCAAAGCCGCTCAATAGGGATTCCGGAACTGGTCTGGAAGTGCGGCCGGCGTTCGGGATGGCGTTGGAGGAGCGGCCGGAGGGTTTGCTCCTCCCAGTGGTGTTTGAGTTCTTCGATGTGGGTCATAGTCATACCTGGAGTAAGGGTAAGGTTATTGTAGCTTATCCTTACTCCCCCAGGAGTGATCAATGGCACGTTGGCGACGAACGAAAGTCACAAGATTGCACGCTGGCCTAATTATACGCGGATCGAGAAAATCCACGAAGGACACGAAGAATGGGACGCGGATGGCGCGGATCGGGCGGATAGACGCAGATTTTGGGATTGGGTGGAGGCCAACTCCATGAATTTAGCCAAATTTGGGTAGTTTCACTACTCAAATTTGGCATAATTCAAGGAATTTGGTAGTATAGAATTTATGATTCGGCGAGCTTACGAACCATTGGATCGCTATCTTCAGCCTAATAAGTCGCTGATTATTTATGGGCCACGACGCACGGGTAAAACGACGCTGCTGCAAAATTTTCTGGCTCAGACCCCATTGCGCTACAAGCTCGTTTCGGGTGACGACGTCCGCGTTCAGCAACTCTTGAGTTCGCAGGATTTCGCCCAGATTTTGGCTTTTGTGGAAGGTTACGACCTGCTGGCGATAGACGAGGCGCAGGGGATACCGGCCGTCGGCAAGGGTCTAAAAATCCTGGTGGATCAGGCTCCCGGTCTACACGTGATAGCGACCGGCTCCTCATCTTTCGAGTTGGCCGGTCAGGTGGGTGAACCGCTCACCGGCCGCAAACGCACTCTTACCCTTTATCCTCTGGCCCAATCGGAACTGCTCTCCTGGCATAATCGCTTTGAGTTGAAAGAACGGCTGGGTGAGTTTCTGGTATTTGGCGCGTATCCCGAAGTTGTCCTGGCGGCTACCCGCGCTGAGAAGATGGAGATTGTGTCAGAAATTGCCAGTTCCTATTTATTAAAAGACGTGCTGGCCCTGGAACAGGTCAAAAGCTCTCGCGTCTTGTGGGATTTGCTGAAGTTATTGGCCTTTCAGGTAGGCAGCGAGGTGTCTTATAGTGAGTTGGCGGCCGGTTTGGGTATCCATGCCAAAACGGTACAGCGTTATCTGGATTTGCTGGAAAAGGCCTTCGTGGTTATCCGCCTGGGCGGGTTCGGCCGCAATCTGCGCCAGGAGGTGACCAGCCGCTCCAAGTATTACTTTTACGACAACGGCCTCCGCAATGCGATTATTGCCCAGTTCAACGGCCTGGGCGAGCGGAATGACGTGGGGCAGTTGTGGGAGAACTTTGCCTTCGTGGAGCGCTGGAAGCAGCGGGCTTACACGCCCATCTACGCCAACGTCTATTTCTGGCGCACTTACGATCAGCAGGAAATAGACCTGGTGGAAGAACGGGAGGGTAAGTTGGTTGGCTATGAAATGAAGTGGTCGTCCAGGAAGCCTGTTCGCCCCCCGCGCTTGTGGCTAGAGACTTACCCCAACGCGGAGTTTCGGGTGGTGACGGCCGAGAATTACCTGGATTGGCTGCTGTGAGGGCGGCCGGGATTAGGGGATGAGGGGATGGGCCAGTGGTCTCCTCTATGACCACCTCGCCAATTCGCCGGCCGAACCCAATTCCCTATTTGACGTAGCAGCCTGGAATAGAGAGTGGGACAGTTTAGAAGAAGCGATGGAGGCGGCCGAACGGGATGAGGAAATGGCCGAGGGGGGAAACTGTCAACGGATGGGGGGAACAGATTGAACGGAATTGTAGAGCGGATTCAGGAGGCTTGACCTTCCGCTCAATCCGCTCTCAATAATCCGTTGACAGCGATCCGTTCCTGCCGGCGTGCTCGGCCGGGCCGTGGTCGAGGAAGGCCTTGCAGCCATGCGAGGTAAAGGGTTGTGGCTACGAACCACATTCGGCGATGCGTGCCTGCCATAGCCAGCCCCGCTGACCACTGTCGGTATCTTCCACTTCCCACCACCAATCCCACACGTCTGTCTGCACTGGTCCCCAAACAGGCCCGCTCACGATCATGATGGGTTGCGCTTCAGGCAAGCTGGTTATGATGCTCCCAGCCGCCACATTGGGTTGGCTCCACAAACGTGCGTTCGGGCCAAGATAAACAGTCTGCCCGATTTCTACTGAGCAACCTAATTCCTCTGTCTCGCTAGTAAATGGGCCGAACACTAAGCCATCATAGCGCGACCAGGCGGCATTGAACGCGCCTCCTTCGTGGGTCAACTGTCGCGGTGATGAACCGTCGGCGTTAATAATCCAGATTTCCATAACCCCACTTTGGTCAGAGGTGAAGGCTATCTGCTGACTATCTGGGGACCAGGTAGCCCGCTCATTGACAGTGCCTTCATCTGTCAGTCGCCTTTCTGCAGAACCATCCGGCCGCATGGTCCAAATGTGGGTCTGACCTTCGCTCTCGCTTTCAAAAGCAATCCATTCCCCGTTGGGCGACCAGGCTGGGGTTGCATTCCAATCTCTTGCCGAAGTCAGTCGTGTCAACTCACTGCCAGTCGGCCGGATGCGGTAGACATCCTTGCGGCCATTTTGTGAGCTTTCGAAAACTATCCACTGCCCATCTGGCGACCAAGACGGATCATCGTCCCAGCCAGGGTTGTTGGTTAAGCGTGCCTGATTGCTGCCATCCGAGTCCATGACGTAAAGTTCCCTATTGCCGTCTCGATCAGACACAAAGGTTACACGCTGCCCATCGGCCGACCAATTGGCTTCGTAGTTACTGCCGGGCGGGAAAGTTAGCTGTCGCCGCTCTGTCCCATCCAGGCGCATGGTAAACAACTGCCAGGTGTCATCAATCCATGCTCGAAAGGCAATGCGCTCGCCATCAGGCAGGAAATGAGGTACGCGCTGGCTGACCGGCGACCCTGGTAAGAATCGGCGACTGCTGCCATCAGTGTTGATTAACAGAATGGACCACACATCATCTGTTTCAACTTCATAGGCGATAACGCCCGCAGCAGCAGATGGCTGATTTATTGAAGTTGGTGTAGTTGTCGCTGTGCTGGTCGGTAAAGGGGTTGGCGTGTCACTCGGCCGCAGCGTTGGAGATAAAGATGGCTCTGGGGTGGCTGTATCTGTCGGCAGCGGCTCGGCCGTCACTTTAGCTTCTCCTGTAGCAGCCGGAGTCGGAGTTTCCTGGGCACTCACAATAGCCGTGAACAGCCGGCCGCCCCCCAATGTCAATACAGCGCACAGGCTTAGAGCCAATGCGCCCGCAGCTATCCACTGCCAGGTCGGCCGGCGGTGAGGTGGTTGGGTAAAATCGGGCCAGACCACCTCTGTTGAAGGAGGAGAGGTCACAACTTTACCGAAGGGGACACTCATCACCGCCGCCGCCAACGCCCCGGCCGTCGGGTAACGCTCCGTCCTTTCCTTCGCCAACGCCCGGCCGATCACCCCTTCACACCCCACTGGCAAATCCGGCTTGACGGCCCGGATGCGCGGCACGGGTTCCAGGACGTGCATCATCGCTAGGCCCATGGGCGTATCATTGTGGTATGGAACAGTCCCCGTTAGCATCTCAAATAGAATCACGCCCAGGGAATACACGTCGCTGCGGCCGTCCAGTTCCACGTTCCCCCGCGCCTGTTCGGGACTCATGTAAGCTGGCGTGCCAATGATGCCGCCGGTGGCCGTCAGACTGGTAGTTTGGCCCTCGGCTAACTTGACGATGCCGAAGTCAGCCAGGTAGGGCTGGTCATACTGGTCAAAGAGGATGTTACCCGGCTTGAGGTCGCGGTGAACAATTCCCTGCCGGTGCGCTTCGTCCAGGGCCGGGGCCAGCCGTTCCAGGATGGCCACCGCCTCAGGCAAGGGCATTGGGCCACGTCGAATCCGGTCGGCCAGGGAGCCACCCGGCATATAGCGCATGACGAGATAAGGCTGGCCGTCGTCTTCGCCAAAGTCGTAGACTGGCACGATGGCCGGGTGTTCCAGAGCGGCAATGACTTCGGCCTCGCGCCGGAAGCGGGCGCGGAAGGCCGGGTCAAAGGTGAACTGGCGCGGCAACACTTTGACGGCTACCTGGCGGCCAACGGCCGGGTCGCGGGCCAGGTAAACGACAGCCATACCCCCCTGGCCCAATTCACGTTCGATGACGTAGCGGCCGATTGTCTGTGGCGGCATTGTTCTCCCTCCTGCTTATCTCCTTGCCAGTAAATCGAGAAAGGAGCGGGGTTCAACGATCGGAACGCCCTCAAAAGGGTTCAGTACCCGTAAGTCCTCATCTCCACTGACGATGACGTCGGCCCGGCCGTCGACAGCAACTTCCAGAAACTTATCGTCTTTCGGATCGCGACAGACTGCTATCCTCCGTATTGGCAAAGCCACTTCCCCCCGTAATAGAATAAGCCTGACGACTGTCTCTATATCTTCGTCGCTCAGGTGGTACTTGTCGCGGATGCGCGGCCGGTTAAGCACATCAACTAACTCTGCCAACGTCGCCTCAGAATAGAGCAGAACATAGTCCCCGGCACGTAGGCGTAGCAAAACAAGACCAACGCTGCCCTGAGGCTTAATCAGAGCGCGTACCAGAATATTGGTGTCTATGACAGCCCGCATTAGTGACTTAATTCGGCGCGTGCTGCTTCCACGTCGGCCGCCACCTCATCATCACTGATGGGGGCGTTCTGCCGGGCCATGCGGGCCAGCAGACGGTCAAAGCGGCTCAACACCTCTTGCTCTTGCATTTCCTGAAAGCGTATGAATTCCTCATAAGGCACCAGGACCGCTTCAGGGCGGCTGCCACGGGTGAGGACGTAGGGCACGCTTTTTTGCACCACCTCATCAAAGATAGACCGAAAACGACGCTGTAGTTCGGTTACGCCTATGACTTTCTGCATGATAACCTCACCGTTATAGAGTACAAATTCTGGTACATATTGTACTACAAATATCATCCAGGTTGTCAATTTGACGTGGAATCCATCATCCCCTCATCCAGACTCCTCACCGCGCAGCCGGGCCAGTTCGGCCTGTAGAGCAGCCACCTCCGCTTCCAGGGCGCGCCGTCTCTTTGCTTCTCGATCGGCCCTTTCCTCCGCATTGTCCAGGTATTCAGCCATGGCCGTAGGCGGTAATAGCGGCTCGCCGGTGGTCGCGTCGTAGAGGGCCAACTCGCCTTCCTCGGCCCGTAGAACCAGCCCCAACACCTGGCTTTCCAGTTGGCCCTCTTCTGACGGCATAGGCACGTAAAGCCCGCCTTCTAGCCGGTAGCCTTCCAACTGCTCGGCCAGGTACTCGTCCAGGGGGTCGAACAAGAAATACTCCTGCACCCCCAACTGCTCATAGAGAGCCTTCTTCTTGACCAAATCCTCCTGCCAGGTGGCTTTGGAGGTAAACTCAAAGATCACGTCGGGGGCTTTGCCCTCCTTCCAGACAAACCAGGAGTGGCGTTCGCGTATCTGGAAGCCTTCGACACCGAAGGCCACAAAGACGTCAGGGGCCACGAATTTACGTGGCTGGCCTTCCTGGTAGTACAGGAACATATTGCCGCTCACGTACACGTCCCGGCGGTGGCGGAAGTGGGCGCGCAACATCGTGATCAGATAGGTCATCAACTTGACGTGGAATCCAGTTTCGGCCATAGGCTTACCGTCCCGTATAGGGTAGATGATAGTTTGGGCCGTCGGCGCGGCCCGGGTGGTCGCTTGTTTTACCTGTTCTCGCATGGTATCACCCTTACCAGATAACAGGTACAACTCCGGCCGCCTGTATCCAACTCCCCAAAACCAGACCACATTTCCTGGCGCACTTGAGCTATGTCCTCGTCGCCAATCGTGACGCCGGCCCATAAACCGCCCAAAGCAACCGGCTTATAAGGACTCTGCTGCTGCGCCTGGCGACTTTGCCTGTATTGTAGATACTCCAGGAAAGCTATCACTTCTGACAACGTTTCTTCTGGAAGCACCTCTAGCGACGTTTCAATCCCTTGTCTGATTGTCATTGGCATTGCCATAACACTACCTCCTATGACCCGAAGGCAATGAATCCCGCCTTTCACAAGTATACCTGAGCTAATCACGAATGGCACGGATGGACCAATAGCCCGAAGCTCGCCATTCGTCTCATTCGCCTATTCGCCTTATTCGTGATAAAAAGCGGCCGTACAATGACTCACCCTCATCCCCAACCCCTCTCCCTGGGAGGGAGAGGGGAGCAAAGGAGATACGAACGTGGACTACGCAAAGGTTTTACGGCCGGTTGACGGCATCCAAATCGTTGACGATATTCTGGCCCAGTTTGGGGTGGAGACGCTGGAGGGGCGGATCGGGCCGCTCTTATGGGGGGTGGGAGGGCATATCCATTTTCTGGATATGCCGCCTGGGATGTTCGTCGGCGAACATCCCCACAGCCGGGAATCTTTTGTGTACACCGTGCGCGGCCGATGGGTCTTGTGTTCGCACGGCTATCGCCACTTGATGCGGCCGGGCAACCTCTTCTGGTTCGGCCCCGGCGCTCCCACCGGCTACGAAGTACCCTTTGACGAGCCGGCCTACATTATGTGCTTCAACGCCAAGAAGCAGGAGTCACCGGATACTTTCGTGGATTACTTGCGGAATAAGTTTGGCCCCCAATGCGAAGCCGAACACCAATCCGGCATCCCCTTCCTGCTCGACGAATTGGCGGCCGACCACCCCGCCCGCCTCTTCGCCCACCAGGTCAATCCCGCCCGCTATTAAGGTGAGGCGTGAAACGTGAAGCGTTCTTATCACGCTTCACGTTTCACGTTTCATTTTTTACGGCCTACGGATTGCAGTAACTCAAGAAGCGATCCAGGACGGCCTGCTCGTCGGCCGCCGTCGGCAGAGCCTCCCAGGGGAAGCCCAGGAAGACGGTCGTGTAACTAGCCGTCCGTTTGCCCAACGCGGCCCGGCCGTTGGTGCCTTGGAAGGCGACACTCGCCCCGGCCGCCGGGGTGAAGCGGTCGCTGTTATTGGTGAGCGGGCTATAGGACAGGGTATACGGCCCCATACCACTGAACGGCCCGCGCCCGCGCACACCAGTCTGCAACACGTCGTCGGTCGCCGAGGCAACCCCCAGGTAGTTTTGCATGAAGCTGGTCAGGCCGTGGTACCAGTAATACTCCTGGGAACTGATGAACAGACACTTGTTGCCGCCCGTGTTCAACCAGGTCGTCAGGGCCGATTCGCCGGCCGCGCCAGGGCCAGGGTAATAATGCTGGTCGCCACTGAACCAGATGACCTTGTCATACGCGCTGAGGTAGCTCGCGCTCGGCTCATTGTCCGTGCCGTTGGTGTCCCACAGGTCGTAGCTGCGCCCCAGGTTGCCCAGGGCGGCCGTGTAGTTGCCCACTACGTCCGGGGAATCATCGTCGTCGTCTACCAGCAGAAGCGAGGGAGCGTCTTCGGTGGTGAAGCTCCACACGGCCGAGTACGCGCCATTGCCGCAGCCATTGACCGCCCGCACCCGCCAGTAGTGCAGGGTGAGCGTAGCCAGGGCCGAGGTGGTGGCGTGGCTCGTGCCATCCACTGTAGCCGAGTAAACCACGTTGCTGAAGCCGGAGTCGGTGGCTACCTGTAGCTCGTAGGTGTCGGCCTGGTTGACGGCGTTCCAGGTGAAGAGGGGCGTGCGGGCCACGTCCACCGCGCCGTTGGCTGGTGAGACCAGGGTGGGTCCGCCAGGGAGAGCGGTGTACAGGCTGAGGTCCACTGTATCGCTCTTGGTCTTAGCCTCCGGGTCAGTACCCGAACCAGTGATGGTCATGGTGTAGGTACCCGGTGTGCCGGCGGCCGTATTGCCAATGGTCAGCGTGCTGCTGCCGGGTGGCGTGACTGAGCCAGGGACAAAGTTGGCCGTCGTGCCAGGCGGATTACCCGCTACGCTCAGGCTGACCGACCAGCTGTAGCCCAGGATTTGGGTCAGGTCTACCGTGTAGCTGGCCGTAGCTGGCGCGCAGATAGTCAGGGCGTCAGGTGAGGCGGTCAGGGTGAAGTTGGGGCCACCGCGATTGATGGCCTCGTTGACGGCCGCCAGAGCGTCAATCGTGCCATAGCCCCAGTCGTTGTTGGGACCGGTGGTGTAGTTGCCGCCGCAGTTCGAGCCGTTCTGACCGACCAGACGGATAGCTGTGTCGTGAATGATGTCGTAGGTCTCGGTGACGTTCCCTTGCAGGGCCGGGCTGGCCGACCACATGAGGCCGATCAAGCCAGTGACGTGCGGGCCAGACATACTCGTTCCACTCCAGGTGGGGCCAGAGTAGCCGCCGCCAGGGAGTGAGGAGTTAATGTTCTCGCCAGGGGCCATGACATCGGGGAAGTATTCGCCGGGATGCAGGTCGGAGGGGCCGCGGCTGCTGAAGCCGGTAATGGTACCGGGCGGATTGCCGCTGGAGTGCTGGACAGAGCCAGTGGTGATCACGTCCAGGTAGTCGCCAGGCGAGCGCAGGCTGCTGCAACCAGAGCCTTCGTTACCGGCCGAGACTTCGACAGCGACACCGGCCGCCTGCAGAGCGGCAATTTCATCCTGGAAGGTTGGCACATTGCCGCCCCAATAGCCCCAGGAGTTGTTCACCGCGTCGGGGGCCATGTCGGGGTCGGGGTTGGTACCGGCCAGGTTCCAGGGGGCCAGGTCCCACTGGAAGCACTCGATGAACCAGGCGTCAATGCCACTGCCGAAGTTGTCCATGTTCTTGCAGTGGATGAGATCTGCGCCCGGGGCCATACCAATCTGGTGGGTCGCCCCGTCGTCGCCGACCATGGTACCGCTGGTGTGGGTGCCATGCCCGTGTCCGTCGTTGGGGACGGTGGGATAGGTGTTGGTGGCGTCCCACCAGTTGTAGTTGTGGTCGGCCGTCGTGCCATTCCAGCCGCGATATTGATTGATCAGGGCCGGGTGGTCCCAGTCCAGACCGGTGTCGTTGCCGGCCATCACTGTACCCGCGCCATCGTAGCCCAAAGCCCACACGTCGTCGGCCTTGACGAAGGTGATGTTGGTCTCAATCACGGTGGGGGTGGTCGCCGGTGGGTTGGGATTGATGAACGGCTCTTGCAGTTGGAAGCGATGGTTGGCGGTGATTTGGGCCACGTCGGGGCGGCCGGCCACGTCCAAGACCAGGTCGTAGTTACCGCCTGTGACCAGAATCTTGTTGGCGATGTAGAAGGGTTTGTACTGGACACCCTGGGCGTCCAGATAGGCGCGCACGTCCTTTTGGGTGCGTTCAGCCGTCGCCTGTAGCGTGTCAAAGACAAAGCGGCCCTTTTCTTGTTTGGTCGCCAGTTCATAAGCGGGGCTGAGGTCGGCCTTTTCGACCATCCAGATAATGAAGTCGGTCTGGCCGGCTTCGCTGATTTCCGTCAGGACGAGGGGTTCAATCTTGGCGCTGGCCTTGCTGGCATCGGTGGCTCCAGGTACGGCCGCCAGGACGGTGCCGGTGACCAGCATGACCACTAACAGTACGATTAGAAACCAGAACTTGGGGTTTTTCACGGTAATCTTCCTCCACTCTCGTAGGACGCAATCCGGCGGATTGCACTACATCGGGCAATCCGGCGGATTGCGTTACAGGATTATTGTAGGGCAAGCTGCCAGCTTGCCAGGCGCATCGGGCAATCCGGCGGATTGCGTTACAGGATTATTGTAGGGCAAGCTGCCAGCTTGCCAGGCGCGCAATCCAGCGGATTGCGCTACAGCGTTACGGCCGGTTGTTCTTATGATGGGGATTTATCACCTCCTTGCCTTAAGAGACTTGGTTTCTTCCTCCAGAAACCGCGTTTCTAAATCTTGCCGGCGCACGGATGTATGGACTGGCGGCCGGACGGCCGACCTCCTCCCTCTTTGTAATTATAGGCGGAAGCCCGCTACTCGATCAAGTCAAATGTCATGGGTAAGACACGACGATTGTCACCATCCGATCCTTAACTTCTTGCACGCTGACCAGAGCCAGGTAAGATAGCCAGAAACTCGGTTTCTCCAAAGAAACCGAGTTTCTAAGCGAATTTCGGAGGTTGACATGCTTGTTCGTGAACGGATGACGGTGAATCCCGTCACCATTGCTCCTGATGCGTCTGTACCAGACGCTTTGCGCTTGATGCGCGAAAGAAAGGTTCGCCGCCTGCCCGTGCTGGATGGGCACGGCCGGCTCGTTGGCATCGTCTCTGACAAAGACTTGTTGCACGCCTCGCCCTCGCCGGCGACGACGCTGGCTATCTGGGAGATACCGGAGTTGCTGGCCCGGCTGAAGGTGGAGAAGGTGATGACCCGTGAGGTGATTACGGTCACGGAGGACACACCTTTGGAAGAAGCGGCTTGCCTCATGGCTGACCGGCGCATCGGCGGCCTGCCGGTCATGCGGGGCAAAACGCTGGTGGGCATTATCACCGAGACGGATTTGTTCAAGTCCTTACTGCAATTGCTGGGCGGCCGGCGGCCGGGGGTGCGCCTGACCGTTCTAACCTCTGGGGCCAAAGGCACACTCGCCCAAATCACCAGCGCGATTTTTGGCGTGGGTGGGGACATCGTGGGCCTGGGCTTTAGCGAGGTAACTGAGGCGGCCGAAACTCAATGGCACATCACCTTCAAGGTCCAGGGCGTGGCCCGCGAGAAGTTGGTGGCGGCCGTGCGGCCGGTGGTGGATGAGATTCTGGACGTGCGGGAGACGTGAGAGGCTGCCAGTACCCCTGGCGGCTTTCCCTGACTCGACTACTGAAGCGGGGTTCTTGGCCGTTCCCTTCGCACTTTGCGAACAATGAGCCAGCCCAGCGCCACCAGGCCGGCGACAAGCAATAGCACGACCCCTACCCCAATCTTGGCTATCGTTGGGAAATTCACTTGCACCTGGAAATCCATAGGGTGGTAGGTGATGAGCGAATCATCGCCAACACCCGTCTCGTAGAACGAGAGTGCCAGGTGCCCCAGCGCTTCGTTTTGGATGTAGACGTCGTTGTGCCCATGTTCAGCCATAATCACCTGCCGGCCGCGGTTGAGATAGGGCAGCAATTCCCCGGTCGCATACTGAGGCGGCGTCAGGAAGTCAATGCTCCCGCTTATCAGCAAGGTTTCCACGTCGGTGTATTGGGGCTGGCGCAGTCCTGCCGGGATGGGGGCAACCGGCCAGGCACCGGCGGAACTCCAGAGCAGCAGCCCGTAAGGCGAACCCATAACGGAATCCGCGGGATCGAGTTCGGCGCCGTAGTTCCGCACCGGGTCGTAGTCGGCGCTGGCGGCTTTGGCGAAACTATCACCCCAGATCTGGTCTGGCAAGAAGAAATCATAGGCGAGCGAGGCCAGGGCCAGTCCACTAGCATCGCCATCCTCGGCGGCGATGAAGGCGTCGTAGAGCGTTGCATTGGCCCCTGGCGTGTCCAAATTGAGAAAGGTATTGACCTTCACCTTGCCGGGATCAATGGGTAGGAAGAGCCAACGCTTCGGCATGTTGTGGGCGACGTAGCGAATCGTCTCGGCCAGATCGTCGGTGCGGGCGCTGCACACCGGGTCTTGGGCGCACAGTTCGGCCACGCGCTCAAATTGAGCATCAATCATCTCCGGCTCCTGAACCATGCGCCCAGGCGGGTTGACGGCCAACTGGACAGAACGATAGAGGCTGTCGGGGTAGAGGTAAGCGTAGATTTGGGCGATACGTGTGCCGTAGCTGTGACTGAACAGGTTGATGCGTTCATAGCCGAGGGCGGCGCGAGCGGCTTCCATATCGGCGACCACTTCGGGGATGGTGTAACCGGCCAGGTCCACGCCTTCCGCTTGGAGGCGCGCGGCGCCGCGGGCAAAGGCTTCGGTGACGTTGGCCAGCGATTCCTCACTGAGCAGATCGCCGCCCACGCCCTTCATCGCCTCGTCTACTTCCGGCATGTCCAGAATGGCAGAACCATCTGCGCCCCGATACCCCACAGCCACCAGGTCATGCTTGGCCCACATCCACTCCGGCGGCGCTCCTGCGCCCATGATGTTGCTGGCGCCTGGGCCGCCCGCCAGAAAGAAAATAGGCTCGGGAGCGGCCGGGCCGCTGGCCGGCAGACGTAGTACAGGCAAGGCGATGAGGCGGCTACGGGGGTCGCTGCGATTCTCGGGCACAACCAGCACGCCGCACTCAGCCTGGAAGCTGGCTTGGCCCAACTCAAGAAGGCAAGGTTCCATGGTCAGATCGCCGGCCTGGGCGCCGGCCGGCACTTCTATTGGCTCCTGCTCCTGGCGGCCGCAGGCGACGATAGCTATGGACGTGACCATGAGCCATAGGAAAATCACGGTTTTAGGTAACTTCGTTTTCATAGTTCCCTTCCTACACGATTGAGCGGCTCAAGTTCTGAACCACACGCAACAACCCAAAAACCCTATCTGCCATCATAGCACTTTCACTGACCCGTGTATAGTCCTCGTGGGGAGCATTTCAGAATTGGGGAGGGCGGTCGTTTTGATATTTTGATATTCGGTGGTCTGGATTATCAAGATTATCAAAATTATCAAGGCCTATGGGGGTTGGGATGGTCAGACGAAAATGGGGGAT
>JBFMFT010000350.1:0-5779 GCA_040751925.1 Chloroflexota bacterium
ACTCATCACTCGGCTTGTATGTTCAAGAAAATTTTGGTCGCCAACCGGGGCGAAATCGCCCGCCGCATTTTTCGGGCCTGCCGCGAATTGGGGCTGCGTTCGGTCGCCATCTACTCCGAAGTAGACCGCAGCGCGCCCTGGCCCCGCCTGGCCGACGAAAGCTATCAGTTAGATGGTTTTACGGCCGCCGAAACCTATCTCAACCAAAAGGCCATCTTCCAGGTCGCCAAGGCCGCCGGGGCGGACGCCATTCACCCTGGCTATGGCTTCCTGAGCGAGAACGCCGATTTTGCCGAGGCGTGCGCCGCCCACGACATTCACTTCATTGGCCCCAGCCCCCAGGCCATGCGGCTGTTGGGCAGCAAGGCCGGCGCCCGCCAACTGGCCCGTCAGGTCAATGTGCCGGTGATGCCGGGGATGGATGGGGCCGGCCGGAGTGACCATGAACTGGTGGCCGCCGCCCAGGCCATTGGCTTTCCGATACTCATTAAGGCCAGCGCGGGCGGCGGCGGGAAAGGGATGCGCCTGGTCTGGCGGCCGGACGACTTTGCCAGCGCGCTGCACGCCGCCCGCAACGAAGCGCGCTCCTCCTTTGGCAACGATCACGTTCTCATCGAAAAATACTTTCCCCAGGTTCATCACGTCGAAATCCAGGTGCTAGGCGACCGCCATGGCAACATCGTTCACCTGTTCGAGCGCGAGTGTTCCATCCAGCGCCGCCACCAAAAGATCATCGAGGAAAGTCCGGCCCCTGGTGTGCCGGCCGAGTTGCGCCGCCAAATGGCCGAGGCTGCTTTGGCCCTGGCGCGGGCGGTGGGCTACGTCAGCGCCGGCACGGTGGAGTTTGTGCTGGAGCCGAGCGGCCGTTTCTTCCTCTTAGAGATGAACACCCGGCTGCAAGTGGAACACCCGGTCACCGAACTGGTGACGGGGGTGGACATCGCCGGTTGGCAGATTCGCCTGGCCGCCGGTGAACCCTTGACTTTCCACCAGGAACACCTGACCCAACACGGCCACGCGATTGAGTGCCGGGTTTACGCCGAGGACCCGGCCAACAACTTTCTACCCTCGACCGGGGAGGTTGTCTTTTACCGGCCGCCGGCCGGCCCCGGCGTGCGCGTAGACGACGGCATCGAAGCCGGCACAGTCGTCAGTCCTTATTACGATCCCATGTTGGGCAAAATCATTACCTGGGGTCACGACCGGGCCGAAGCGATCCGCAAGATGGGGCGCGCCCTGGACGACACGGTGATTCTGGGTGTGACCACCAACGTCGCCTACCTGCACGACATCTTGCGTGAGCCGGAGTTTCTGAGCGGCCGCACCACCACCAACTTCCTGCCCTACCATCTGGCCGCCTGGCGGCCGGCCGTAGACGTTAGCCATAGCACCTGGTTAGCCATTGCCGCCCTGGAAGCCTTGCACGCCGAAGGCCACCCCCACCGGCCGGGCGGCCAGCCGGCCGAAGAAGCTGCGCCCCCCGATCCCTGGGCGCAGACCATTGCCTGGCGGAATGTTTGACGGCCGGGATATAATCAAGCCCCATGATGACCTTGACCTTCAGCAGACCTTTAACAACCGGCAAAGGAGCGGCGGTGGAAGGGACAGGGGCCGTATTGGGTGAGGGCAGCCCGGTGGGCGGCCGTGCCGTACCCTTTGTGCCGCTCAAAGCCGTACTGAGGATACTCAGCGGCCAGGGCTACCATCAGCCGGTCGCGGGTCACTTTGGCGAGGATCGAGGCGGCGGCGATGCTCAGGCTAAGGCTGTCGCCTTTGACGATGGCCTGTTGGGGAAGCGGGCAAGCCGGTAGGGGGTGGGGGCCGTCAATGAGCAGGGTTTCGGCCGCCGGCCGCAACTGACTGACGGCCGCTCCCATCGCCTGCTGGTTGGCTCGCACGATGCCCAGTTGGTCAATCTCGGCCGCTGTTCTACTCCCAATTCCATGAGCCAGGGCGCATTGAACAATCAAGGGATAAAGCTGCTCCCGTTGGCTGGGGGTGAGCTGCTTGGAATCCCGAACTCCGCCCAGGCGAACCAGTAAATCAGGTTGATCGAGGGGTAAGATCACGGCCGCCGCCACCACCGGCCCGGCCAACGCCCCCCGGCCGGCCTCATCCACCCCGGCCACGTAGCGCAGCCCGCGCTGCTGGCAAACGGCTAACTCATAGCTCAGGTGGGGCAAGGTTCAGGTGGCAGGTGGTAGGTGGCAGAAGTAGCGCAAGCCGCTGGCTTGCAGGTGGCAAGTGGCAGGTGGCAAGTGGCAAGTGGCAGGTGGCACGTTTCACGTTTCACGCACTACGTTTCAGGCACTATCGCCTCCGCCTTCGCCGGCCCATCGTATAACCCCTGCCAGCCATTCCAGCGAATCTTCAACACCTCACGCAGCATATTGACTGAGTCGCGCACCGGGTTGACCCGGCTGCTGTGGCGGTAATACCAGTCAATCGGCACTTCGACCACCTTGTAGCCATGGCGGAGGGCGACGAAAAGCACTTCCACGTCGAAAGCCCAGCCGTTGATAGTCTGGCGGGTGAAAACGTCGCGGGCCACGTGGCGGCGAAAGCATTTGAAGCCGCACTGGGTGTCCTGGAAGCCGGGGATCGCCAGCACTTTGACGATGAAGTTGAAGACGCGCCCCATCAGGTGCCGGTACTGCGGCTCATTGTAGCGCACGGCCCCCGGCGCTTCGCGGCTGCCAATCGCCACGTCGTAGCCACTCAGGGCCGGCGGCAGGAATTTACTGACCTCGTGAATGGGCATGGACAGGTCGGCGTCGGCGATGAACAGGTACTCCCCTCGCGCCGCCAGCATCCCCGTCCGCACGGCCGCTCCCTTGCCCTGCGCCGGCTCGTCCAGGACGCGAATAAAGGGGTGAACGGCCGCCAATCCATCGGCCACCGCCCGTGTGTCGTCGCGGCTGTTGTTATTGACCACCAACACCTCCGAGGCGTAGGGCTGGTCCTGCAAAAACGCCACTACCTGGGGCAAGGTCTTAGGCAACCGGCCGCCTTCGTTGTAGGCGGGGATAATAATACTCAGGAGGGGGAGAGTAAAATCCATGAAACGTGAAGCGTGAAACGTGAGGAGGGAGTGGGATCAGTTCACGCCGAAGCCCGTATATGGCCGCTTGTAGGGGGCATGAAAGGCCAGCACGATGTCCTCTTTCGGCACACCCAATTCCACAAATTCGTTAGCCAGACCTACTTCGGTACCATCGTGCTGAATCCATATCTTGTCATTCTTAATATCTATGTGCGTGACGCAACCATAGACACGATGCAGGTCTCGCCAGCCGACGTACACCAATTGATAATGATCGTGAACTGTATCGAAGATGGTTTGCGCTTCGACGCGCTCATCAGCTGTACCGTGACCAGCGTATTGCTCAAGGACTTGTTGCACGTAAGCGCGATAGGTATCTATTTTTGCCATTTGACTATCACCTCACGCAATCATATCCCCCCTACGGGGTCTCGTCAACCGGCGTCAGGATAGCCAGCAGGTCAGCGTCGGCCGCGCGGCGACCGGCCTGCACCTGGCGGCGTTTCGCCAGCATCCTGGGTAAGCCGAGCAGCCCGGCCGCCTGGCCCCGCAGCCGGGCGCGGGCGGCCGCTCCCCGCCAGGCCCGTAGGGCATCCCAGGTGATCCGCAGTTGGGCGCGCAGGACGGCCGGCCAGGTATGGCGCAGCAGGCTGGCTGGATAATCCTTCCCGATGAGGTAGAGGAAGTTGCGGCCGTCGTAAAAACTGCCTGTTACGCTGCCGCCTGTCGCCTTGAGTTTGTGATAGACGACAGCCTGGGGCGCGTAGAGGACGCGCCAGCCGGCCAGGTTGGCCCGCCAGCCCATGTCTACGTCCTCACAGGAGAAAAAAAAGTCGTCGTCCAGGAAACCAATTTCCTCTAGCATCGTCCGGCGATAAGCGGCCGATCCCCCACACGCGCTGAAAACGTACTCCTCCCGCTCATACTGCCCCTGGTCAAGCTGCCACACTCCGCGGTTGCCCGGCACACCGTCCAGACGGTAGAAATCCCCGGCCGTGTGCAGGTGGTCGCGCCGATCAAACAGGAGCATCTTACTGGCGACGCTGCCCACCTCCGGATGACGGTCGAAAGCATCCACGACGGCCGCCAGCCAGCCGGCGTCGGCCTCTGTGTCATTGTTGAGTAGAATTATGATCTCCCCCTGAGCCACTGCGTAGCCCGCGTTGCCGGCCCCGGTAAAGCCGCGATTCTGGCCCAGTTCCACCAGCTGCGCCTCTGGATACTGCTCATGGACGTAAGCCTGGGAGCCATCGGTCGAGCCATTGTCCACCAGGATCACCTCGAAGTCCTGAAAGCGCTGCCGGCGCAGGGAGGTCAGGCATTCGTCCAGGTGGGGGCGGCCGTTCCAGTGGGGGATGATGATGGAGACACGGGGCATGGGGAAGTAATGAGTGATGAGTGATGAGTGAAAGGCTTTTACTTTCCACTCATCACGCATCACTTTTCAGGTAGTCAGCCAGGGCTTCCGTCCACGGCCGCAAGGTGATGCCTAAAGCAGCCCCAGCCACGTTCCGCAAGGCGGCGTAAGGTGGGGGGGTGGAGGCGCGGGGGTAGTCGCGGCTGAGGATAGGCAGGTTGCGGACTTCGGTTAGACCAGCCAGGCGCAGGATTTCGTTGGCAAAGGCCCAGCGTGAACAAGAGCCTTCGTTGACCAGGTGGTAGACACCGTATTGCCCGGTAACAATCAGGCGGCCGATGGCTTCAGCCAGGTCGTGGCTGTAGGTGGGGTTGCCCACTTCGTCCACTACCACCCGCACCTCGCCGGCCGTGCGGGCGCGGTTGAGAATGGCGTGGATGAAGTTGCGGCCGCCCGGCCCGTAAAGCCAGGCCGGTCGCACGACGTAATAACGGTGGAGGAGAGATTGCACGTACCACTCGGCCGCCGCTTTGGAGCGGCCGTAAGGGTTAATCGGGTTACGGGGCATCCATTCTTCGTAGCCGGCCGGGTTGTCACCAGCGAAAACCTCGTTGGTGCTGACGTGGAGCATCGCCGCCCCGGCCGCCTGGCAGGCCAGGGCCACGTTCTGCGTCCCCAGGGCGTTGACCCGGTGGGCCAGGTCGGGGTCGCGGGCGCAGCCATCCACGTCCGTGTAGGCGGCGCAATGAATGACCAGTTCCGCCTGGGCCTCGTGAACGGCGACGAGAACGGCCGCCCGGTTGGTAATGTCTAGTTCTGCCTGATCCGTCATGGTCAACTCGTGGCTGGTCAGGGTGTCCTGGAGGGCGCGGCCGAGGCGCCCCCGGCCGCCGGTGATGAGAATACGCATGAGTGAATTATAGCGGAAAAGTGCCTACTTAAGCATTGGAGAAGGAACTCAAGGAACTTGGGGGAACTTCGCCCAGTTCCCTGAGTTCCCTCAGTTCCTTGAGACCCCTGATCCTGGTACGAAAACTACCGCTATGGGGACATTTGCGATACGATAGGCGCGATGCGGATAGATATTCTGACCCTCTTCCCCGAGCTGTTTCCGGCCTATCTGAACACCAGCATTTTAGGGCGGGCGCAGGCGGCCGGACTCGTTTCCATCCACGTCCACAACGTCCGCGACTACACGACAGACAAACACCACGTCACCGACGAACCACCCTACGGCGGCGGGGGGGGGATGATCTTGAAGCCAGAGCCGATCTTTGCGGCCGTAGAGGCGATCTTAGCGGAGGAGCAGGGGAGCAGGGGAGCAGGAGGGCAGAGGAGCAGGGGAGCAGAGGGGCAAGATTCTGCCACTCTCCCCCGCC
>JBFMFT010000351.1:0-5749 GCA_040751925.1 Chloroflexota bacterium
CGATTAGTTTCACGGCGGCCGGTTTCGTCCGGGTCAGTACGGGTGTGGAGGGTAATCCAGGGCAAGTCTTCGTGGAAGTTGCGGATTCCGGGGCGGGGATTGATTCTGAGGATATGCCTCACCTATTTGAGCGGTTTTATCGCGGCCGGCAGGCCGGCCAATCCCACGTCCCTGGGGCCGGCCTGGGATTAGCCATTGTGAAAGAGATTGTCAACCTGCACCAGGGCAAGATAGCAGTGCAAAGCCGGCCGGGCGAGGGAAGCACGTTTCGGGTGTGGTTGCCTCTGGCCGAGAAGACGTGAGGCGATAGCTTATGGCCCGCGAACTGGACACCCCGCCCAATAGTTCCCCCGCAGGCTACCGCCGCCGGCAGGAATTGGAGGCTCTACGCCAGGCCCGCTTGCCCTTGCTGGCCGGGCTGGAGCTAGAGCCGGTGATGGAAGCCATTCTGGAAGCCGCCCTGAAATTGGTGGCGGCGAAGGATGCCCACATTTTCTTATATGACGGGGATCGGCTGACGTTTGCCGCCGCGGCCTGGGCCGACGGCCGGCGCGGCGTGCCTTTCGCCCAGCCTCGTGAACAGGGTCTGACCTACACGGTAGCCCGCAGCGGCCAGTGGATCGTTATTCCTGACGTGGATAGCCATCCTCTCTACGAAGGTTTCCGCTGGGGCGGGGCCATCGTGGGCATCCCTCTCAGCCTGCACGATGAGGTGAAGGGGGTTATGACGGTGGCTTTCGAGAAGCCGCGGGCCTTCGACGAGGACGAATTGAGGCTGCTGGGGCTGCTGGCTGACCAGGCCGTTATCGCCGTGCAAAACGCCCAACTCTTTGGCGCGGAACGCCGTCGCCGTCGGGAAGCGGAGACGTTGTGGGAGGCGACGGCCGCCCTGACATCCAGCCTGGAACTGCCCCAGGTGTTGAACACGATTTTGGATCACCTGGCGAAAGTGGTGTCTTATGATAGCGCGTCGGTGCTGCTCCTGGAAGGGGAGAGTTTGTGCCTGGTGGCCGGGCGGGGCTTCCCTGAACCAGAGCGGGTAGTGGGCTTCAGCTTTCCGGCCGCCAATGCTCTCTTTCAAGTCGTATACCAGACCCGGCAGCCCTACTTCCTGCCCGATACCTACCTGGATGACCGCTTTGAGCGGTGGGGAAGGTTTGCCTACATCCGCGCCTGGATGGGTGTGCCACTCATCGTCCGTGATGAGGTAATCGGTTGCCTGACCCTGGACAGCCGGCAGGTGGGGGCCTTTGGCGAGGCGGAAGCGGCTTTGGCTCAGGGCTTTGCTAACCAGGCGGCGGTGGCGATTCACAACGCCCAGCTGTTTCAGGAAACCCAGAGCCAGGCCCACTACGCGACCCTGCTCAACGAGATTACTTACGCCGCGACGGCCACTGTTGATCTTCAGGCCATGCTGCAAATTCTGGCCGACCGCCTGGGGGAACTGCTGGACGCCGACGGTTGCTACATTGCCCTGTGGGATGAGACCCACCAGAGGGCGATACCGGCCGCCGCCTATGGCCCCCGGCGCGACAGCTACCCTCAATTGCGCGCGCAACCAGGGGAGGTGACGGCGACGGCCTCCGTGCTGGCGGCCGGCCGCCCTCTGGTCATCGAAGACGTGTTCCATTCACCCTACATCAGCCCACGCATCGCCGCTTTGTTCTCCGACCATTCCCTGCTGGCCCTGCCTTTAATCGCTGGTGAGCAGAAGTTGGGGGCGGCCCTGATTGCTTTTAACCAATCGCATCATTTCACGGCCGAGGAGGTTGCCCGCGGTGAACAAGCGGCCCGGCAGATTTCGCTGGCCGTCCACCGGGCGCAGGCGCTGGAAATGCTGGAGCAACGGGTGCAGGAGCGCACTCGTGAACTGACGGAGGCCTACGAGCAGCTTCAGGAATTGGACCGGCTGAAGACGAAATTTATTTCGGATATGACGCACGAATTACGGACGCCGATTTCTAACCTGGACTTGTACCTGAACCTATTGGAGCGCGGCCGACCGGAAAAGCACGCCCAATATAGGCAGATTTTGCGCCAGGAGGCCGCCCGGCTGATCAACCTTCTTAGCACGACCCTCGACCTGGAACATTTGAAGGTGGAAACGGGCGATGTGCGGCGGGAAATGGTCAATTTGAATGACGTGGTGGAGCAAGTGGTAGCCATCCAACGACCACGGGCGGAGGCGGCCGGTCTGGCTCTCTCTTTTGCCCCTGGCGCGGCTCTGCCCCCTCTGACGGCCGAGCCGAACCAATTGGCAACGGTGGTGACGAATTTGCTGGCGAACGCGATTAGTTATACGCCGGCCGGCACCGTGGCGGTCAGGACGGGGGTGGGTGACGGCGGGCGGCAGGTCTTTGTGGAAGTGGCTGACTCTGGGCCGGGGATTGACCCGGCCGACGAGCCTCACCTGTTCGAGCGGTTCTATCGCGGCCGCCACGCCAGCCAATCTAACATCCCTGGCCCGGGCCTGGGGTTGACTATCGTCAAGCAAATTGTGGACGCCCACGGGGGACGGATTGAAGTGGAAAACCGGGGTGGGGCTGTGTTTCGCGCCTGGCTGCCGGCGGCGGGAAGTGGTGAGTGATGAGTGATGAGTGATGAGTGCTAAATTACTCATCACTCATCACTCATCACTGATCCTTATGGG
This sequence comes from Chloroflexota bacterium, assembly GCA_040751925.1. Taxonomy (GTDB): domain Bacteria; phylum Chloroflexota; class Anaerolineae; order Promineifilales; family Promineifilaceae; genus JBFMFT01. The sequence continues at coordinate 2,651 of JBFMFT010000351.1, forward strand.
TAGGGGTTTTGCTGGTCGGCCGTCAACTGGCTCTTCCAGGACGTGGGTAGGTTTTGTACCCAGCCATTGTAGACGACGGGGATGGGGAGAAGCCCCTGGCCGCCCATACCGGCATTGCCAGTCACCGTATCGTCTATGAGGGTGCTGCCGGTGGCGACCAGGCTGATCGTGCCGGCGATGGTGGCGTCAGACAGGTCGCCGTCGTCGTTGGGGTCGGCGTCCACAACGATCAGGCGGTTGGAAAATTTGCTGGAGACGTAGGCGTAGTAACCGCCGCCTTGCTTGGCCCCGAACTGGACACCGTGACAGCCAGGGTCGCAGCCTAGCATGGCGACCACTGAATCGGTCGTCGTGTCAATGATCAGGATCGTGCCGGTTAGGGTATTGGCGGTTACAGCGTAGCGGCCGTTGGGACTGATGGGCGTCTGGATAGGTAGGCCACCCACGGGGCCAGTGATCGCGCCGCTGATGGGGTCGTAATTCGCCAGCAAGTTGATGGTGTTCAGGACCGCGCCGGTGGCCGTCTCGATGACCGTCAGGGTGCTGTCCAGTAAGTTGGCGACGTAATACTTGCTGTCGTCGGGCATCATGCCGGTAGCAATGGGATGGGAGCCGGTGGCGGCAATGGCCGTGATGGTATTAGAGGGGAAATCGTAGATGGTGGAGTCGTTGGTGAAGACGTTGGGTGTGACCATCGTGTGACCGTCGTGGCCCATCCAGTGGGCATGGGGGTTGCCCCGGCCGATGTCCACTCGCCGTTGAATCCGCCGGGCTAAGGGGGCCAGTTCCACCACCGAGTCTGTGTCGTCGTCGCCGTTAATCGTTACGTGCAGTTGGTCGGTATCTACGCGGGTCATTACGTGGGCCGGGGCCTCGCCCACTGTGATCGTCCGCACCAGGGCGCCGGTCGTCCGGTTGAAGACGGTCAGCCGGCTGTCAAACCATTCGGTCTGGTAGATGAGCCGCTGGTTGCGGTCGGTCCACATATTGTGGGGATTGTTCATCTCAATCCCTGGCAAGGCCACCTTGCGGGTTGGTTGCCAGGTCGTGCCGTTGATGACCGTCGCGGTACCAGGCTTGTCTTTGCCGGCCGTCAACTCGAACTGGGTGTCCACCCATATTTCGCCGACGGCCGGGGTGAGGGGATCGCTCAACGGCGCGAGAATAACGTCGTTGCCATAGCGGGCGTCGAGGGTATCGGGCAGGTTGACGACGGCCCCGCCGGTGATCCGCACGTCCACGTCGGGGTAGGTGACGTGCCAGGCGGCCGGCGAGGTGTAGTCCTGCCAGTTGTCGGGGTTGGTGGCGATGAAGAAGGTACGCAGCAGGCGGGTAGCCAGGTCGCTGCTGGTGGGGACACGGATACCGTTGATCAGGTCTATGTTCTCGCCCAGGTCTAACCCGGTGGTGGCCGGATCGTCGTTGATGACGGCGGCGAACATATAGGGGTGTACTTTACAGGTGAAGACGTAGAGGCCAGGTGTGTTTAAGAAGAGGGAAACGCTGCCCTTCATCGGCTCGGTGTCGAAAGGCATTCCGGCCGCGCCAGTGGGAAAGATGAGACTGGTGACGGTATGAACAGTGCGCGAATCACCACTGAACTTCACTTCGTCGCCAGGGTTGACGACGGCCAGGGACTCGGTGCCGCCAATAGGGCCGTCGCTGCTGCGGAACCAGGCGGCCGGGTCGTCGGTGAGGTCGAACTCGACGGCCGCACTGAAGGCTTCGGCGGATTGGGCGGCGTCCAACAGGGAAAGGGGCGTGGCTGGCTCGGCGGTCAGGATCACGGCCGCTATGACCAGAGCGACAAGACTAACCAGAATCATCCTCAACTTTCTGTCCATGTCACAATCTCCTATGGCACAATGGTAGAAACCAGGTTTTCTCCAAAAACCTGGTTTCTTCACTAGATCAGTATACAGAAGGAGAAGATGAGCCGGAATGGGCTAAGGTAGGCTGGCTGTTCAGACTTTAGTCCAATATGAGACATCGGATATCTACAACGGCAGGTGTGGATAACCAGGGCAAAGCTGTGGACAAGTCGCGGATTTGGTGGAAAACCTGGCTGGCGCGGTGTCCGGCCGCCAGCCAGCAGTAGGACTTTGTTCCTATGACCCGCCAGATGTAGCGTCGAACGTTCGTTCCCCTGTTTTACGGGGAGGGGCTTGCCTGCTTTTCATCCACAAGCGGCCGGATGGTGGTGGAAGTGGACGGCCGTATATAGCAGACGACCATGACCGGCCGCCGTCACTGTTACGGCCGGTCAACAGTTATACACATATCCACAAGCCCTACTACCATTGCTACAAAGAGTGATGAGTGATGAGTGATGAGTGATGAGTGATGAGTGATGAGTGGTGAGTTGCTCATCACTCATCACTGTCCCACTTTCTCCCACCGGCTCATCTCGGGGAACAAATGCCACACGCGGCCATCCAGGGCCAGCAGATAAAACTCGTTGTACTTAAAGCGGGCGGTGCTTTGGTAGAGGGTGTTGAAGCCGGCTTCGGCGGCCGTGGCCCAACCCAGGCGGTCGCGTACACCCACTTCCTCGCGCCAGACCAGACCAAAGCCGCGCACGGGCTGGTAGAAACCGGCCGGGGGAAGCAGCGTCGGATCGTCCACCGGGTCGCCTTCGTCCCAATTGTCCTGGACGATCTTCCAGCCTGGCGATAAGCCGTCCTCAAAGAGGACGTAGATCTGGTCTTGGGCCTGTACCCAGACCATGAAACCACGTTCGAAACTTTGTTCAGCCCCGGCCGAGGCGAGGGGAGCCGCCCAGGGACATTCGTTGGGGGCCGGCGTGAAGAACCAGCTATCGGGGCAGGTTAGTTGGACGGTGACTGTGGCCTGCACCCACGCGCCACTGGCGTCACTGGCGAAGAGAGCAAAGTCCACGTGGTTGCGGTCAGTGGCGGCGGTTGTATAGATAAAGGCGCCGCTAAGTTCCACGTCCCAGAAGTTCCCCAACTGGCCGCTGGGCATGAGGCGGTAGAGGGTAACGCGGGTGGCGTTGCTGGTGGCCCAGGAGAGTTCTAGGGTGTCGCCCGGATCGGCCACGGCGACGTTGGCCTGGAAGAAGTGGATGAGCGGGGGAGG
>JBFMFT010000352.1:0-5725 GCA_040751925.1 Chloroflexota bacterium
GCCCATAACAAGCTGCGCCTCCATCAGCTATACTTGTCACTCAATCCAGCCGCCCTGCGGCGACGGATTGACGAGCATCTGAAGCGGTTGTGGCTACTGGCAGAGTAACACTCATTTTGAGGCAGCCGATACCCCTTCGGTAACACTTTGTTTTGAGGCATCACGCCCCGACGGAAGTATTTCAGTTTTGGGGAGACCATGGTGAGCAAACAGCCAACGTTTGGCAAACGTCGGATGTTTCCCCCAGAGGGAGGGGTCCGAAACCCCGCCGGTCTGTGCAAATGGCTCTTGACAACCCGCTCCGTTTGGGTGTATATTATAGGCGAACGTTCGGGCGAACGTTCGCATTGGATAATTACGGCAGGATAATCAGTATGAGCCGGGCAACTCTCAAGGATGTAGCGGCTAGAGCCGGGGTCAGTTACCAGACGGTCTCGAAAGTTCTGCACGGCCAGGCCCAGGTGGCCCCCGAAACCGCTACCCGCATCTGGCAGGTCGTCCACGAAATCAATTACGAGCCTAATCTCAGCGCCCGTCGCTTACGGGCGGGAGCGACCCACCTGCTCGGTTACGCCTGGCACCACACCCCATCCAATCTCGTCCACCCGGTTTTGGACGCCTTTCTGCACAGCGCGGCGATGGCGGCGGCCGAACAGGATTATCACCTATTCACCTTCGCCACCCACGACGACAAGGCTGGCGACGTGGGGGCTTACGAGGAACTCTACGGTCGGCACCAGGTGGATGGTTTTATTCTAGCCGACACCAATCGCGGCGACCCGCGCATCCGCTTTTTGATCGAGCACGAAATTCCCTTCGCCACCTTCGGCCGGGCCAACGACGATTGGGACTTCTGCTGGGTAGACGTGGACGGCCAGCAAGGGATGGAAAGGGTGATGGCTCACCTAGTCGCGCGCGGCCACCGGCGTATCGCCATGATCAGCTGGCCGGAAGGCTCGCAATCGGGCTGGTACCGGGAACAGGGCTATTGGAACGGCTTGCAGCGAGCCGGGATTGCAGCGGAAGCCGGCACGATAGAGCGGGCCGAAAACCTGGCCCCGGCCGGGGCCGCGGCGATGGCCCGCCTGCTCGACTTACCGGCTGCCCAACGCCCCACGGCCGTCGTCTGCGTCAGTGACCTGGTAGCCATCGGCGCGTTGAAGGCGGTGGCTAATGCCGGGCTGGAAGTCGGGCGGGACATCGCTATCACTGGCTTCGACGACATCCCCCTGGTCGAATACCTGCGGCCGCCGCTTACCTCGGTTCGGCAGCCGACGTTGAAAGCGGGTCAATGGGTCGTCAAGATGCTCATTCAGCAGATCGAAGGCGAACCTATCGCCCACAAGGGTATCTTGTTGGAACCGGAGTTGGTAGTCAGGCAGTCCAGTTAGGAACGTGAAACGTCATTTCACGATAGCTCATTACCCATGTCTCTGCAAGCAGTCATTTTCGACCTCGACGGAGTGATTACCGATACGGCCGAATACCATTATCTGGCCTGGCAAAAGCTGGCTGACGAAGAGGGGCTCCCGTTCGGCCGGGCGGAGAACGAAGCCTTGCGCGGTGTCTCGCGGCGGGAGTCATTGCTGCTCATGCTCAAGGGGCGGGAGGTTGCCGAAGAGCAACTCCAGGAGATGATGGCCCGCAAGAATCGCTATTACCAGGAGATGTTGGGCCAGATCACTGCGGCCGATTTGCTGCCTGGTGTTTCGTCTCTATTGGACGAACTGGACGCGGCCGGCGTGGCTTACGCCATCGCTTCGGCCAGCCGCAATGCCCGCGACGTGTTGGAGCGATTAGGCATTTTGAGCCGACTGGCGGTGGTGGCCGACGGGAATAGTGTGAGCCGCCAGAAGCCCGCGCCGGACCTGTTCCGTTTTGCCGCCGCTCGCTTGAACGCGCCACCCGGCCGCTGCCTGGTCGTCGAGGACGCGGCGGCCGGGGTGGAAGCGGCCCTGGCCGCCGGAATGCCGGTGCTGGCGGTAGGCCCGGCCGAGCGTTTCGCCGCTTATTCCTTACCTCGGCGCAATAACTTGGCGGGGGCGCACCTGGCTGACCTGCAAGCGGCCGTCACGCCTGATCCACTGTGGACGGTCATCGAGGAGGGTTTTGAGCCCGGCCGCCTGCACCACCAGGAGACCATCTTCACGATTGGCAACGGCTATTTTTGCAGCCGGGGCACGTTCGAGGAAGGGTATCCAGGGGAGTCCGCGCTAACCCTGGCGCACGGTCTATACGACGATGCGCCTATCTTCTTTACCGAGTTAGCCAATCTCCCCCACTGGTTGGATTGCCGCCTGGTCGTGGATGGGCAGCCTTTCCGCCTGGATCAAGGGGAACTATTGCACTACCGGCGGCGGCTCGATCTTCAACAGGGACTCTTGCAACGCGAGGTGCGCTGGCGTGCGTCCAATGGGGCTATCGTAGACCTGACCTTCGAGCGATTCATCAGCTACGTCGACGAACACGTGGGGGCGTTAAGGGTGGTGGCGACGGCCGTCAACCAACCCTGCCAGGTAGCGGTGTGGAGCGGTATCAACGGCCACGTCGCCAACGACGACCTCCTCCACTGGCGGCACGTAGCCCAGGGCAGCGACGGCCATCAGATATGGCTGCACAGCCATACCCGTCACAGTGGCCTGGAATTACTGACGGCCGCCCGGCTGGAAAGTTCGGCCAGTGGCCCCATCACCGTTCAAGAATGTCCCGGCCAGCCTACGTTGAGCCTGGTAGAGACTCTCCAACCCGGCCAATCGCTCCAACTGGGCAAGATTATTACTTACCAGAGCAGCCGCGACCCCGACTGGTCAGTTATCAGTAAGCAGTTATCAGTAAGCAGTTACCAGTTACCAATTACCAATTACGACTCTCTCAAGGCCGCGCACATAGCCGCCTGGCAAGAGGTGTGGGAGAAGGCGGACGTGATCATCGAAGGGGACGAGGAGGCTCAACTTGCCATGCGCTTCAGCCTCTTCCAGTTGCAAATTGCCGCTCCCCAGCACGACGGCCGGGTGAGCATTGGGGCCAAGACCCTGAGTGGCCTGGGCTACCGGGGGCACGTCTTTTGGGATAACGAGATTTTTGTATTGCCTTTCTTCACCTACACCCAACCAGAGATAGCCCGCAATCTGCTCCTGTATCGTTACCACACACTGCCGGGGGCGCGGCGCAAGGCGGCGGCCAACGGTTTTAGTGGGGCGCAATATGCCTGGGAGAGCGCGGACACGGGCGACGAGGTAACGCCCAGTCACGTGCCTGATTTCAGGGGCCAGAACCTCGTCCGCATCTGGACGGGTGACATCGAGATTCACATCACGGCCGACGTTGCCTACGCCATGATGCAGTATTGGCAGGTGACAGGCGACGACGCTTTTCTGCGCGATTATGGGGCGGAGATCATTCTGGACGGGGCCTGCTTCTGGGGTGAGCGGGCGGAGTTGGAGGAGGGGGAGGACGGCCGCCGCTACGCCCTGCGCGACGTGATTGGCCCCGATGAGTATCACGACCACGTGGATAACAACGTCTTCACCAACCGGATGGCCCAGTGGCACTTGCAGACGGCTCTACAGGTGTTGGAATGGCTCAGTGAAAACGCGCCGGAGAAGGGATTGGCCCTCGTTCAGCAATTAGAGTTGAGTCCGGCTCGCCTGGCCCACTGGCAGGACGTGATTGACCACCTCATTATCCATCACAATCCCGACACGGGCTTGATGACCCAGTTTGATGGGTTCTTTGAGCTGAAGCCGGTGGATTGGGCGGCCTACGCCAATCGCGCCCACTCTATGCAGCAGTTATTGGGCATAGAGGGGGCTAACGAAAGCCAGGTCTTGAAGCAGGGTGACGTGATCATGTTGCTGTGTCTACTGCGCGACCAGTATGACCGGCAGACCTGGCAGGCCAATTGGGATACCTACGTGCCGATTACCGATCACAGCTACGGCTCTAGCCTGGGGCCGAGCTTCCACGCCTGGGCGGCCGGCGAAATGAAGCGGCCGGACGAGGCCTACGAACACTTCATGCGGGCGGCGCGGGCTGATTTGCAGGACGTGCGCGGCAATGCCGGCGATGGTATTCACGCGGCTTCGGCCGGCGGCCTGTGGCAGGCGGCCGTGTTTGGCTTTGCCGGTCTGCGCCTGCAAGGCGAGAGTTTCAGTCTGAAGCCCTGCCTGCCCGCGCATTGGCGACGGTTGGCTTTCAAGTTTTATCTTAGAGGAATGCAACAGGTGGTAGACCTGAAACAGGAAGGAGGTGAGGCAAGGAATAGCTAGAACTGGTTGGTTGTTGTTTTAGGTGCTGGCTTCGAGGAATCCTAAACAGAAGTTCATCACCCAATTACAGGTGGAGGCTCGTAGTAACGGCTTGAGTCGCCCCCGGCAAGGAAAGACGGCTCCGGCCATTACTACAAGCTCCTGAGACGGCGAAGCAATTGCTCGCCGGGAGAATTATAGTGCGAGGAGAGAAGAAAACAATGAACAAGAAAGTTCTGTTAATCGCTAGTTGGCTAATCGTCCTGGCCCTGCTGCTGGTGGCTTGCGGCGGCGGGACGGTTGAACCGGCCGCCACTGAACCAGCTCCGGTGGCGGAAGAACCGACGGCCGAGCCGGCGGCCGAGGCCGTCGAACTCCAGTTGATGGGTTGGTCGAGTTCCGACGCGGAGAATACCCGCCTACAGGCCGTCGTAGACTCCTTTAACGCGGCCAATCCCAACCTTCACGTCAACCTCAACCTGGTGCCTGACTACGACACCAAGTTGCAAACCAGCATTGCCGGCGGGGCTCCACCGGACGTCTTCTACGTGGACAGCTTCAAGCTGCCGGACCTGGTGGAAGCCGGGGCTATTGAAGCAGTAGGTGACAGGCTGGAAAACCCGGATGATTTCTACCCGAGTTTGCGGAATGCCTTTACTATTGGCGGCACGTTCTACTGCCCACCCAAAGACTTCAGCACCCTGGCCCTGGAGTACAATAAAACCATGTTCGACGCGGCCGGGCTGGATTACCCCACTGCGGATTGGACGTGGGAAGACCTGCGGGCAGCGGCCGAAGCCCTGACCGACGAGGCCAGTGGGGTCTATGGCATGGTGATCAACCCGGACTTTGCCCGCTGGATCGCCTTCTTGTACCAGGCCGGTGGTAGCGTCACCGATGCGGAGTTCACACAGATGACGATCAATAGCCCGGAGGCTTTGGAAGCGGCCGAGTTCTACGTGGGTATGATCACCGATGGGGTCGCCAACACGCCGGCCAACCTGGACAGTGGGTGGAATGGTGAAGCCTTTGGCAAGGCGCGGGTGGCCATGGCCATGGAAGGGAACTGGATTGTCCCCTACTTGAAAGACCAATTTCCCGACCTGAGTTATGGCGTGACGCAGTTGCCGGCCGGGCCGGGTGGCGAAGCGACGATGGCCTTCACGGTCTGCTACGCGATGGCGGCCGGTAGCCAGCATAAGGAAGAAGCTCTGGCCCTGATCAACTTCCTGACTGGGCCTGACGGTATGAAGCAGTGGACTGACCTGGGCCTGGCGATGCCGACGCGGGCCAGTCTGCGCGAGGGTTGGTTGGCCCAGTTCGCCGACCTCACACCTTTCCTGGACGGCGCGGAGTATGCCCATCCCTGGCAGTTCCGCCCCGGTTTCCAGGATGTACTGGACACTATCAACAACAGCTTGCAGCAGGCATTTGAAGGCACCGCCCTGCCCGAAAATGTCCTCCAGGAAGCCGAAGAG
>JBFMFT010000353.1:0-5723 GCA_040751925.1 Chloroflexota bacterium
GGGGGTGTTGGTGGGGGGGGGGGGGGGGCCCGATGGGGGGCCAAAATAGGGTGAAGGACGGCCGGGCCGGAGTGAGGGTAGGCCCAAACGTGCTCCTAACGTGTTTCTCTCGGCGCGGCCGGGAATTCATTGCTGGCCGTTTGGGTCATCCTCCCATGCCGGCCGCCAGAGAACCGGCGGATGCCCAGAACCCCATACCCGGTACTGGCTGCCATCGCCAGCCACCGTCGCCAGCTGGTCTAAAGTTCCATCATCACTTCCTGGATTACGGGGAGAGACAATGAAGCCAAGATAACGTCCGTCCGGCGACCACCAATAGCCATGTACAAAGTTTTCCTCACCTATAGTTTCCTTGCCTACAAGGCAGCTTACCTCACCACCTTCGATCGCTATGGTACACAAACCGGCGACGTTATTATCTTGCCGACCCCAATACACAAAGCTAACATGGCGGCCGTCCGGTGCCCATTCGTACCCGCTTGTATGCACAGCCTGGCTTTCACTCCACGCCACGAGATCTGTTATGCAGCGCGTGGTATTATCCTTGATGTCAAGAAGGCATGGCCTGTAATACGGAAACTCCTCACCCGTGATATAAAGAATTTGATAACTGTTATCTGGTGCCCAACTATGACCGTCAAGGTCGTTGTACTGACGGAACAAACCTCCGTCAGAGTCATAAATAGCCAGAGCCGCAACCCGTGGCTCGCCTCGTTCAACAAAATGGCGTCTCTGTACGGCCAGCAGATCGCCTGTTGGCGACCATTCAATCTCAGCCCATTCCAACCGACCTTCAAAGGGATCGTCTAAAGTCACCCTGCGGCCGGTTTGTCGGTCTTCAATAGTCACTGTGGCTGGCGATTCAGGCCAGCCGCTAACGCGAGCCAGGTGGCGGCCGCCTGGCGCTACGGCTTCCCGTCCCTGCTCAACCTCGGAGGCTAGTAGGCGGCGCACCTCGCCGGTCATTACATAGATTCGCTCAACGTAATCCTCATCAGATATGCCTCTCTTCTCTTCATAGCGAAACTGAAAGAAGAGACCCTCTGCATCTTGACCCCAGGATAATCGCCAAGTGTGAGGGAGGGCTGAAATATCCAGATGTTCGCCTGTGGCCGGGTTGAGCAGGGAAATAAACGGCTCTCCATCAAGCTCCGGACTGAGCAGGGCCAACAATACGGCCGCATCTGGGTCACTTACCCAAGCAGGTAGGTCATAATGGGTTAGTGACGCGCTGGTTGCTTTGGGTGTACGGGTTGGCGTGGGCGTTGCGGTCGGCTGGGTCTTGATGTCCACCGGCAGGCCAGGGTCAACGGCCAGCGGCCGGGTCGCGGCAGCCGGACTCGTAGGTGGTGGTTCCATCACGGCGGTCGGCCGTACAGTCGCCGGCGGCGAAGGGGCAGCGGACGCGACGGCCGAGGGCGCAGCCTGCTCCACCGTAGCACAGCCGGCCAGCAGCCCAATCCAAAGCCAACCTGCAAGCGCGAGGAATACAGCCGGACGGCTCATGTTTATGCCGTAAAATCCCCCGTCACTCATCCCTCATTACTCATCACTCATCACGTCGTCGCCACCAGGCGGTACTCCTTAAACTCCACGCCGTTGCTGGTCAATTCCGGGTATAGCTTGCTGGTAAAACGCATGACCCCTTCCGACTTACGGTGCAGATCGCGGGCCGCCTCATCAGTGAAGATGAAGAAGTGCAGGTAGTGAGTGGGGTCGGCCGTCTCCTGTACTGACGTATACAACAGCGTCCCCGGCTCATTGACCTGGATATACTCGGTAAACTCCTGAATGGCCGCCTGGCACTTCTCCGCTGCCTCTGGGCGGATGGTAAAGCGAGCCGTCATGTAAATCGTCATTGCTTTACTCCGTAAGAGAACGATTTGGAAAAATCGTTCCACGCGACTAAATTCCTACAACCCACGCGGCCGAACCACCCCCAACGCTACTTTCTTCTCATAGAAACCGGCCGTTTTGCCGTTTATTATGGCATATCATGAAATCCTGGAAGGTCCGCAGCCTTCCGCTGGTTGGAGGAAGAACCATGAAAAACGGCAAGAACGATCGCCCTCTCACTGGTAAAGTGATTGTTACCTTACTCCTGGTCGCCAGCACGCTGGTTGGCGCGCTGTTGTTCTTCACTATCAAGGCTGTCTTGCCGGCCGCCGGGCTAACCCTCACGCTCGTCCTGAGTGGGATGGGTGCATCCTTGTTTCTGGGCCTGGCCTGCACCGCTCTGTTGGCCCTTCAGCGCCGACCGGCGGCCCAAATGATGAGTGATGAGTAATGAGTGCCACTCATTACTCATCACTCGTCACTCAGCCTTAACGTCCCCCAGCCCGTCGGGTCGGTGAGGGTGCGGGTGGAGACGTGTGACTTCATCACCTCCTGAACGGCCTGGTCCGGCCGGTCATTGTCATTGACGTTGAGGGCCAGCCCCATGACCAGCCCGGCCGTTGGCGTGATGTTCAGGTCTGTCCAGGGAATGGCCGCTTCGATGGTATAGCCGGCGGCCGACGGCCGCGCGGCCAGGATGACGTGGTGGCCGCCCGGCGCATCCACAATTTGCCCATTCTCCTTGCCCTGGAAGCGGAAGGCGGAGGGGGGTAAGGGGCCAAAATCGCCTGGTGAAAGAATAAACTGAAAGTCGTCGGAGCTGAGGCGGGGAGCGAAGTCGCCCGGCCGGTCGGTGTCTATCTGCATATCCACACTATCGCCCCGGAAAATCTGGTTGCCCGTCTGTGTCTGCACGTGCCGGTCGTCCACCACCTCTACCGCCACGTAGAGGTAATTTTCGTCCCAACCCAGCCGCCAGAAAGCCTGCACGTCGTCACTGCCGTCCCAATCGGCCGCGCTATACACCTGAAAAGCCGACTCAACCGGCGAGAAAGGGGTCCATTCGAGGAGGTCGCCATCAATGGTTGGCGGGTTGGTGAGATGGGCGGCTTCCACCTGGCCCAGCAGCGTAGGTTGGGGTGAAGGGGTGAGGGGTGAGGGGGTGACGGAAGTAGTCGGTGAAGCGGCCAGGGTTGCTGTTGGCGCAATGGCCGTGGTCGGCGCGGCCGGTGGGGTAGCGGTGGGCTGTTCGGGCACGGCCGTGTCCACCTCACCCACCACCGTTGGTACGGCGACGGTAGCGGGTGGAGCGGCCGGTTGTTGGAAGCGGCGCAACACCAGGTAGCCTCCGATCAGGCAAGCGCCGACCAGCAGGAAGACGGCCGCCGCCACCCCTAACCAGACCAGCCAAGGGCGGGCGGCCGGCGGGGGCGGCTCCGGCTCCAACCCAGCCCACGTATCGTCAAAATCACCTGGTTGATAACTCATTGACCACCTTCAATGCTAGGTTTGGCTAAATTATCCTCGTAAGCATGGCTCTGGCAACCGATTGCCAATCCTCAATCCCCTTACGTCGGCGGGCTGGTGGCGGCCGCAGGAAATCAGGAATGGCACGAATTGGGTTTGACAGCAAGGAAAATATGACCTAAAATACGCATATTTGCGAAAAAATCACAATTATTGGTCTTTTAAGCCCAAATAGGTGCCTTATGTTAATCGAATTTACGGTTGGTAACTATCGCTCCTTCAAGGAGCCGGTTACTTTGAGCATGGTGGCGACCAAAGCGCGGGCTAGAAATAAACAACGGGATGAGGATAACGTCTTTGCGGCTGACGAAGACTTAAACCTGCTCAAAAGCGCTGCTATTTACGGGGCTAATGCCAGCGGGAAAAGCAATCTGATTCGCGCCATAGGCTTTATGCGAGCCTTTGTCGTGGCATCCTCCATCGCCACCCAGGCTGGAGATCTCTTAGATGTAGAAGGTTTCCGTCTAAGTATGGAAACCATTCACGAACCTACACATTTTGAGATTGTGTTCTTGAATCAAGGAACACAGTATCGCTACGGCTTCGAAGTAAACAGGGAGCAAGTTATGGCTGAGTGGTTGTATCATATCCCCTCTACCCGAGAAGCGAAGCTCTTCCTGCGCGAAGGCAATAGCTTTACCCTATCCAACGCTTTTAGAGAAGGCAGAGATGTTATTGATAAGACGCGGGACAACGCGCTTTTCCTGTCTGTCGTGGCCCAGTTTAACGGGCCAATAGCCCAAATAGTCTTACGCTGGTTCAGGGAGCTAAGAGTCGTTTCAGGGCTTGACGACACGGTGTCTCGGAAATTTACCGAATCTAGTCTTGAGGGTGACAATCATAGGGAAGCAATTGTAAATCTTGTTAAGAAACTAGACCTGGGCATTGATGGCCTATCGTTGGAAGAAGACGAATTCGTATACCAGCTTCTCATGGACACTGCCCGATCCATCGGTGAAAGAGCTACAATGGCGCCTGAGAGGGTGAGGGAACTGAAGGCGTCAGTGCGTTCGGTAGTAAGAACACATCACAAGGTATTTGATGCCGAAGGTCAGCCAGTCTCCCAGGAGGTATTTGATATTGACCAACATGAGTCAGAGGGAACACAGAAACTGTTTGCTTTGGCCGGCCCGTTGATAGATACGTTAAAGAATGGACGGGTCTTGGTAATTGACGAGTTTGACGCCAGACTTCACCCAATGATCACCTGTGAGATCATCCACCTTTTCCATTCACGAGAAATCAACCCACACAATGCCCAGTTGATATTCACGACGCATGACACAAACCTGCTGTCGAATGAAATCTTCCGGCGGGACCAGATATGGTTTACGGAAAAAGACAGGCAAGGCGCGACCCACCTCTACTCCCTGGTCGAGTATAAGGTGAGGAATGATGCTTCCTTTGAGAAGAATTACATTGAGGGACGATACGGAGCCGTTCCATTTATTGGTGACCTACGCCGTCTATTTGGGGAAGCAGATGGCTAAGAAACGCGGCCGTACACGCGGCCACAGAGTACGCGAGGTCGAGACCAGAGAACCGATCCAGCGATTTCTGATAGTCTGCGAAGGGGAAAAAACTGAGCCCAACTACTTCAGGGGTTTCAAGGTCCCGACCCACCCTGAGGTGCCAGAGGTTAAGGGAACAGGGTTCAACACGCGCAGCCTCGTCGAAGAGACGATGAGACTAATGCGCGAAAAAGGGTACGACCCCCAAAAGGATCAGGTCTGGTGTGTGTTTGACCGCGACTCCTTTTCGGCCGAGGAGTTTAACGCCGCCCTGTCCCTGGCCGCAAACAACCAGATTCAGATTGCCTATTCGAATGAGTGCTTTGAACTTTGGTATTACCTGCACTTCCAGTACCTCGAGAGTGGCCTTCCACGAAGCGATTATGTCAAGTTATTGGGCAAGTGCCTGGGACATTCGTACAGGAAGAACAGTGAAGGCATCTACGAAGAACTGTGGCCCCGGCAGGAACAGGCCATTGCTAACGCCAAACGGCTACTGGTTCAATACGTGCCGCCCAATCCAGAACGAGATAATCCCTCGACAACGGTACATAAGTTGGTGGAGGAACTAAACAGGTTTGTGCGTTGACGGCCGCCGTGAGCATTGGCTCTACCGGATTGAAGTGGTAATATCCAGCCGTCTTAACCACCATCACCCGCAGAAACCTGGTTTTTTCCGAAAAACCAGGTTTCGCCATTGTTTGGAGGAAACATGAAACGTCGTTCGTGGCCTACCGGCCGCCCCCATTTTCTCGTTTTACTATCCGTCGTGGTCTTGCTCCTGGTGGCCGTTGGCCCGGCCGCCGGCCGCTCAGTCACCAACTACCAGTTACCAGTTACCGGCCCCAT
>JBFMFT010000354.1:0-5714 GCA_040751925.1 Chloroflexota bacterium
GTCGTAGCGGCCGAGGTAATGGTGATGCCGCGCTCCTGCTCCTGTATCATGTGATCCATCGTCGCCGTGCCGTCGTGGACTTCACCCATGCGGTGAATCCGGCCGGTGTAATACAGGACTCGTTCGGTCGTGGTCGTCTTACCGGCGTCAATGTGGGCAATGATGCCGATGTTACGAACCCGTTCCAGTGGATAGCGACTCATACCATTAGTGATGAGTGATGAGTGATGAGTAATTGGTTACTCATCACTCATCACTAAAATCGGTAGTGGGCGAAGGCGCGGTTGGCCTCGGCCATGCGGTGGGTGTCGTCCTTCTTCTTGACCGCCGCCCCCTGGTTGTTGGCGGCGTCTAATAGTTCGGCGGAAAGCCTCTCGGCCATCGAACGGCCGCCCCGCTTACGGGCCGCCAGCAGAATCCAGCGAATCGCCAGCGAAATCTGGCGGTGGGCCTCTACTTGCATAGGGACTTGATAGGTTGCCCCACCCACGCGGCGGGGCTTCACTTCAATTTGCGGGGAGACGTTGCGTAAAGCCTGCTCGAACAGTTCAATCGCCGGCCGTTTGGCCCGGTTCTCAGCCAGGGCCAGGCTATCGTACAAAATGCGTTGGGCCGTGCTGCGCTTGCCGTTTTTCATCATGCGACTAATGAACATCGAAATATGCATATTCTCGTAACGCATATCTGGTTCAACGTCGCGTCTTTCCGCCTGATACCGTCTTGACATCTCAAGCTCCTAAAATTGATAAACGCTCGCCGCGTCGATCACTTTTTCTTACCTGATTTCGTTCCGTACTTGGAACGTCCCTGCTTCCGGTTATTCACGCCTGTCGCATCCAGGGTTCCCCGCACAATGTGGTAGCGCACGCCGGGGAGGTCTTTGACACGGCCGCCGCGCACCAGCACCACCGAGTGGTCTTGCAAGGTGTGGCCCTCGCCAGGAATATAAGCTGTAACCTCCAGGCCATTACTCAAGCGCACGCGGGCCACCTTGCGAAGAGCCGAATTAGGCTTCTTGGGTGGCATTGTGCGGACTTGGGTGCAGACCCCGCGCTTCTGCGGCGAGCCAGTTGGCTGGGCCGTGCGGCGCTGGTTGTAAGCGTTATAGGTCCACTGCAAAGCCGGGGCTTTGCTTTTCTTGATTTTGGCGGAGCGCCCTTTGCGTACAAGCTGGTTAATCGTCGGCACGCTGTCTCCTTAAATGATGAATGCGGAATGATGAAAGATGAACAAAAGAAGTTCGTTCATCATTCACTAATGCGACAAACGGAGGCCATCAAACCGAGGTCTGATGGCCTCCTGCCTTGTTGACTTATGCGATTGGTAACTAAATTGTGGTGTGAATTTAGATTACCAGGCGTAGAAAGGTCAAAGTTACCGACCTACAATTCTACCACAAACGAAACAGATGTCAACCGCTCAGGGGGTTGATTTGCGTACAATTTCACAAACCAAACCCGGCGGGGTTTGCTCAGGCTACCTGTAGAAACCAGGTTCCTCGCTGGGCAACCATCGTAGTTACCCGCAAAGAACCTGGTTTCCGGCCGAGTAGTTACACCTGGCGGGGTTTCCCGACCAATCTAACGCCGGCCTTTTGCCAGGTCAACCAGGCCAGTACCCACATACGGCCGGTGCTTCTTGTCGTCCTCTTTGCCAAAGCGAATGACCTCGCCCGTGTCCGTGACGGCCTCAACGGCCAGGCCCAGGCTTTGCAGTTCCTTGACCAAGACGCGGAAGGAGGCCGGGATGCCCGGTTCTTCGATTGCCTCACTCTTGACAATCGCTTCGTAGGTTTTCACCCGGCCCTGCACGTCATCCGATTTAACGGTCAACATCTCCTGCAACGTATGGGCCGCGCCGTAGGCTTCCAGGGCCCAGACCTCCATCTCGCCAAAGCGTTGGCCGCCAAATTGGGCCTTGCCGCCCAACGGCTGTTGAGTGACCAGGGAATACGGCCCAGTGGAGCGGGCGTGTACCTTGTCCTCGACCAGGTGGTGCAGCTTCAGCATGTGAATCACGCCAACGGTCACCGGTTGGGCAAACGGCTCGCCGGTCTTGCCGTCCAGCAACCGCTCTTTGCCGATAGTTGGCCGGGGCAGGCCGGTGGCCAGGGTCACCGCGTCGGCTTGGTCTAGCAAGGTGTCTAGTTCGGCCGCCAATGGGTCTAACTCCCGTAGCTCGGCCGGCAAGGCGTCTCCCACCCATTCTTGCACCCAGGCATACCACTCACGGACGCAGGCGTTGACCGTTTCACGGTCATAAGCCACCCAATCCAGCTTGCCGAGCGCGCCGGGATCGGCCGGCAGGATCCGTTCCGGCTGCCAGTTGCGGGTGCGGAGCCACTCGGTAGCCACCGATTGGCGGGCGTAGACCCGATCCACCTTCAACTGCTCCGTGTTATAGCCGAGTTCACCCAGCCAACTGACGATAAACAATTCGCGGGCCTCCTCGTCCGATTCCAGACTGTGAATGTCGTAGCCTAGCTCCTGTAGCCACTCCCAGGCCCAATCCGTGGCGACCGTCCAGGCTCGATCCACCAGCCAGGCGCGGGCCAGTTCAGCCTCAATTTCCTGCTCGTTGGCCCCATCAAAGACGGGGGTAATGGCCCGAAAACCGAGGCGGTTGGCCGCCCAGCCCAGGTGGGTTTCCAAAATCTGGCCGATATTCATGCGGCCGGGCACCCCCAGCGGACTCAAGATAATGTCTACCGGCGTGCCATCGGCCAGGAAGGGCATATCCTCAATCGGAACAACTTTGGAGATAACCCCCTTATTGCCGTGACGGCCGGCCATCTTGTCGCCCTCAGCGATTTTGCGTCGCTGGGCTACACTGACCCGCACCATCGTTTCCACCCCGGCCGGCAGGTCGCGGTCTTGTTGGCGGGTGAACACCTGCACGTCCACCACCTTCCCCCGCGCCCCGTGCGGCAACCGCAGGCTGGAATCCTTCACTTCGCGGGCCTTATCGCCAAAGATAGCCCGCAGCAGCTTCTCTTCTGGGCTAAGTTCCTTTTCACCTTTGGGGGTGATTTTGCCCACCAGAATATCATTCTCCTTCACGTCGGCGCCGACGCGAATGATGCCGCGTTCATCCAGGTCTTTCAGGGCGTCTTCACTGACGTTGGGAATATCGTAGGTGATTTCCTCTGGGCCGAGCTTGGTGTCGCGGGCCTCCACTTCGTGTTTTTCGATGTGGATGGAGGTGAATTTGTCTTCGTGCACCAGCCGTTCGCTGACCAGAATGGCGTCCTCGAAGTTGCCGCCCTCCCAGGGCAGGAAGGCCACCACCACGTCTTGGCCCAGGGCCAGTTCGCCAAAGCGGGTGGAGGAGCTATCGGCTAATACGTCGCCCAGCTGGACGCGCTGGCCCTTGACCACCAACGGCCGTTGGTCAATGCAGGTGCTCTGGTTGGAGCGGTTGTATTTGCGGAGGTTATAGAGGTGTGGCCCCTCTTTGCCCATCACGATCACGTGGTCGCCGCTCACGCTGACTACTTCTCCTTCCTCCTGGGCGATGACCACCTGGCCGGAGTTGCGGGCCGCTTGCAGCTCCATGCCGGTACTAACGATAGGTACGTTGGGCTGCAAGAGTGGCACGGCCTGGCGCTGCATATTGGAACCCATCAGGGCGCGGTTAGCGTCGTCGTGTTCCAGGAAAGGAATGAGGGCGGCCGAGATGCCCACGATTTGGCGGGGAGCGACGTCCATGAAGTCAATCCGCTGCACCGAGGAGAAGCGGAATTGTTGGTTGCGCCGCGAGGAGATGCGCTTGCCCAGCAGTTGGCGGCGGGCGTCCATTTGGGTATTGGCCTGGGCGATGGTGTAGCGGTCTTCTTCGTCGGCCGACATATAGACAATCTCTTCCGTCAGAAAAGGCATCACGGCGACCTGGCTGATCCCGGCCGCCCGAATAGCCTCCACGTGTTCGGCGGTGAACGTCTCACCGGCCCTGACAATCATCTCGCCAGTCTCGGTGTTGACCACGTTAGCCGATGCGTCGTGGCCCACCAGGTCGGGGCTGTCGGCCGGCAGGGCATTGGCGACCCGCTTGTAGGGGGTTTCGATGAAGCCGTAGTTGTTGACCCGGCCATAAGTCGCCAGGCGGCCGATCAGCCCAATGTTCGGGCCTTCCGGCGTTTCGATGGGGCAGATGCGGCCGTAATGGCTATGGTGAACGTCGCGCACCTCAAAGCCGGCCCGCTCGCGGCGCAGACCGCCCGGCCCCAGGGCCGATAGCGTCCGTTTGTGGGTCAATTCGGCCAGGGGATTGGCCTGCTCCATGAACTGGCTCAACTGCGAACTGCCAAAGAATTCACGGATAGCGGCCACCACCGGCCGGATGTTGACCAGGGCCACCGGCGTCACGTTGTCGGTGTCGCGGATGGACATGCGCTCGCGCACCACCCGCTCCATCCGCCGCAAACCCACTCGCAATTTCGCTTGTAGCAGTTCGCCGCAAGTCTTCACCCGCCGATTGCCCAGGTGGTCAATGTCGTCTGGCCCTTCCTGGCCGTTGTTGATCTGAATCATCCGCTCGACGAGCTTGACCACGTCGTGCTGGGTAATTGTGCGATGCTCCAGAGGGACGATGCCTTGCAGGTTGAGCCGCTTGTTGAGTTTGTAGCGGCCGACGCCGGCCAGGTCGTAACGGCGAAAATCATACAGTTGCTCGTAGAGGAATTGGGTGGCGTTCTCTAAGGTGGGCGGGTCGCCCGGCCGCATTCGCTTGTAAAACTCAATGAGGGCTTGCTGAGGCAGCGGCTTGTCGTGGTCCCAGGCCGGCTCCTGTTCCAGGCTGCCCTGGATGTACAGGTGTTCCCCGTTGGTATCCACGTGAGCAAAGAGGGCCAACATTTCCTCGTCTGTGCCATCTTTGATGAGCGGGTTGTTCAGACCGTCGGGTACGGCGGCCATCGCTCGCAGGAACAGGGTCACGGGTACAGTGCGCTTGCGGTTGAACTTCACCGTCAGATAATCGCTCTTGCGTGTCTCGAACTCCATCCACGCCCCCCGATCCGGGATGAGCTTGCCCATAGCCAGGGGGCGGCCGGTCGTCCGTTCTTCGTCGGCCTCAAAATAGACGCCGGGCGAGCGGATCAACTGGCTGACCACCACCCGCTCAGTGCCATTGATGATAAACGTGCCGCTAGGGGTCATCAGGGGGAAATCACCCATGAAGATGTCCTGAACGATGGGCTGATCCTGGTCGCTGCTGTAGAGCAGTACCTTAACGTAGAGAGGGGCGGCGTAGCTCATATCGCGCTCGACGCACTCCTCAACCGAGTATTTGGGTTCGCCAAACCAATACTTCAGGTCAAAGCCCTGGGCTTGGGGCAGTTTGCAGGGAAAATAGAGCTTGAGGTCGCCATTGAAACTCTCGATAGGCGACACTTCCTCGAACAGTTCAGCCAACCCTTCGCGGATGAACCGTTCGAACGAATCCAACTGTACGTCAATGAGCTTAGGTAACTCAAGGGGGTCCTTGGTACGGGCGTAACTCTTAACGGTAACGTTCGGCATGGATAGTTTCTACCGCTCCCTAATAGTTTTCGCGGGGATTAGGAGGATTTGGGAAACGCCCCAAATCCCCCCATCCCCGCCTCTTCTTATGTCCTTAAATGGCAAACGAAATGCCCTGGTCTGTCCAGAATGCAAACTTACAGTATACGCTCAATGCGGCCGCCTGTCAAGTGTTTTTCGGGACAAATTTAGAAA
>JBFMFT010000355.1:0-5709 GCA_040751925.1 Chloroflexota bacterium
TGCTCGGAGAGACGTGGAACCTCCCGCGTTGCCTCGCCCCTACTTATGGGCCGTGATGTGCTGCACCAGGCCGTACTGCATCGCGCTGGCGACCTGGCGGAAGCCAGATTCTTGCACCAGGCCCACCATCACGTCGTCCATGTTTTCCCTGGCGTAGACGTGATTGCGCCAGGGGAGGGCCATTAGCCGGCCGAACAGCCGGCGCGGTTTGCCAAAGTCGCTAATCAGCAGCCGGCCGCCCGGCCGCAACACCCGGTGGCACTCCCTCAGCATGGCCCGCTTCTCGGGTAAGGGCAGGTGGTGGGTGGTCAGGCAACTAATGACCCAGTCAAAGGTATGGTCGTCGTAGCCCAGCCTTTCGGCGACGCCGGCATTCACAGATACCGATGGGTAACTCTGCGTCTTCTGGCGGGCCACAGCAATGATGTCTGTGGACGGATCCACCCCATGCAACGAAACGTCCGCGCCAAAGCGCTGGTAGAGCCGGCAGATGACCTCGGCCGTCCCGCAGCCTACGTCTAGCAGGCGGTCGCCCGGCCGCAACTGGATCAGGCTGAGGTGCTTGCGGTTGACGAACGGCACCCCGTAGAAGGTGTTCTCGAAATCGTAGAAGCGGGCCTTGCGGCCGGTAATCAGGTAGCCATTGGTTTCGGTTGGATGAGTCATTAGAATCCTTGTCTTCGGTGGTCAATAGGCAATGTAACTATTTTGGTAACTACTCAGCCAGAAACCAGGTTTTTCTCTGGATAACCATCGTCATTTCCCGCAAAAAACCTGGTTTCTACAGAGAGCCTGAGCAGTTACCTATTTTGACTAAATTTCGTTCACATCTGGTCAAAGCTCTGCTTGTCACGATGCTTGCACTTTTTACATTTTCCTCTGGCGTAGAGACGTTCCGCCGGAACGTCTCTACAGTGGCGCATCCCAAAAAGTGCAAGGACAGTGCTTGTGCTGGCAACGGATAGTCAGCGGATAAGCGGATGGTGCGGCCAGCCATCCGCTTATCCGTTGTATATCCGTTGCGGGGTTTCAAGGTTGCAACACCAGCTTGCCCATCACCTCGCCGGCCGCCAGCCGCCGCAGAGCAGTTAGCCCGTCGGCCAGGGGATAGACGGTATCTATAAGGGGGGAGAGCCGGCCGCTAAAGACCAGCCCCATCACCATTTCGTACTCTTGACGGGGACCCATCGTGCTGCCAATGAGGGTCAGGTGCTTGCCAAACATCAGCCGGTTGTCAAACTCGAACTTGGGCCCGCTGGTGTTGCCGACGGTCAGCAGCCGGCCGCCCCGCTTGAGCGCGCGTAAGGACGTGTGGTAAGTGGCCGCCCCCACGTTGTCCACCACCACGTCCACCCCCTGGCGGCCGGTCGCCTGGAAGACGGCCTTGCCCCAATCGGTGGTCATGCGGTTGATGGTGACGTCTGCGCCCTGGACGCGCGCCTGGGCCAGCTTGTCGTCTGACGAGCCGACCACGTAAATCGTGCGCGCGCCGGCCAGCCGGGCGATCTGGATGGCGGCCGTATTGACCCCGCCGCCGGCCCCCACCACCAGCACGTCCTCACCCGCCTGCAACCGGCCGCGTGTAATCAACGAGTGCCAGGCGGTCACGTAGACCAGGGAAGCGGCGGCGGCCGTCGCCAATGGCGCGTGGTCGGGTAGGCGCAAGAGATTGCGGGCGGGGACGGCCTGGTACTCGGCGTAGAAGCCGGGCAGGTGTTCGCCAAAGATGGCGAAGTGGTCACAGATATGGTCCCGGCCGCTCTGGCAATAGCCGCAGTGACCGCAACTATAGGTGGGGTTGACGACCACCCGCTCGCCCACCGCCCAACCCGTCACGTTGGCCCCGACTTCGGCAATCACCCCCGCCCCGTCGCAGCCCATCACGTGGGGAAAGCGCAGCTTGAGGCCCGGCCACCCCTCCAACACCCACAGGTCGAGGCGGTTCAGGGCGGCCGCCCGGATGTGCAGCAAAACCTGGTCAGGGCCGGGGGTCGGCCGTTCCACCTCGGCGTATTCGACTTGCTCCAAAGAGCCGTGCTGCCGGAAAACAATTGCTTTCACCCAAACTCCTTATCGCTCTAGCCTCACCGCCGAGACGCGGAGGCCGCCGAGAAAGCTCAAATGATAGACGACAGGGGACAAGAAGGCAACTCTCACCGAAACAGGTGGGGAACAAAGCACGCCTGGTCATCGTCACCTCTGAAGAAACCAGGTTTTTTGTTGCCAATAATCACGCTCTGCCAGGGAAAAACCTGGTTTCTTGCTGAACAGTTACTTGCCGTTTACGTTCATATAGGCATAAGGCACGGGGACCGTGATGGAGACAAAGTGGACGCTCTCAGGACGCTCAGAGACGTTTGAGGAACGATTGTGGCTACGATCCAAACATGCTCGTTGGCTATACTGTTTCTTGAGGAAGATAGAGAGATGAAGATAGGGAGGACAACGTGGAACCGCTCAAGATACACCTTTTCGGCCGTCTGCGTCTGTACCGGGGTGAGCGAAGCCTGGATCGGTTTCCGACGGTGAAGGCGCAGCACTTGTTCTGCTATCTGGTCTTGCGGCGACGACAAAGCCATTCGCGCCAGGCGTTGGCGGCTCTCTTGTGGGGCGACAAACCGGAGAGCCAGGCCCGCCATTGCCTGCGTACCACTTTGAGCCTGCTGCGGGAGTTCCTGGAAGGCAACGGAGACACGCGCCTCATCCGCGAAAATGACCACCTGGGCTTCAACACGGACAGCGACTATTGGCTGGACGTAGAAGCCTTTGAGGCCGGCCTCCACAGCGCTCCTCATGGACGGGTGTATACCCTCCCAATCGAGAATCCGCGTCTGTCCGCGTCATCCGCGTCCCATTCTCTGAACAGTGAAGCGGCCGGCCGTCTGGCCCAGGCCGTCGCCCTCTACGAGGGGAATTTGCTGCCCGATTGTTACGAAGAATGGTGCATCCGCGAGCGGGAACGGTTGCAAGAGTTGCTGCTGGCGGCCCTGACCCAACTGGTGGGCTATTACCGGCAGCAGGGCTGCTACACGGAAGCCTTGAGCTGCGGCCGGCACATCCTGGCGATTGACCCCCTGCTAGAATCAGTTCACCGCGAGGTGATGGGCCTGTACTCCCTGGCCGGCGAGCGGCCGGCGGCCGTCCGCCAATACTACCTGTGCCGGGGCCTCCTGGCCCGCGAACTGGGGGTAGAGCCAATGGCCGAAACAACGGCCCTTTACCACCAGCTTTGCCAGAACGGCGAGGTGATTGGCGACCACCCCCTGCCGGCCGTCCAGACACCGACACTCGCCACCCTGGGCGACACCCGCCACGAACTCCGCTCCGCCCAGGCCGAATTCCAGCAATTGGCGGTGCGCTGCCAGCGGGCGGCCGAGGGGTTGGAAGGTGTCTTGCAGGCTCTCAGCCATTTCTAATCATTTGTGACGATGGGATGACGGTGGTGGGACGGCCGTGTGACGCGGCCATGTTATGCTATCAAAGTAGCCGACCAGCCCACGCTGCAAGCTGACCATTCATAGTGGAGGTGACTCATGTTTAGCACAAGTTATCCCAACGGGGAGTTTCACCTGTATTCGCTTCAATTGTTGCACAATTACACTAATTCTGAACATGAGCCGAGGAGATTCAATGGCAACACATGATACTTCAACCAATGCGATGTTGGTCCAGAAAGAGCAAGAGCCAGACCAGGAGCCTTTTTGCGAGCTTCTACTCTTTGCGTATGTTAAACCGCCGGGCCGAGATTGGCGATTGCTGGAGAAAGACGAGCAAGTCTTCTCATCCCATAGGCTCGAGATTCAAGCCCATTGCAGGTGCCGTGCATGGATCGATATAACACCAGACAATTTTTCCCCTCCCATTCCCAACATTGAGTGGGAAGAGATGTCATTTGCACCAAACAATCAAACGTGTACAAGGATCAAATCAGGCTTCTACAAAGCCAGACCATCGAGCACGCCATTGATCACGACTCCTACTTACATAACTTTTCGTGCCGAAGCTAATTGTGATAAATGCCCAGACTGTGAAGGACCGGCTTCAGACGAAATCACTGTATTATTCTACGATCTTATCTAACCATCTTTAAACGCCCTTTTGGCGGAAGGAGGCAGCAGTGAACGAAGAACAACTTTGGGAGTTGCAGAAGAAGAATGCGACCAAGGCCCTTGATTATTGGATTGATTTCATTGGCTACTCTGATGGTGGCGGGAATCCCCTAAGCACTAACTGTAGGGGGCGGTTGTTGTGCATCATTCGCTTGGTTTCGTGGGTCGAATCTCATCATGGCACACTTGGAAGGAATCAGCCTAAGAGGGACCCCATGCAGAGCGGCAACCCCGGCGATGCGTGGTGGAAAGAATTAACAGGTAAGGGAAAGGGAAAGGGCAATCGCTTTATTACGGCACCACGGACGGGAAGGAAGAACTACTGGGGACCTGAATTGCCAGGGGCCGTCGAACCTGTGCCGGACGCAGACTTTGACATCCCGGCTATTCCCTGGACCGATGAACAGGTTGAGTGGGTGAGGCAACAACTCGATGGGCACACGCCGGTACCTCTACCCGGTGAAGGTCATAACAGCGCTGATTTTACCCCCTGGATGAGTTATTTCTGGGGTGTCATCTATCTACTCCATTGTATATTTGGATCAGGTTACAAGTTGGAGGACTGTTCTTGCAAGAATCTCATCGAGAAAGCAGTTAGCTACAACGGAGGCGGCGATCCGAAGTACGAAGACAAGTTGAACGAGGCGGAGAAGGACATCAACTGCTGCGAAGACGATTAGCTAGCTGAACGGCAATCCCGCGCAGCAGAGATGGCGGCCGTAGCCTAATTACCAGGTAGGCTGGGTGTGGCGATGGTGTGGGTGATGAGGAGCGCATCCCTACCCCCGGCCGCCACCCGCACCGGCACAAACAAGCGCACCTGCTCAATCAGGCACAAGGCTTGCGCTTCGGCCTGGCAGTAGTAGATGACCAGGTCGCCACGTAGGGTGGCCTAGCTGCTGGAAAAAGTTTTGTAGGTCCTAAATCATTTCTAATCATTTGTGACGGTGTGATGACGGTGGTGGGACGGATGGGTGACGCGGCCGTGCTATCCTATCAGAGTAGCCGACCAGCCTCGCCCTTTTGCAATACACGTGTGGGTAGCGCTTAAAGGGCTACGAACGGAATAGTACAAATGTATCGGATCTGTGTGCATAGGCAAGCGGCACAATCGAGAGATGCAGTTACGGTAAGAGCTGACTGCAACTGAAATGAAAGGAAGGAGACAACATGACAGTCTGTGTAGACACTGTCTCAGGGACGAATCTGGGCGAGAAGCTGCAGACGGCGCACAATAATGCAAACCCCGGCGAGGTCCTGGATTGCCGCGATCTAACCGGCGCGCAGTTCATCTGCAGCACGGTAACACTCAGCAAGCCCGTCCAGGTCTTGTTCGGCCAATGCGACATCTCGTGCAAAAGCGACACCGATCCCACGTGCGACGCCAACCCTGGCATCAAGATTACCATCGCTGGGGTTAGCCTCGTCGGGGCTGGGCCGTCGCTCACCAAGTTACATGCGCCGGCAGGAACAGCTTCTAGCCCAAGGACGATCATCCAGACCACGGCAGACTACCTGACGCTAGACCAACTGGATATCCGCTTTGACAGCGGCAATAGCGGCAATACCGACGACATGTGTGTGAAGATTGGCCCCGCTC
>JBFMFT010000356.1:0-5701 GCA_040751925.1 Chloroflexota bacterium
CCAGGGGCAGGGTTTGACCATTTACTGTCAGATCCAGGTTACTCAGCAAAGCCGGGGAGAGTTGTTGCAGCAGTTGGTTGAACTCACCGGCGTTAATTACGCCATCCCCATCCGCGTCAATCTGCTGCTTTTCCTGGAAGGTGGGAATTTCAGCCATGTCCAGGATGTAGAGGAGGTTGATTTGGTCGGGGGTGAGTTCCAGCCGGCTGTAACGGTTGACGCTGAAGTTGCCCAGGGGATGGGCGGCGGCCGGGCGGGGGCGGAAGAGGGTAAGGGTGAGTGAAAAGAGTAAGAGGAAAAGTAATTTATGCCTCGTTATCATATCTGCCTCGGACCAGGGCCGGTGGCTCTGGTGAGGGAGGATTATATAGCACGGCCGTCGGGAATGAAAGCACCTGAGTGCCTGGCTGCGGCTACGGCTGCAAAGTCGGCCTGCGCCGACTAGGACTGAAATGCTCCCAGGGCTGTCACGAGATTCAAGATGTTACTGGAGCATTGTCTGGGATTAGCGGCAAGTTTACTCGAAAGACGGTGCCGGCGTTGAGTCGGCTCTCCACTTGAATCGTTGCCTGATGGATGTCGAGAATTTCTTTGACGATTCCCAGGCCGAGGCCGGTGCCGGGGATGTCCATTTGGTTGGTATGGTGGCCGCGATAGAAACGCTCGAAGAGGTGGGGCATATCCTCTGGCTCAATGCCCATGCCGGTATCTCGCACTTCTAAGTAGACGCGCTGCTGGTCCCGGTCTATGCCGGTGGCTACCTGGACGGAGCCGGCCGGGGTGTAGTTGATGGCGTTGGCGATCAGGTTGGTGGCTACCTGGGCCAGTTGGTTACGCTCGGCGGTGACCAGGGGGATATTGGCGGCCGGCTCGAAGCGCAATTGGAGGCCGGCCGCCTGCGCTCGTGGTAGGTGGGCGGTTACGACCTGGCTGACTATGGTATTGAGGTCTACCGGCGCAAACTGGATAGTTGTTTTGCCCGTTTCCAGGCGGGATAGGCTCAGGATGTCTTCGATGAGTTGCCGGAGGCGGCCGGCTTCGTGGCGCAGCACGGCCAGGTATTGGGGGTGCTTATCGGGCCTGGCCCGGCCGAGTAAATCCAGGTACAGGTGCAGGTTGGCTACGGGGGTACGCAGTTCGTGGGAAACGTCTGACACAAATTTGGACTTGAGCTTGTCCAACTCTTTTAGCCGCTCGTTGGCTTCAGCTAGTTCTTGGGTGCGCTGGGCGACTCGCTGTTCCAGGGTCTCCATGACCGCCTGCAATTGCGTCTGGCGTTGTTCCAGCGAGGCAACCATGGCCCGAAAAGAGTCGGCCAGGTAGCCAATCTCATCGCGCCGGTTGACACGAATTTCGGCCGTTAAGTCGCCCGCAGCAACCGTGCGCGTGGCTTGTACCAAATGGGCCAGGGGACGAGTGAGGGTGCGCGAAAGGACGGCGGAAAGGAAGGCGGCTACCAGGAGAACGCCCGTGGCTAACTGGCCGGTGCGGGCAGCGAGAGTGGTAACTGGGGTGAGGGCTTCGTCTAAATCTTCTTTGGCGACGAAACCCCAGTTGAGACCGGGGATATGGCGATAGGCGGCCAGCACAGGCATTCCCCGGTAATCCAGAGTTTGCTTGATGCCCTCTTCTCCGCGGGCGGAGAGATGAGCCGGTTCAGCGTTGGGGGAATCGGCCGGTAGGCGTAGCTGCAAGGCTGCATCCTGGTCGAAGCGCAGGTCGGTGAGGAACAGGGTGCTACCCCCTTCGGCGCGGGCCAGAAGGGTCTCGCCGGTTTCGCCCATGCCGGGCCAAGCGCGAATGAGGGGATAGATGGTTTCGGCCATGTTGACCGTGACTAGCACGACACCCACAACGTTTGCTTGTTCTTGCTTGGTGACGGGATCAACGGCGTACATGACTTGGCCGAAGTCCATTTCAATCTGCCCATTGGCTGGCTCGAAGTGGATATCCTGGATGAAGCGGCCGTCGGGGGCCGCCAGGGTACCCTTGAAGGCCAGGTCTTGGGTGACGAAGTCACCCTGTGATGGTGGGTCGGTGGTGATGATGATGCGGCCGGCGGTGTCGGTGAAGACGATCCGGCTGTAGCCGGGGCGTGACCGCTGGAGGCCAA
This sequence comes from Chloroflexota bacterium, assembly GCA_040751925.1. Classification (GTDB taxonomy): domain Bacteria; phylum Chloroflexota; class Anaerolineae; order Promineifilales; family Promineifilaceae; genus JBFMFT01. The sequence continues at coordinate 2,114 of JBFMFT010000356.1, forward strand.
TGAGGTTGTCGGCCAAGAAGGCAGCAAATTCAGCTTTACGCTGGTCGGGGATCTCTGGCAGGAGTAGCTCGGTGAAATGTTCCTGGTTCAGTATGTTCTCGGCCAGGAGATGGGTATCGGCCTGGCGTTCCTTTAACCAGGTGATGATTTGTTCTTTCTTGAGGTCGGCCACGGAGGTGAGTTGCCGGGAGAGTTGCTCTTCAAGGGCTGTTCGCTCGGCGCGGTAGGCGGCGTAGCCAAGACCGCCGACGGAGATGAGGGCGATGAAGGCCAGGGCCACGAAGAGTCGGCCGCCGAGGGTTCTGAAGGGAAAGGGCCCGGTACCGCACATGACGTAAATTGTATGCCTGCCCTGGCCTGTGTTGGCATGAGCCATTGGTACTATCAGGCGCGTCGCCCTTCGGAAAATGCACCGCACCTCTGGATGGTGTTATCCTTCAGAGAGGCTCTTAGTTTTCTGTCCCGTAGACGATGGTGTCTGGCTGGAAGGCGGCCCAGGCGAACCAGAAGTGGTCAGCGTGGAGGATGGGGGTCAATTGGCGGCCGGCCAGCGGCCCGGCGGTGGCCTGGCCCAGGACATTCCACGCGCTGCCGGTCTCCTCGTCCACGATCTGCCCATCACGCTGGGCAAAGGTTAGCTTTCGGCCGTCCAGGTTCGGATCGAAGACGCCCGTCGCCCCTACGTCGCGGGCCAGGGCGATCATCCGCGCATCCAGCGCGCTGCTCGTTCCTCCCATGTGGAAGATGACCAGGTCTTGTCCAGCCTGGCGGTCGTTGATGACGCCGACTTCGGCCAGGAGGCTGAAGGGATAGGCCAGGTCTACGTCGCCCAGGCTGACGGCGACGACACGCTCCATGGCGGCCAGGCGGCCGTCAATTTCTCCGCTAAATAAGAAGGGGTATTGGTCAACCGAGTCGTAGCCCACGTAAGGATTCTCGCCATACGGACGGTCGTAGCCGGTCTCGCGGGAGAGAATAAGGCCATGGGGGTAGGCGGCGCGGAAGTCGGCAAAGCTGATGACGGCCGAGGGGAGGAAGGTGAGGTGGCGGCCGGCTAGTTCGCCGACAATGCCCTCGCCGGTGAATTGCTGCCACAGGCTTTCGCTGGGGCGGTCGTACATCACCAGGTCGGAGTTTCGCAGCAGGCCGGACGTGCCAAAGTCATAGACCTGCCCATCCAGGCGGCGGTCAAAGACGATGGAGGCATTGCAGAGGGGGCAGAAGGTGACGAGGATGGGCGTATCGGCAACAACGTCGTTGACGATTTCGTGCCAGATGAGGATTTGCAGAGGGTAGGCGCGGACTTCGCCGTCGAGGGTAAAGGCGATCACAGGCTCGTTGTCGGCCAGCCAGTTTTCGGCTTCGGCCGGGTTGACGAATTGTGGTTCATCAAGGGCGGGAATGCCGTCGCGGGGGGGGCCGCCGGACTGTAGCTCACCATAGTCAATCGTGTGCCGATTCCAGTCGGTGCCCCAGTCGGCCGTCAACCTCTGCAATAAGCTGGAGCGGTCGTCTGTGGTCAGAATGAGTGGCTGGCGGTGACTGGTGGCGGCCGGTGGCTGGGTGGCGGTCGGTGAAGGCGCGGCGGGGGTAGGCGGCGGGGGTGTGTGAGAAGGCGTAGCGACGGGTTCGGCCGTCGTTGTGCAAGCGACCAGAAGGAAAAGAATGAGTAACCAAGCGGTTAATCCGCGCATTTGCTTCCTCGCCTGTTTTTATTATGGGCGCGAAACATTACGCTCGTCTTACAGGGAGGACACGGATGGGCGGAATTAACGGATTGGGGCAGGGGGGCCGTTGATTGCCTGGTGCTTACGCCAATAGCGCAGGATGCCGTCTACCGACATGTAGTGGGGATTGGCGATTTCATATTGGGGGATGAGAGCGGGGTCCAAGCCGGCTTCGATGGCCCGTGTTTCGTACCAGGCCAGGAATTGGCGCAGTATTTCGTCACGTTCCAGGCCGGCCGTCATCCGTTCGCGCACGAAATCAGCCGTCTGGTTGAGCAATACTTGGTAGGCTTCCAGATGAGCCTGAACGTCACCGTCCACGCGGCCGAAGTGGGTGGGGTATATAACTGTCACGCTCTCGGCCAACAAACGATCCAATGTTCGTTGCCAGGCTTCCAGGTCAAACTCTGGTGGCGGAGCGGTCACGTCGAGGAGGGGGCCGCCAGCGATGCGGACGCCGGCCGCATCGCCGGTGAAGGCTACGTCGCCCAGGCGATAGGTGTGGTGGTGAGTGGCGTGGCCGGGGGTGTCCAGGGCAATGAAAGTGAGGCCAGCTACCTCAACCCGGTCGCCATCGTAGACGTTGGTGATGCGCTCGGCCGGGGCGGGGAGGGTTTGTCCCCACAGTTTGTCCATCTGATCGCCATAGATGCGGCCGGCGCTGCTGAGGAGGCGGGAGGGATCGATCAAGTGGGGCGCGCCGACGTGGTGGACGTATACTTGTGTGCCTTGTTGGGCCCACCAGCCGGCCGCCCCGGCGTGGTCGAGGTGGATGTGGGTGACGAGGAGGTGGTGGATGTCGGCCGGGGTATAGCCACGTTCGGCCAGTCGCCAAAGAAGGGTTGGCAGAGTCGAGCCGGGGCCGGTCTCTACCAAAACTGGCCCGCCTGGCCCTATCACAAGATAAGAAGCTATGGCCCGTGGCGTGTCTTGGAAGTTTAGGTCGAGGGTGTGAATGATCATTGGGTGGTATTATACTGGAGGATGATTATGAGGCGAGAGGGGGGAGAACATAGATAAGGAGAAGTAACGGATTCTATGGAAGGAGATACGGCACGATTGATTCTAGTTCGGCACTCGTTACCGGAGATTGATCCGAACAGGCCGGCCTGTACGTGGCGATTATCGGCGGAGGGCCGTCGTCGTTGCCGCGATCTGGCGGCTGAGTTGGCGTGGTGGCGGCCGGAGGTGATCGTGACCAGTGTCGAGCCGAAGGCGGTAGAAACAGGCCAGATTGTGGCGGGTGTTTTGCAACTTCCCTGGCGCACAGCGGCCGGGTTGCACGAACACGAACGGCCGGACACACCGTTCTATGCTAATCGCCAGGAGTTTGAGGAGAAGGTGGCGGAGTTCTTTGCCCGGCCGGATGAATTGGTTTTGGGGGTGGAGACGGCCAGGCAAGCATTGAATCGCTTCCGACAGGCAGTGGCGGCCGTACTAGAACAGCACCTTGGGCAGAAGGTGGCAATTGTGACACATGGGACTGTTATGAGCCTGTTAGTGGCAGAGAGGGCTGGACTGGATGCTTTTGCTTTTTGGCGGGTGTTGGGACTACCAGAGATAGTGTTCGTTGGGGGCGATGAATGAGGGCCTCACTTTTTTTTCGGGGTTTAATCATCGTTATATGGGGGGGAGGGGGTGTTTCTGCCACTCAATGGCTAGATATGGCGGTCATGGGCGATGTTTAAATTGATTTAATCATCGGTTTAATCATCGTTAGTGATGAGTGATGAGTGGTGAGTGGGGCGCGGCCGGGTGGGACGCGCTGTTTTGTTGAGGGTAGTGTAGCATAGGGGGTTAAACAGGGTGTTTAAGGGTAGGGGTTTTGTCGAGGTGTGGAGGGGGCAAAGCCTAATCCCTA
>JBFMFT010000357.1:0-5699 GCA_040751925.1 Chloroflexota bacterium
AAGAACAGCCGTAAAGCTGTTTTTCCGGCATGACTTGATTTTTACTCCACATTGCGTCCCGTTGTCATGAGCACAGGGTCTCACTCATACGCCTGATCGCAATAGGACACTATTTGGGACATTCCTGCCTTGACAGCGGGACACTTTTCCAGGTATGGTATGATCAATTGCTTGAGGAGTGAGGCACGCCCACGTGCCAGATCGCACTGATAATTGGTAATCGGTAATGACGAGTCACCAATTACCAGTTGTCCGGCACACCGCCAAGTTGGCAGGAGCATTGTGTGAATATAGAAAGCGAAACAAGCACCCAGCTACACGGTTTTGGATTGGCGTTGGCCCGCCTGGGCTGGTTTGCCATACTTGGCCTGAGCCTGGGATTGTTTGCCGTGAATGTAGCCTGGAAACTCCCCCTTCTACCCTGGGATGAGCCATTTGATTACGCTGTCTCTATCTTTATTCCTCAAGCTCCCTCCCAGCTGGTTAGTGCTTACGTCCTGGCCTTGCACTATACGAGCCCCCTGATTTTCTTTCTGACGGCCGTCTTCATGTTCTGGCGTAAGTCTCAGGATTGGATGGTTGTCCTGGTCTCCGCCATCCTTTTAATAATGCCTCTACCGGCCGAACTCAGTTGGGATCCAGATATCTTAGTGGTCAAGCCCGTGCCAGTTACCCTGTTGGTGTCCATCAAAAACTACTTCGTCCTGCCAGCCGCCAGCAGTGTCTATTTACTCTATTACCTGATCCCCAATGGGCATTTTGCGCCCCGTTGGACACGCTGGGCGGCCGTTATCTCGATCACCCTCGGTTTGTTTCTACCCGCCCTCATTCACTTATCTTTATCTGAGGAAAAGCCATCCTTCTTGCTCGGTCAAATCCTACAGGACTGGGGTCTACCCATTGGTATTTTCCAGGCTAGCTTGTGGACACTGGCGGTAGGAGTTCAACTGCACCGCTATCGGCGCGTCTACTCGCTGGGCCAACGCCAGCAAACCAGACTGGTTGTGTTTGGCCTGGCTGTTCAGCTTATATGGGTTTGGGTGGACGTGGTGGCTTTCGTTCCGGCCGTCACCCGTTTGACACTTAAGCCAGCTCTCTATTTTGCGCTAACCCGAACCCACCTCATCCAACTTCTGTATCCGTTTATTCCGCTGACCATGGCTATTTCCATCTACCGCTACCACCTGTGGAACATAAACGTCACCAACCGCACGTTGGTCTACGGTGTCCTGGCGGGTTTCAGCGGCCTCCTCTATGTGCTTATCGTGGGTGGTCTAGTCGCCCTCGTACAGGTAAAAGGCAATCTGCTGGTGACTATCCCCATGACCGGTCTAGTGGCCATCCTGACCCAACTGGTACTGGGCCGATTGCGGCGAGTGGTCAGTCGTCTCCTGTATGGCGAGCGGGATGACCCTCTGGCCCTGCTGATGCGCTTAAGCCAGCGCCTGGAAGCCACCCTACCGGCCGAAACGGTTTTGCCAACTATCGTCAAGACGGTGGGGCGGGCGCTCAAGCTGCCTTACGTGGCTATCGCTCTGCAAGAGGGGGGGACCTATCAAGTCGTGGCCGAGTACAAGTGGCCGGCGCTCCACTCCGCGACCCTGGAGAAGATGAGCGAGGTCTTCCCCCTCCAGTACCAGGGTGAAACCATCGGCCGCCTCATCGTCATGCCCCATACGCCCGGCGAAGGCTTCACTCCGGCCGACCGGCTGCTGTTGGAAAACATCGCTCACCAGGCCAGCGCGGCCGCCCACGACGTGCGCCTGACGGCCGAACTGCAACGCTCACGTGAGCGGTTAGTAACAGCCCGCGAAGAGGAACGCCGTCGTTTGCACCGCGACCTACACGATGGTCTGGGACCAACTCTGGCGGCCCAGACTCTTAAAGTTGGTTCCGCTCGCCACCTCTTATTGCGCGACCCGGCCGCGGCCGACGCCCTGTTGGCCGAACTGGAGGCGGATATCACGGTAGCCCTGGCTGATGTGCGCCGCCTGGTCTATAACCTGCGTCCGCCGGCCCTCGATGAATTAGGGTTGGTCACCGCCATCCGTGACTGCGCCGCACGCTACGGTTCTGGCGCGGGCCAGCCAGATCGGTTACCAGGAGTGCAAATAACCGTAGTGCTACCAGAACGCCTTCCCCTCCTGCCGGCCGCTGTAGAGGTAGCCGCTTACCGCATTGTACAAGAAGCCTTGACCAACGTGGTGCGCCACGCTCACGCCCGCACGTGTCGTGTCCAGCTTTGGCTGGATGACGGACTCCATTTGCTGGTTCAGGATGACGGCGTTGGTCTGTCGCCGGATCATCCAGCCGGGGTGGGTCTGGCCTCCATGCGCGAACGGGCCGAAGAACTGGGCGGTCGGCTCATCGTCCGCCGGGCAGCCGGCGGCGGCCTATACCTTCGCGCTGATTTACCACTACCCAAGGAGGATTGATGGAAGCGATCCGCGTTCTCATTGCCGATGATCATCTGCTGTTCCGTGATGGTTTGCGCGCCCTGCTAAACTCGGCCCCGGAAACTGAATTGGTCGGAGAGGCCACCACTGGTGACGAGGTGATTGCTCTGGCGGCCAGACTGCAACCAGACGTGGTACTCATGGACCTCCGGATGCCTGGCGTCAACGGCATAGACGCGACGCGCCAGGTCGTGCACGCCAGTCCACACGTCGCTGTCCTGGTCGTGACCATGTTTGACGACGATAATTCCGTTTTTGCCGCCATGCGTGCTGGGGCCCGAGGCTACATACTAAAGGGGGCCAAACACGAAGAGATGTTGCGGGCCATCCGGGCGGCCGGTAGCGGCGAAGCCATTTTCAGCCCGACGATCGCCAGCCGGCTCATAGAGTTTTTCGCCAATATGCGGCCGGCGAAACAGGCCCAGATTTTTCCCGAACTCAGTGACCGCGAACGCGAAGTTCTGGACTTGATCGCCCAGGGTTACAAGAATGTTGAGATTGCCGCCCGTTTGGTATTGAGCCCCAAGACGGTGCGTAACCACGTCTCCAACATTCTTAGCAAGCTCCAGGTCGCTGACCGATCGCAGGCCATCATCCGCGCCCGCGACGCCGGGCTGGGATAACTCTAGCCCACAGACCTGACAGGTTTCAGCAACCTGTCAGGTCTGCCGAGTTGTGGATCAGTTCTCCAATTGGTCTATACCCACCGTCGCGGGCTGGCGGCCGGTCACCTCGCCCAGTCCCAGCGGATATACAGCCGCCAAACCAACATCCGTCGCTGTGTCGGGCGCTATCAACTCCCTGGCCCACAGGTTGCCGACCAGACGGCCGTCGTGCCACACGCCACCGCCAGAGTCGCCACGCACGATAGCTTCCCCGTTGGCGGTTTGCAGCCGATAAACCGGCCGCCCCTCCATCGTTTCGACAGCAAGTACCACTGCTTCCAGGACGCTGACCGTATCTTCGTCGCCCGGCCGCTGGTGAACAACCAAAACCACGTCACCCCGACCGGCCGCCTCGTTATCCAAAGCAGCCACGCCCTGGGGTTGCAGCGCTGTGGGCGCCTGCACGATCATCGTGCCGCCATCCCGAAAACGAACCAGGCGACGAAACGTATCCCCATCTAGCTCTAGTGACAGCGCGCCATCCGCGTCTAGGAACTCGACTAGAACCGCTTCCGTCACGTAGCGGCCCCAGTGGTCGTGCGTGACCAGGAGACGCTCACCGGGGCGGCCGACCAACGTCCCCAACCCGTCAACGCACTCGAAGCGGGCGACGGCTACAGGGATGCACATCCTGATTTGTACAGTAGCGTCCCGAACAGCCTGTACGGCCTCGGCGTTGCCTGCATCTTCAGAAACGGCCGGCCGCAGATCAGCGGTTACAGAAGCAACCCCAATGAGCAATGGCAGAAATAAGACCAGCCGCCGCAGGCGGCCTGAAATCAGAGCTTGTGGCTCCTGGAACACGGTGGACATGGCACCCTCTCTTACGGCAAGGCGGCCGTCCAGCCGACTTACCATTCCTTAACTTTGGCTCATCCAGAGAAATGACAGCCACCGCATCGGCAGGCTGGCGGCTCGGCCAGCCTGCCGCAGCTCCCTTGGCTCACAGAGGCGCCGGTGGTGTCAATTAGAAGAACTGCGGTGAGGGCGTTTTTCCGGCGTGGCGGCCGGAAACTGACAGAAAAAGACCTGATAGGTTTCAGAAACCTGTCAGGTCTGTAGGATACAATACGCTATCGGCCGGGTCGGAAACGGCCGCCGGCCGAACTTGACCTACCTACAAATTGTAGTTACCATCAGCCTGGGCATGTACGGCCTGCCGGCCCTTGACCTCTAAATGCCCCCACGCCGAGACCACGTAGAAGCCTCACGTCGTTTCGGAACGGCCGGCGTGTTAGAATCTGCTCAATGATAAACGGGCGACGACAATGGTCACAAGATGGTTACATAAAAGCCTATCGGTTTGCAGCCCAGGCCCACCTCGGCCAGACCGTGCCGGGCACCAACCTGCCTTATATCATGCACCTCAGCTTCGTCAGCATGGAGGTCATTGCCGCTCTAAACGCCGAAGCGGCACACGATGAAGACCTGGCTGTTCAATGTGCGCTGCTCCACGACGTGATCGAGGATACCGAGGTGACTTATGATCAGGTAAGAGCCGAGTTTGGCACACAGATAGCCGACGGCGTCTTGGCTCTAACCAAAGACGTGACCCTGCCCAAACATTTGCAAATAGACGACAGCCTGTGCAGGATTAAGCAGCAGCCGCACGAGGTATGGATGGTCAAGCTGGCCGACAGGATTAGCAATCTGCAACCGCCGCCGGCTTATTGGACGCTGGAGAGGATCGCTGGCTATCGAGAGGAGGCCGGGGGCATTTATGAGGCCCTGCAAGAGGCCAGCCCGTTATTGGAGGCGCGTTTGTTAGGCAAGATGGAGGAGTACAAGGCGTTTCTGGGTTGAAGGTATTCACGGCCGGCCATGTCCAGAGGTGCGTCGCACTTCCGAAAGTGCAACGCACCGGGGGCCTGGTCGTTTTGATATTTTGATATTCGATGGTCTGGATTATCAAGAATATCAAAATTATCAAGGCTGATGGGGGGTGGAAGGGTCAGGCGGAAATGGGGGTTCAATTAGCGGCGGTTGGGGGCGGTTGTCTTGGGCGCGGTCGGTGAGCCACCAGCGGTCGGCCGGTTTGGAGGCCAGGTGGGGGTCGTTGGCGCGGGTGCGGTAGACGTAGCCATCCTTTTCGGCGTGGCGCAATTGGCTGTAGACGGCCTGGCGGGTGACGTTGAGGAGGATGGCCAGGTGGTCGAGGGTGAGGCCGTCGCCTAGTTCGAGCAGGAGGCGGATGGCGGGGCGGCCGGCGCGGATGTGTTGGAGGTCGGGTGGGGCCTGGATGGGCTGCCAGCCAGCGCCGTTAGTGGCCGGGCCGAGGGTGAGGGGGCCGGGATCGGCGTCGCGGCTTTCGATGAGGAGGGTGGCGGCCTTGTCTGAAGGCTGGCGGAGGAGCAGGAGGCCTACGTCGTAGGCGCGGCGGAGGGCGGGCGGGCCGAGGAGGGCCTGGAAGGGGTCGTCGGTGGCAGGGCTGGCTTTGGCGGTCTGGTGGACGAGGAGGATGGCGGTCTGGGTGGTGTGGGCGAGTTGGAGGAGGGTGTGCAGGACGGCGGTCTGGCTGGGGTCGTCGAGGCCGGGAGCCAGGGCAGCGGCGAGGGTGTCCAGGATGAGGAGAGCGTAG
>JBFMFT010000358.1:0-5681 GCA_040751925.1 Chloroflexota bacterium
TTGCCGGGATGAGGGGATGGGGGGTTTTGGCAAACATATCCCCCTATCCCCTCATCCCGGCTCAGATTGAGATTATGAACAACACACGCCCGACCGGGGTGACGGCCGATAGAAACGAACGAGTTCTAATTATCCGTTGGAGCGATGGTCACGAAAGTCGTTACCCCTTTGCCGGGCTGCGGGCCATCTGCCCTTGCGCCGAATGTCAGGGCGGCCACGAGAACATGGGCCGGCCGCCCGACCCCAGGGTAGTGCGCGACACCCCACCTGGCGACCTCACCCTGCAACAAATCCAGGCCGTTGGCAACTACGCCCTGCAAATGATGTGGAGCGACGGCCATGGGGCCGGCATCTACACCTGGGGCTTCCTGCGCGCCGCCTGCCCCTGCCCGATCTGCCTGCCCGAAACCCCGTAGGTTTTCTTAAACCTACGGGGTTTTCCCCTCTCGTTGTGATTTGACCAGGGGAAACAGGTAGTGCTATACTTTCACAGGTTGAGGAGAAGTATGAGCATCGAGGCACAGTCATTTTCAGAGGTCAGCAGTCCAGTTGAACCGAGGCGAAAACTCATCCGCACCATTTACGTGGTAGCCGGCATCCTGGTTGTGCTGGCCCTGACCGGCCTGTTGATCTGGGGCGTGGTCTGGTTGGCCCGCACCCAACCGGCCGAGGTCGAGGTGGTGCGCGACCTGTTCATCATTGGCCTGGCCCTGGAGTCCTGTCTGTTTGGCGTCGTTCTCATGCTGTTGCTGGTTATGATCATTCGCCTGGTCAATATGCTGGAGTTTGAGATTAAGCCCATTCTGGAACAGACCAATCAGACCGTCGGCATGGTGCGCGGCACGACCACCTTTGTCAGCCAGAACGTGGTGCGGCCGGTCGCCACCGCGTCGGGCTACGTGGCGGCCGTGCGGCGCGGTCTACAGGTATTATTCGGTGACCCACGTAGAAACTTAGAGTAATGAGAAACCAAGTTTCTCCCAGAAACTTGGTTTCTGAGCGAGGAGGTTGATATGAGCAATAACCATAACGATAGCGACTTTGGCGCATTTCTAGCTGGCTTTGTCATCGGTGGGCTGGTCGGCGCCGCCACCGCCTTGATTCTGGCCCCCCAGTCGGGCGAAGAAACCCGCACCCGCCTCATGTCCAAAAGTGAGGAATTGACCGGGCTGAGTGGACAGCGTCTACAGGAATACCGCGAAAAGGCCGACAGCTACCTGGCCGAGACCCGCGCGCGGGCCAGGGAGCTTGGAGAGCAGGTGCAGGAACGCGCGCGCATTGTTCTGGACGAAGGCAAGACCCGGCTGGCCGGTGATTCCGCCATCCCCACCGACGCCGGCGCGGCCGCCGCGTAGAACGATTCTATAGAATCGTTCTACCCCTAATCAGATAGCAGGCGTTCCCGCATCCTGGGCGCGCCTGCTTTTTTGTCGTGATCCAGCCCATCCCCACCATTCTGGCTGGCTTGTTGATGCGCTTGCCGCCCGGCACGACGGCCGCCGCCGTCGAGCAAGTCCGCCAGGCTTACCACTTCGCCGAGAAAGCCCACGCCGGTCGCCGCCGCGAATCCGGTGAGCTATACGTCGAACACGACCTGGCCGTAGCCCACATTGTCTGCGACCTGGAAACAGACACCCTGACCGTCGTGGGTAGCCTGCTGCACGACGTACCGGCCGTCCCCCTCGAAAAAGGCGAGCCAGACCCCATCCAAAAAACCTTCGGCGACAAGGTAGCCACCCTGGTTGCCAGCCTGCGCCAACTCGACCAGTACGCCCAGGCCAGTGGACAGCGCGACCACTTGACCTTAGAGAAAATCCGCCAGGCCATCCTGTCGGTCATCGAAGGCAATATCCGCGCCGTGGTGATTCGCATGGCCGACTGTCTGCAAGACTTGCGGGTGGCCGGCCAATTGCCCCCGGAGCGGCAAACGGCCGTCGCCAACGACGCCATAAACATTTACGCGCCCCTGGCCAATCGCTTGAGCATCTGGCAGCTCAAATCGGAACTGGAAGACCTGGCCTTTCGTTACTTACACCCAGAAGAGTACACGACGATTGCCCGCCATCTGCGCGAGCAACAGGCCGACCGTGCTGGCCGGATTGAGGCGGCCATCCACAAGCTACAAGCCAAAGTAGACGAGGCGGGCATCCAGGCGGCTGTCAACGGCCGCCCCAAGCACATCTACTCTATCCACCGCAAAATGGAGCGGAAAAACGTGGAGTTCGGCCGCATCTACGACGTGCAGGGCCTACGGGTCATCATCGAAAAGAATGACCCTACCTTGTGTTACCAGGTATTGGGGCTGGCCCACAGCCTGTGGCAACCCATTCCCCAGGAGTTTGACGACTACGTGGCCCGGCCGAAACCCAACGGCTACCAATCGCTGCACACAGCCGTCATGGACGACAACGGCGACACGTTGGAAGTGCAAATCCGCACGCGGGCCATGCACGAGGAAGCCGAAAAGGGGGCGGCTGCTCACTGGGGTTACAAGGAGGGCCGCCAGGACCCCACCCTGAACAAGATCGTTCAATCGTTGCGCCAGCTCTTGACCACTCTGCGCGAAGCGGAGGAATCGGCCGATGCCAAAGAGGCCGTGCAGACGGAGCTACAGGCCGAACACATCTATGTCTTTTCGCCGCGTGGCGACGTATATACGCTGCCGGCCGGTTCCACACCCATTGACTTTGCCTACCAGATTCACACCGAAGTCGGCCACCGCTGCCGGGGAGCCAAGGTCAATGGCAAGATGGTCGGCCTGGATCACAAACTGCGCTCCGGCGATAGGGTGGAAATTATTACGGCCAAGCGGGGCGGCCCCAACCGCGACTGGATGAACGAAAGTCTGGGCTTCGCCGGCAGCCCGCGCACGCGCAGCAAGATTCGCCAATGGTTCCGCCAGCAGGAGCGAGAGCAGAATATCCAACAGGGGCGCGAGGTCGTCAACCGTGAATTGAAGCGGCTTGGTGTGGCCGAAATCTACTCCATTGAAGATATTGCCCTGGCCCTCAAGTATGACGACGTGGAGCAATTCCTGGCGAAGGTGGGCTTTGGCGATATTCAGAGCGCGCAGATTGGCGGGGCTATTTCCGCGCTGCAACAAAAGCTACGGCCGGACGACGAGTTGCGCCAATTATTACAGGCCCCACCCCGGCCAAAGGGCCTCTCGGTGCGCGGGGTCAGTGGCTTGCATACGAACATGGCCCACTGCTGCAATCCCATCCCGCCGGAGCCGATCATTGGTTACGTGACGCGCGGCCGGGGCGTTACGATTCACCGCCGCGATTGCAGCCAGGTGTTAGCCATAGATGAACCAGAGCGACTCATCGAGGCCGAATGGGGGACAGAAGCCCAGACCTACGCCATACCCGTCGTCATCAAAGCCTACGACCGGGCCGGCCTGATGGGGGACATCGCCAACATCCTCAAGGCCCAAAACGTGAATCTGGCGAAGGTCAAATCCATCACCAGCAACAGCGTGGCGACCGTCTACCTTTTGGTGGAGGTCAGCACCCTGGATCAATTGAGTTGGATTCTGAGCAAAGTGGAAAAACTATCAAACGTGATCGAGGCGCGGCGGCAGCGGTGGACAGACTGAGGCATGAAACGTGAAACGTGACAAATCATGCTTCACGTTTCACGTTTCCCGTTCGTATTGCTCGAAGATACGCCGGTAAGCGGCCGACTCGCGCATAAGCGTTTCGTGATCGCCGACGGCCGCCACCCGCCCCTTCCGTAGCACGATCACTTGATCGGCCCAACGGATTTGCGATAGGCGATGGGTGATGAGGAGGGTCGTTTGATTAGCGGCCGCACGCTCGATGGCCCGCTGAATCTGATCTTCGGTGGCGCTGTCAATCGCGCTGGTAGAGTCGTCCAGGATGAGAATGCGCGGCCGGGTCAGGAAGGCGCGGGCCAGAGCCAGCCGTTGTCGCTGGCCGCCGGAGAGAGTCACACCCCGCTCGCCCACAACGGTCTGGTAGCCATCCTTGAAGTTCATAATGAAGTCGTGGGCCTGGGCCGCCCGCGCCGCTTCTTCGATCATTGGCTGGGTTGCGCCGGGGCAGCCGAAAGCGATGTTCTCAGCCACCGTGCGCGAAAAGAGAAAGATGTCCTGCTCGATGATGGAGATTTGCTGGCGTAGGGAGGCCAGGCGCCAATCGCGCACATCTACGCCGTCTATGAGGACCCGGCCGCCACGCACGTCGTAAGTGCGGTTAATCAGCTTGGCAATGCTACTCTTGCCGGAGGCCGTCTGGCCGACAATAGCAATCGTCTGGCCCGGCTTGGCGTTAAAGCTCACCCCTTGCAGCACGTTCACGCCGTCCACGTAGCCAAAGGTCACGTTATCGAAGACAACGGCTCCCCTGATAGTACCTCCGTAGCCACTGGCGTTCTCGTCCAGGCGCGTCTCGCGCTGCATCAGTTCCAGGATGCGACGCGCCCCGGCCAGTCCCAGGGCCACCTGGGAGTAGGCAGTGAGGGAGGTAAAGGTAGGAAAGCCGAAGAGACCTAATAAGCCCACGTAGGCGATCACCGCGCCCACGTCTATCCGGCCGGCCTGATAAAGCAAGATGGCGTGGGTGAAACCCAGCGCGGTGGTAATGCCCAGCCAAAGTAGGGGTAGAAAGCGGGCCTCGACCCGCCCCTGGGCGACGAAGGCATTGCGGTATTCGCTGGCGTGGCTGCCAAAGAGGGCGATCTCCTGCTCCTCCTGGGCCGCCCCCTTGACCGTCTCGATGCCGTCTATGGCTTCGGCCAAGCGACTGTTCATTACGCCAAAGCCCAGGCGCACGCGGTCGGCAATGGGGTCAAGCGTTTTCAGGTAACGAGCCAGGGAAAGCGCGTAGGTAATCCAGAAGAAGAGCGGGGCCAGGAGCAACTGTGGGTCGTAGCTGGGGCCGACGAGCAGCGGCATGAGCATAAAGTTGGCCGAGCCGATGACCAGGTTTAGCCCTGGGTTGAACATACGGTTGATTTCGCGCACATCGTTGGTGGCGCGGGCCATCGTGTCGCCCACTGGCTGCAAGCTGTGAAAGGTCATGCTTTTGCCGAGTAGGCTGACGTACAGTTCTGCGCGGGTATCTCGCTCGACCCGTTGGCCCATCACTTCGCTGGAGAAGTTGCGGCCGAGTTGCAGCACCGCCCGCACGGCCTGGCTTACGATGATGAGAATAGCCGCCGTGCCGATGCGCCGCAGGTCGGGCGGCTCGCTCACGGCCGCGTTGAAGGCCACTCCCGTTAGAATGGGAATGGCCGCCGCCAGAGCTGCGTTGCCAAACGCGCCAATGAACGTGCCAGCGATGAGGCGCTTGTGGCGCAGGACGTGGGACAATATCCAGCGTAGCGGCGTCCGCCGGTCAGTTGGGAAGGCCGTGCTGGTGGTAAATTCACTGAAGGCCATCACCCCTGTTCCTCTGCTCCTCTGCTCCCCCGCAAATGACTGGCGTGCCGGATTGTATACACTGGCCCGGCCGGGCGCAATTGGCTCTCGTAAAGGCGGATTTCGTTGACTGGCACGGCCAACGGTTCGACGCGCAATCTGGCCGATTGCGTTACATCGCGCAATCTGGCAGATTGCGCTACGTCCTTGACCCGGCCGAGGGTTAAATGGGGCTGGAAGGGACGGCCCTCTGGCGGCCAACCCAGGGGCAAGAGGACGTTGTCCAGGGCTTGCTTGA
>JBFMFT010000359.1:0-5674 GCA_040751925.1 Chloroflexota bacterium
GAGGATGTGCGGAGCGGCCGGCGGCGGGGCTTCGCCACCTGGGAGTTGTTGGTGGAGGCCCTGCAACAGGAGTTGCGGGGGGAGAAGGAGACGGATGGGGCGGAACGATTTCGGAACGATTGAATAGTATGCTGACGGCATGACACACACTCACAAGACCAGCGGGCCAGGAACACGGATTAAGATTAACGGATTTAGAAGAAGGAGTTAGCCATGTCGAAAGTTCATCGTTTTGTCTTGATTGTTTTGACGTTGGTGGGAGGAGTAGTGTGGGCGGCCGGGACGCGGCCGGCGGCGGCCGACCCCTCGCCCAATCCCAACCCCCTGACGCCGGTCGTGGTTGAGCCAGGTTGGCAACTTACCCACACCTACAGTGTCAGCACGCCCCAAGGCGCACATTATAACCCGCAAGACCAACTCGTATACGTGACCCGTCGTATCTCCGGTAGCAGCGGCGGGCTTTACCGCATCAATGCGGACGGCACAACGACCCAAATGGCGGTGGGCGACAGGCCGGCGGCCGTACTGGTGGATGCCGATGACGGCGACATTTTCTTCAGCGAAGATTATGGCGGCTATTTGTATCGGCATGGCTTTTCAGACCCCATTCCCGGCCGTTCCACCTGGGTCTCTGGTCTGCACAGTGGCGACGACGACCCCATCGGTATGGCTATCGCTCCCAATGACTATACAGGTCAGGTGCTAACCCCAGGACAGGCCATTGTCGTGGATCGCGGCTATAGCGGCGTGGACGAAATCTGGCGCTGGTCACCGGATACGGCCGAGGGCGAAGTCCAGCTCTACACCGACTCCAGTAGTGGGGGGACGCTGGTAGACCCATTAGATATTACCGTCACTGCCAACGCCATCTATCTGGTAGATGGCAAAGAAGGCTCCAACGGGGCTATTTACCAACTGCTAGATGGGGAGAATCCAGACGCAATCACGCTACAACAGGTGGCAACGTCCGTCACCCTCATTGATCCCTATGGAATAGCCGCCGCGCCCAACGGCGACCTGCTTGTAGCTGAGGCCAGTACGGATAAGATTATGCGCCTGAATCCGGCCACCGGCGAGATGACCGACGTGGTCACGGGCTTTGCCGGCTTGTTTTGGGTCGCCGTAGACATGAGCCCCGATGGCCGCACCCTGGTCGTGACCGATTATACGGGCAATCTCGTTTACGTTTTTGAGCAGACTATTCTGGCGGTCAACGACACGAGCGACGCGGCCGACGCTAATCTGAGCGACGGCCGCTGCGATAGCGACCTGGGCGCGGCCGGCGATCAATGCACCCTGCGGGCGGCTATCGAGGAGGCCAACACGCGGCCGGGGCTGGATACCATCTCGTTCAATCTGCCGGTGACAGGTACCTTATCTATCCAGCCCACCTCGGCTCTGCCTACTGTGACCGAAGCGGCGGTGATTGACGGCTCGACCCAGCCGGGCGCGATTTGTCCGCGGCCCGTCGTGGAAGTGGATGGCAGTTTGGCCGGGGCGGGAGTAGATGGCCTGACTCTGGTCGCCAGCGGCAATACGGTGCGTGGGCTGGTGATCAATCGCTTCAGCGGCAATGGCCTGACGATTCCGGCCGGCAGTCACAACAACGTCATTACCTGCAATTTCATTGGCACGGACGCAACCAGCGTGTTTGACCTGGGCAACGGCGGGCACGGGATTAGCATTGACCAGTCGCAGGGGAATGTGATTGGCGGCACGGCCGCCGGCGATGGCAACGTTCTCTCTGGCAATGAGGGTGATGGTATTTACATCGCCAACACCTTCGCGCCGGGCAATCAGGTCTTGGGCAATAAGATTGGCACGGACGCTACCGGCACGTCGGCGGTGGGTAATGCGAATCACGGGGTGGAACTGTTGGCGGCGGCCGACAATACCATCGGCGGGGTGGCGGCCGGGGCCGGCAACGCGATTGCCACTAACGGCGTAGATGGTATCCACATTGAGCATCTCTACAGCACGGGCAATCACATAGAGGGCAACTTCATTGGCTTTGGCGTTGATATGTTCGGCCCTTTTGCTATGGGCAACGGCGACGACGGGATTGAAGTGGTGGACGCGCCCCAGAATACTATTGGCGGGGCGGTGAGTGGGGCTGGCAACGTCATTTCCGCCAACGCCCGCAATGGGATTTACGTCAATGGCGCGACAGCCAGTGACACAGTTATCCAGGGGAACTTCATTGGCACGGACCCGACGGGTACGGCCGGCCTGGGCAACGGCTGGCGAGGCCTTTGGATTGCTGACGCGGCTAACAATCAAATCGGAGGCGCGACTAGCGCGGCGCGCAACGTTATAGCCGACAATACCTTTCAGGGTATTTTGATTAGCGGCCAGACGGCCACCGGCAACCGGATCGAAGGGAATTACGTTGGGGTGGACACCAGCGGCGTAGTGGCCCTGGGTAACGGCGACTCCTTCTTTCCAGAGGCAGGCATCACTCTCGGTGGCAGTGATAATATCATTGGCGGCGTTGCGCCGGGGGTGGGCAATGTCATTTCGGGCAACTATGGTGATGGTATCTACCTTTACGGCGCGAACCAACAGGTACAGGGCAACTTGATCGGCACGGACGCCACCGGCACGGCCGCCCTGGGCAACAGTTACAACGGCCTCTGGTTGGTTGGGGCGGAGTACGCTCTCATTGGTGGCACAACAGCGGAGGCCCGCAACGTTATCTCCGGCAATGGTGAAGCTGGCCTGGAGATGACGAATGGCAGCCACGACAACCTCGTGCAAGGCAACACCATTGGCGCGAACGTTACGGGTACGGCCGCCCTGGCTAATGGTGAGGATGGGGTGGCTATTGGCTATGAATGTATCAATAACACCATTGGTGGCGTGGCGGCCGGCGCAGGCAATCTTATCTCCGGTAACACCATGGATGGGGTTTTTATCTACAACGGGGCCATTGACAACGTGGTGCAGGGTAACCTGATTGGCACGGAGATTAGCGGCACGGCCGCCCTGGGTAATGGTAACCGGGGTGTGGCCATCGTGGAAGCCGATGGTAACACGATTGGCGGAAGTGAAACAGGGGCGGGCAACGTCATTTCCGGTAATGGCTGGAGTGGCGTGGCTATGACTGACTACGCGGATAACAACGTCATCCAGGGGAATTACATCGGCACGGACGCAGCGGGAACGGCGGCCGTACCTAACCAGGGTAAGGGCGTTTACATCTACCTGTCAATCAGTAACGTCATCGGCGGAGCAACCCCCGGCGCGGGCAACGTCATTTCTGGCAACATGGATGATGGTGTCTATGCGGCCTACATGGTTTACGGCCCTTCTGTGCAAGGAAACTTCATTGGCACGGACGCCAGTGGCGCGCTTGACCTGGGTAATGGCGGCCGGGGTGTCGTCATTGTTGACGCCGATTATAGCTGGATTGGCGGCGTGGAGGCCGGGGCGGGCAACGTCATTGCCAACAATGGCGGCAGTGGCGTCGAAATCTTCCAGATGTTCGGCAACGGGACTACCCATAACCGGGCGATGCACAATGCTATCTACAACAATGATGGGCTAGGCATTGACCTGGGCGGCGATGGGGTCACGGCCAACGACGAGGGCGACGCTGACACAGGAGCCAATGACCTGCAAAACTACCCGGTGTTGAGCGCGGCCGTCGTCAACAGTGACGGCACAACGACCGTGGAAGGCCAACTCGCTGGCGCGGTCGGGGCGACCTTCACCCTGGATTTCTACGCCAGTACCGCCTGCGATGCCAGCAACTACGGTGAGGGCGAACTCTACCTGGGGACAGCCACCGTGACGACGGCCGCCAATGGTAAGGCCACCGTCTGGGCGCAGTTGCCGGCCGCCACCACGGCCGGGCAGTCTGTCACGGCCACAGCTACCGACGCGGCCGGCAATACCTCGGAGTTCTCGGCCTGCGTCGCCGTCTTGCCTAACGTCTTGACCAGCCCTGGCTTTGAGGGTGGGCCGGGGGTGGGCTGGACGGAGTCGGCGGTCGGGATTATCAGTACGGTACGGCCGCACGGCGGAACGTACAGCGCAGAAGAATGTGGCGTGGACAACTGTGTGGAGTACGTGGAGCAGTTGGTGACGATACCGGTGGACGGCCGCCTGAGCTTTTGGTGGCAGATGATTAGCCTGGACAGTACGACGACGGCTTACGACTATCTGCGGGTGCAGCTCTACAACACGAATGGGCAGTTATTGGCTACCGTTCGCACGCTGAACAACACGGGGCCGCGCAATCGTTGGCGGCAGGAGACGATTAACCTGGCTCCGGCGGCCGGGCAGACGGTGTGGCTGCGTTTCACGACGACGACCAACGGCTCGCTGCCGACGGTCTTCTTCGTGGATGACGTTTCGCTGCGTTAGGGATAGAATTGTTCAGTTGAACTATGGAGGTGTTAGATGTTTCTTCTGCGTGTTGTTCATATCTTCTCGGGAATTATCTGGGTTGGTTTTGGCTTCTTCCAATTAGGAGTGGTCGGCCCGGCCGTGCGGTCGTTTGGGAGTGAAGGGACGAAGTTCAGGTTGGCCCTCAGTCAGAAAGGGCGCTACGACCAGTTGATTGCTGCGGCCGCCCTGCTTACCACACTGTCCGGCCTCACACTCTATTACCTGACCTCTGGTAATCTTAATCCGGCAGTGGTTTTTGCCCCGGCTCGCTTAGGCTTGAACGTTGGCGCGTTGGTGGGTGTGGCGGCTTTCCTGCACGGTTTCTTCAGCATCGGTCGCAAGTCAGCCCGCCTGCAAGCCCTGGTTGGACAAATGCAGGCGACCGGAGGCCCCCCACAGCCAGCCCAGTTAGCAGAAGCCCGGGCTCTCGGCACGCAGATTGAGCGAGGCGGCCGGGTCAGCGCGATACTCATGGTGACGGCTGTTATTGGTATGGCCTCTGTTGGTTAGACCGGAGGCGGAAGCCTTTCAGGGGCGTTGCGCTCCCAGAAGTGCAACGCCCCTTCCCTCTTAAGGTAACATAGCTATAGGGATTTGCGCGACCATCAAGGTCTACTGCTTCACCTTTACTGCCCGGTGTAATAACCACGCAGTTCCGCCTGGGTCAGAATGTGCCCTTCCAGGGCGGCCACGACCGCCTCATAGTCGGCCGCCGGCGGCAAAGCCAGGGTTGTGTCCAGGGCGTACAGGGTGAAGAGGTAGAGATGCTCTTCCCCTTTGGGCGGACATGGCCCACCGTACCCTTGATCGAACGGAGGGGGATAGGCGTTGACCCCTTGTAGGGAGCCATCGGGGAGGGTGGGGTTGGCCGTTACGCCTTCGGGCAGCCCGCTGGCGGTTGGCGGGATGTTGTAGACGAGCCAGTGCGGGAAAAAGGCTCCTTCTGGCGCGTCTGGGTAGGCGTAGTGCAGGTCGTCCACCATGACCAGGGCCAAACTCTTAGCCTCCGGTGGCACGTTGGCCCATTCCAGCGGCGGCGAGAGGTTCTCCTTGCCCGCCGGCGCACCTGGGCAGACAAATTTTCCTTCCCCAAAGGGAACCTCAAACGGCTGCTGGGCGTGGCGAAGGGGTATATGGCCTTCGGCCGCAAACGCTGGACTGCTCAAGACCATCGGTGGCAAGGGCGTGGGCGTAGTGGGAACGGCCGTTGAGGTTGGCGTAAAGGCAGGTGAAAGCAACGCCGTGGGCGTAGGCGGAACAGAAGTAGAGGTGGCCGGCAAGG
>JBFMFT010000036.1:0-20187 GCA_040751925.1 Chloroflexota bacterium
ATCCAGATTATACCAAAGCCTGCCCAGGGCGACATATCGTGATGATTGACCTGGCGCGCCAGATGATGTATAATACATTCAGAATAAGTTGAACGATATGAACACCGTTTTTCGGTTGCTCTATTGGCTGGAGAAGCTACTGGCCCTGGTGGGCGCGGCCGTATGCGTAGGCGTCCCCCTCCTGTTCATACCGGGGCAGCAGCCCTTGTATCCCTTGCCGGGCCTCTACTTTCTGGAAATCGTTTGGCTAGGGCTGGTGGCTCTGGTCAGCCTTCTCGTTGACCACCCATCCACTTCGTGGTGGACGGCCGTGCCTCACGGGGCGGCCGGTGTTCTGTTGGCTTTCGTCGTACTGGGAGCCTGGACGATTGGCTTCTTCCTGGCGCCGGCTTGCGTAGCTTTTTTGTTGGCGGGGGTGTCGGCCGATAGAAGGCGCGGCCGGCCCATGATCAGACATCTCGTCATCTTTCTCATCGCTGCCTTTGCCCAGGCTGGTCTGATGGCGATCATGGTTGTCATAAACTTCTAAGGTAGATGTGGTGGTCACGTTCCAAACGTCACCTACACTCAATTATGGAGAGTGCCGCGATGTTTATTGGCGCTTACCTGTGCGGCAGTGGATTGGTTTACCTGGCTCTCTTAGTGCTTCTGGTCGTTCGGGCAAAACCCCAAGCCGCGGCGGGTGACTTCAGAAAGCGTTTGACTCGTTATTCGTTTGTGGCCGCTGGTCTGTCAGCGGCCGGGCTGGTGGCTTTTCTGGGGTTGTCGGCCGCCGCTAGCCTGCTGCGTCTCGGCCAGGCCGGTAGCTACAGTCTGCCCGATGATTACGTGGCGCTGGGAGCGGCCGGCTGGGCCATCTTGCTTGTTGGCCTGGTAGGACTGCTGTCGCCGGTGGCGGCGGCCCTATACGTCCTGGCTCGACCAACTGCCAGGGGCTAACTCTGGCTTCGCAGGCGTCAGAGTTCAGCTTCCAGTTCGGCTAACCGCGCCTCGGCCGCCTCCACCCGCCGGACCGCTTCTTGGTGGCTTTCCAGGCGAGGTCCTCTCACTGGACCAGGACAAGTCCTTCGCCTAGCTTATTCAGGTCGTCCAGAAATTGCTCTTGAGTGGGGGCTTCGATCCAGCGTACCCGCTCCCAGTCACCTGGCGTTGCTGCACAGAGGGCGCGGGCCAGGTCGGCAGGGAAGACGCCGGCCGCTTTCTTGAGCGTAACGGCACCCTCTCAACCGGATTCAAGGCCTGTAAGACTTTATCTTGGAAGGGGTATAGCACCTCCAAGTAGAAAGACTTGTCCATTTACGGGCTATGGAGCAATTCAGGATGGTGTTCAGGTAGCCACTGAACCAAAAAATCAAAACCGCGCCGGCGGCCGGGGGAACGGATGGGGTCGCGCCAGCGGGGCCAGCCTTCTACCAGAGTCGGAAAACCCAACAGGCGCACAATGTCTTCATAGGGGGCATATTCGAGCAGGCGTATAACGGCCCAATCCCGATCCAGCCGGCCGAGAGCCAGGCGGCCGGCCAGCATGTCGCGGAACTGGCTTTCGTCAACGTCGTAGTCCCACACAAAAGGCAACAGCATAGCCCAAGTATAGCTTGAAATAGTGATTGAGTCATCACTCGATTTCCGCCAGAGGTTTTCGTAGTTGCCACTTCCTCCCTATCGCTGGTATAACTGAGACGTAACTGCTCAGGCTCTCTGTAGAAACCAGGTTTTTTGCAGGAAATGACGATGGTTATCCAGAGAAAAACCTGGTTTCTGGCTGAGTAGTTACACTGAGACATCGGCTGTCTCGGAGACATCTGATGTCTATGATGTTCTATCCGCAGAACGGGAGGAAGATATTGAAAATTCTGGTTACCGGCGGAGCCGGATACATTGGTTCGACGACGGCCGCTCATCTGCTGGCGGCCGGTCACGACGTGACGGTTTACGACAATTTGAGCCGGGGCTACCGGGCGGCCGTACCACCAGCCGCCGCCTTTGTGCAAGGCGATGTAGGCGACCGCCAACGCCTGGACGAAACGTTGGCTCAGGGTTTTGACGCCGTTGTTCATTTTGCCGCTCTCATCGAAGCCGGCGAGTCCATGAAAGTCCCGGCCCAATACTTTCAGAATAACGTCTGCCGGTCAGTCACGTTGATAGACGCGGCCGTCGCTCACGGCGTGCGCCGGTTTGTCTTTAGCAGCACGGCCGCCGTCTACGCCAGCAAGAACGGCGCGCTGAACGAAGAAGATCCTATCCAGCCGGCCAACGTCTACGGCCAGACCAAGCATACCGTTGAGCAGGTACTGGGCTGGTATCACCAGCTTTACGGCCTGCAAAGCTGCGCTCTGCGCTACTTCAACGCCAGTGGGGCCTCCATCCATTCGCTGGGTGACGGGACCATGCGCGGTGAAGCCCACCGGCCGGAAACCCACCTCATCCCGCTAGTCTTGCAGGTGGCCCTGGGCCAACGGGAGAAGATTGGTATCTTTGGCGGCGATTATCCAACGCCCGATGGCACCAATATCCGCGATTACATCCACATTGACGACCTGGCCCACGCCCACGTCCTGGCGGTGGAAGCCCTGGGGGATGCCGGTGCGGGGGTACGGGTGTATAATCTGGGCAATGGCCTGGGCTATTCCAATAAGGAAGTAGTGGAAACGGCCCGCCGCATCACCGGCCATCCCATCCCGGCCGAAATCACCGCGCGTCGCCCTGGGGATGCGGCCGTTCTGGTTGCCAGCAGTGAGAAGATCAACCAGGAGCTAGGGTGGACGCCACGCTATCCAAGGTTGGAGACCATCATCGCCACCGCCTGGGAATGGCACCGGACACACCCGAAGGGATATGACACGTGAAACGTGAAACGTGAAAAGACTCTGCTCACGTTTCACGTTTCACGCTTCACGTTTCAGGAGAGATCTATGTATCACGTCAGTCGGGCGAAACTGGCTCAGGCCGAATACGTCTTGCAGCAAATCCGCGACGAGTGGTTGGCCCGGCCGGGGGTGACGGCCGTCGGCCTGGGCTTTAAGTGGCGCGATGGCCGGATGACTCAAGAAGTCTCCATTCGTGTCCACGTCGTCCACAAGAAGCCTCTGACAGAACTCAGTGAGACTGAACGCTTCCCCAAAGTTATCCAGGGCGTGCCGGTGGACGTGGTGGAGGCCACCTACAGCCCCCAATCGTACCCACTGGAAAACGCGCTAGTAGAAGCTGGCTCGTCGCCAGCCGCCGCCCCCCGCCGCAATGAACGTCACAATCCAGTTCTGCTGGGGGTGAGCGTCGGCAGTCGCTTTAGCACGGCCGGTACGCTGGGGGCGAAGGTCATTGACCTGGACAACGGCCAGGAGATGATTCTGAGCAACTGGCACGTCTTGGCCGGCAGCAACGAAGCGGCGGCCGGCCTGCCCATCTGGCAACCCGGCCGGATTGATGGCGGCCAGGAGCAGGACACCATTGCCACCCTCTCGCGCTGGGAGTTAGGCCCGCATGACGCGGCCGTCGCTGCTCTCAATAGCCAACGACGGGTGGAAGCCAAAACGTTGGAAGGCCGGCTCATTGAAACAGCTACCTCCCCGCAATTGGGGATGTTGGTCTGGAAGAGCGGCCGCAGCACTGGCTATACGGAAGGGCTGATTGACGCGGTGAAGATGACCGTGCCGATAGAGTATCCCCAGGCCGGGCAACACACCCTGACCGACGTGGCCCACATTGTTCCCCGGCCGGGAGCGACAGCGACCGAGATCAGCCGGGGTGGTGATTCAGGAGCTATCTGGGTGGACGTGGAAAGCGGTAAGGCGGTAGCCCTGCACTTTGGCGGGGAAGTGGGCGATGAACCGGAATACGCTCTGGCCCACGACATTACGGCCGTCACTAGCCAACTGCGGGTGCGATTCCCGATCGCCAGCCCGCCACCTAGGAAACCAACCAGCAAACCCTCACCCTGGCAGGGAATACTTGCGTTCTTCCAACGCCTCTTTGCGCCCCGATGATAGAGACCCTCACCCCCGGCCCCTCTCCCTGGAAGGGAGAGGGGAGGTAGTTCCCCTCGCCCTCTTAGGGAGAGGGGTAGGGGTGAGGGTAAGAGTATGCGGTTATTGTGAAATGTCTAACGAACGATTGCGCCCAGTCCAGCCTGCCCTCCGGCAACGTGCGCGTGAGTTGCGCCAGCCCCTTACGCCACCTGAGGCCCAGTTGTGGCGACTCTTGCGTGACCGGCGATTAGTTGTGGCGACTCTTGCGTGACCGGCGATTAGGTGGCTACAAGTTTCGAAGGCAACATCCCATCGGCCGCTTTATTGCTGATTTCTTCTACGCGGAGGTCAGGCTTGTCGTCGAACTGGACGGCCGTTCCCATGACTTGCAACTCGAGTATGATGAGGAACGCACGGCTTGGTTGCAGGCAAATGGCTACCACGTTCTTCGCTTCACGAATCAGATGGTAACACAAGACCTGGGGACAGTGGCGCGGGCGATCTTGGCGTACTGTCAGGAGGCTGGACACATTGAGAGAGAACCTGACTAACCCTCACCCCCGGCCCCTCTCCCTGGCAGGGCGAGGGGAGGTTGGAAGTTGATGAGAGCCTCGCTGACCCTTTTACTCTTACTCCATCTTCTAACCGCCTGTGGGCTGGCGGCTGGCCGGCCGAACTCCCCGGCCGTCTCCCCATCTCCTACCACCACAACCATCGCCCCAACTGGCGACCTCCCGTTGGCGACGCCGACTACCACAGGGCCAGAGGCCAGCCCCTCCCCCCTGCCCCCTTCGCCCTCGCCCATGCCAACGGAAACAGCGACGGCCGTCCCACCGGCCGCTGATTTATCCATTTCCACCGGCGGCGTCTACTTCTACCCCGCGCCGGTCCTCTACGCTGGCGACGACGTGAGCCTGCAACTTTTTGCCCAGATTCCAGAGGCCATTGCCCCCGACAGCGTCCAGGTTCACGTCTCGATAGACGGAACACGGGTGGTGGATGGCACGTTGGGCCGGCGCAATTTGGCCGGAGAAGCCATCGGCCTGTTTGAGTGGTTTTGGGAGTCGGAGGGGCGGCCGGGCGACCACACCGTTCAGATTATCCTCGACCCCCTGGACACCATCAGCGAGGGTGACGAAAACCCCGACAACAACCAACTGACCCTAACGCTCCCTGTCCTACCAGCCATTGCCACCCACCCCACCTGGGTCACGGCCGAGACCACTTGCTGCACTCTGCACGTCGTTAGCAGTACGGCCGCCCACCGCGACCTGTCCGGCCTGCTGGGATTGGTGGAGGCGGCCGTTGGGCAAGCCCGGCAAAAGCTGATCGAAGAGCCTGACCGGAAGCTAAACGTGTACCTGATTGACCGGGTGATTGGGCATGGCGGCTATGCGGGTTCTTCGATGGTCGTTTCCTACCTGGATCGCGATTACGCCGGCGACGGGTTGTACGAGGTCCTGGTTCACGAAGCGACCCACCTCATTGATTATGAGTTTGCTCCCGGCCGCATCGCCTTCCTGGCCGAAGGAGTGGCGGTGTGGGCCACCGGCGGCCATTACAAACCAGAAAACCCCGACCAGCGCGTGGCGGCCCTGGTGGAGACCGGTCGCTACCTGCCCCTACGGTCGCTCATTGACGATTTCTACCCGACCCAACACGAGATTGGCTACGCCGAAGCGGCCGGCTTCGTCCACTACGTGGTCGCGCTCTATGGCTGGCCGGCCGTGCGCGCCTTCTACAGTGAGGTGACGGCCGACGACGCCCCCACCCCGGCCGGGGCGGTGGACACTAACTTGCAATCCCACTTTGGCAAGCCGTTAGACCAGGTGGAGAGCGAATGGCTAACCTACCTGGACAGGTTGCCTTATGACCGCACGGCCGTGCCGGACCTGGAAACCAGCCTGCGTTACTATGACGTGATGCGCGCCTACCAGCAGCAATTCGACCCCACCGCCTATTTTCTGACGGCCTGGCTGCCTGCGCCCGAAGCGGCCGAAGAACGGGGCTTGACAGCCGACTTTACCCGCCACCCCCAGAGCGACGTTCACGTGGCCCTGGAAACCATGCTCATTGCCGCCGATAAAGCGTTGCGGGCGGGCGATTACGGCCGGGCCAACGTCCTGCTAGACAGCGTGGAACGGGTCTTAAAATACCAGGGGGCCTTTATAGACCCCCTATCCCTTCACTACCTCAACCTGACGCAAACCGTCGCCCGAATGGGCTATCAGGTTCAACAAATTGAGTTGGATGGCGGCCGGGCCATTGTCCTCGCCAACAACCCACCCCTGGACGCCACCCTCCGCCAACTCACCTTGTTCCTCAACGACCAGACCTGGAACCTCGCTCGATAGACAGGCTAAAATTCACGCATGGCTTACGAATCGGTAGATCAGTTACAGCAGATCCTGGTCAAAGAAGTTTTCCACTACGCTAAAGACGCCAAAAAGGCGGCCGGCAGAGCGCTGGGTACACTGGTCGAGATCATCACCTTCTACCTTCTGAAATCCTGGGACCTTGAACATTCTATCGCTATCGAAAGGCCTTTAGCCGAGTATGGCAATCCAGAAATAACCCATAACGTGGAGTATTCGCTTCATCCTATACTACGCGAATATGGGCTTTTCCTGCGCCAGCCCAGGTTCCCTGTTACTTCCGCCCGCATTCTCTCTGATGTGGATGAAAGTCAATTCTCCCTGGCCGGTCTTAAAAGGACAGGCGCAATTCTTCTAACTGGCGATGAGGTCTTGAGGAATGCCTGTAGAATTGCTTACGGCAGTCAATCACACCTTGTAGCCAGCATAAATTTAAGAAGTGTCGAAGGATTACACCTCAACTTGGTGGAGCAATTCTGGAAGCCTTATGCAATGCTTGAATGCAAGCGTGTTGGCGTTGAAGAGGGAACAAAGAAAGGGCCACAGACTATAGAAAAAGCCAAGCAGGGCGCTTACGTGGCAAGGTCTGTATCATCTCTCCACAAAGTCAGGTTGGCAACAGGAGAACTTCGCGGGTTAATCTACAAATCAAACCAGACTCTTTACTCGAAGCCTTATGCCGAACTGATAGGAGAAATCATCGCGTCCAATGAGCCGGAACTTTTACGCGATTTCATGCTGACTGTTGGAGTGGTCAGTAATCACGGCAACTGGTTTACATCGGATAATCACAACAAGGAACTCAAGGTTTTGGCTCAGTCCTATGATTGGCTCGTTTTTTTGACCGATGTGGGGTTATCTGATTTCATTACCGAGTTGCTGCTCAATCCAGCGCCGCTCTTAAGGCCAGTGCGAGATGCTTTCCTTGCCAGCTACGCGGCCGATAAGAAGAAAAATCAGTTCACCAAAGTTCAGATGAGCTATGAAGCAAACGGGGTTCTACAAACCTACTTCAACCACAATTTAGCCCGTATCGAAAAGTGGTTCAACGTCATTGCCCCCCATGGAAATACAATGGCTCAACTCAGGGCGCAAATCTCCGAGTTGCGAGATAAAAACTGGCGAGTAATATATTCACTATGACAGCCGGCCGGAAAGTAATCGGGCAAAGTCAAGATTGGGGTACGCCTCGGAAATACGTCCAAGCCGTAAAGGAGGTTTTCGGGGGAATCATTCACCTGGACCCCTGCTCAAACCGCCATTCTTTAGTCAATGCCATCGTCGAGTATTGTTTGCCAGAACACGATGGCCTGAAAGAGTCATGGAACTTCCCCACCATCTATGTTAATCCCCCGTATGGAGTTGACCGCGAACGAGGAACGACCATTAAAGACTGGCTTAGAAAATGCGAAGAAGCCCACCGGCTATACCAATCAGAGGTGATAGCCCTGGTTCCCGTCGCTACGAACACTGGACACTGGAAAAGGTACGTTTATGGGAAGGCGACCGCCTTATGCTTCCTGTACGATACCCGCTTACGGTTTCTCGTTAATGGTAGAGATGCGGGCAAAGGCGCGCCCATGTCTTGCGCTATGATCTACTGGGGAAGAGATTGGGAACGGTTCTTTCAAGTGTTTATACAATTCGGCGCTGTGGTGAATGTCCAGAACTTACAAGGCATAGCAATAGGCCGAGCAAGTAAGAATGACAATGGCTATCATCAACTGGAACTTGAGATGATGGCCTGAAAATGAAGGGCTACACTTGTGGTGATCTTTTCCGATTTTATGCTACAATGCCAACAATTGATTTTGGATTTTAGATTTTGGATTGTGGGTTACGGCCGAAATCCAAAATCCACAATAGTCTAGGGGATAGATCATGGTCGAAGTCGCTATTGATAGCATCCGCATCAGTCTGGTTTCGCAACATCGAATCGTTATGCTCAGGGACACCGATAGTGACCGCCAGTTGCCCATCTGGATTGGCCCTTGCGAAGCCGAAGCGATTACCATTGAATTGCAGGACGTGGAGATTGCCCGGCCGGTCACCCACGACCTGCTCAAGAACACCATTAAAGAGATGGGTGGCAAGGTCTCCCACATCCTGATCAATGAACTCCGCGACCAGGTCTTCTACGCCCGCCTGGTGGTTGACCAGAAGGGCAACCAGCTAGAGATAGATTGCCGGCCGTCCGACGCCATTGCCCTGGCCGTGCGGGTTAAAGTGCCTATCTTCGTCAACGAAGCCGTCATGGACGAAGCGGCTATCGTGCCAGAGCCAGACATTACCGACAAAGACGAGTCGGAGAATTTGGACGCTTTCAAGAACTTCGTAGATTCGCTCAACTTCGACGACTTTGGGGGCGAATCGTGAGCTGCCATGAGCTCGGCCGAGCGTTTACCCCCGCACAGCATTGAAGCCGAGGAAGCCGTTCTCGGCTCCTTACTCATTGATCCGGAAGCCATCTACGAGGTGTCGGCCTTCCTGAAAGCGGCCGACTTCTACCGGGAACACAATGGCTGGATTTACGCGGCCATCCTGGACTTGAACAACCGGCGCGAGCCGGTTGATTTCATTACCCTTACCGAAGAGCTACGCAAGCGCGGCCAACTGGAGCCACTGGGTGGTGAGGCTTACGTCATCAGCCTCATCAATGCTGTTCCCACTTCGATCAACGCCCGTAGTTACGGCCGCCTGGTGGAAGCAGCGGCCACCCGTCGCCGGCTGATTGCCGCCGCCAGCGCGATTGCCAACCTGGCCTACCAGGAAGATGAGGACATCAACCTGGTCATTGACCGCTCAGAGCAGGCCCTTTTTGGCGTAAGTGAGGAGCGCACCACCCGCGACCTGGTACCCATCAAGGAAGTGGCCCGCCAATACCTCGATTACCTGGAGGAGTTGCACGCCCGCGGCGAGGAGATCATTGGCATCCCCACTGGCTTCGTAGACCTGGACCGGCTGCTGGGTGGCCTGAATAAATCGGATTTGATTATTGTGGCGGCAAGGCCGGGAATGGGAAAGACGAGTTTGCAGACAAATATCGCCCTCAATGCCGCCCGGCGTTTTGGCAAACGAGTGGCAATCTTCAGCCTGGAGATGTCTAGCGAACAATTAGTCCAGCGTATGTTGGCGATGGAGACCAAGATTGACTCCCAACGGTTGCGGCGGGGCAACCTGCACGAACAGGAATGGCCCATTTTTTACGAGGCGGTCGGCCGTCTCTCCGAAGCCCGCATCTACATTGACGACACCCCTTCCATCACCCCCTTGCAGATGCGAACGAAGTGCCGCCGCCTCTACGCCGAGCATGGTCTTGACCTGGTGATGATTGATTATTTGCAATTGATGTCGGCCGAGCGCGGCTACAACAACCGGGTGCAGGAAATCAGCGAAATCTCCCGCCTCTTGAAAGGGCTGGCCCGCGAACTGGACGTGCCGGTGATGGCGACGGCCCAATTGAGCCGGGCCGTCGAACAACGGCAGGAGAAAAAACCGCAACTCTCTGACCTGAGAGAAAGTGGTAGCATTGAGCAGGATTCGGACGTGGTGATGTTCATTTACCGCGATGAGTATTATAATCCTGACACAGAACGGCCGAACATCGCCGAAATCACCGTCGCCAAACACCGCAACGGCCCCACTGGCGCGGTGGATTTGTACTGGCAAGGGCAGTTGGCGACATTCAGAAACTTGCAGAGGCAAGAAGTTCAACTATAGTGAAACGTGAGAAGAGCTTCTCACGTTTCACGCTTCACGTCCCACCATGAAAGGCTTCACCGGCTTCCCTGACGGCAAACTCAAGCTGACCCAGGTACCCAACCTGTTCTTCAGCGACCTGCTGCCCATCGTAGACGACTTGGGTGAGTTGAAGGTCACGCTATACACGCTGTGGGGTCTAGGCCAGAAGGAGGGCCAGGTGCGCTATCTGCGCCTGACCGACTACCTGAACGACGTTGAGTTTATGAAGGGGATGGGGCCGACGCCAACCCTGGGCGCGGAAGCCCTCATGGATGGTCTGGAACGGGCGGTGGCGCGGGGCGCGCTCCTCCACGTCAGCGTGGAAGGGGCGGAAGGGACAATGGATCTGTACTTTCTCAATACGGAGAAAGGGCGGGCGGCCGTCGAAGGCATCACCCGCGGCGAGTGGCGGCCGAACCCCGACGAGGAAGAGCCGATTAGCCTACTGGTGGAGCGGCCGAACATCTTTGTCCTCTACGAACAGAACATCGGCCCCCTAACCCCTCTCATTGCCGACGAATTGCGCGACGCCGAGCAGAGCTATCCCGCCCAGTGGATTCAAGAGGCGATAGAATTGGCCGTGCAGAACAACGTCCGTCGCTGGCGGTACGTCCTGGCGATCCTGGAACGATGGCGGCAGGAAGGTAAACAAGATGGAATCGGTCGCCGAGGTACTCAAAAAGAACTCCGCGAGCAAGTCCCCGACGAACTCAAAGGCTACGTCAAGCGGTAACGGCGCGGCCGCCCCGGTAACACTGCCCCGGCCGGCCGTTGTGACGGGCCCCGGCCGCCCCGATTGCCCCCACTGCGGCGGCATGGGCTTCGTCATTCCCGACGTGGGGCCGGAGCATCCCAGCTTCGGCCGGGCCGTGATCTGCGTCTGCCGGGCGGCCGAACGCGAAGCCGCCCAATACGACAATCTGCTGCGCCTTAGCCAATTAGGCGCGTTGTCGCATTGCACTTTTGAGACCTTCCTCCCGGAAGGCATTGGCCTGACCCCCGCTCGACAGACGAACCTCAAGAAAGCCTTCGAGCGGACGTTGGCTTTTGCCCAGAGCCCCCAGGGCTGGCTGGTGCTGCGTGGGGGCTATGGCTGCGGCAAGACCCACCTGGCGGCGGCTATCGCTAATCATCAGCTTGCCCTCGGCCGCCCCGTCCTGTTCGTCAACACCCCTGACCTGCTGGATCACCTGCGGGCCACTTATAGCCCCACTAGCAGCGTCCGCTACGACGAACGCTTCCAGCAGGTGCGTAACGCCCCCTTACTCATTCTGGATGACCTGGGTACGCAGAGCCACACCGATTGGGCGCAGGAAAAACTGTACCAGATTTTCAATCATCGCTACAACGGCCGCCTGCCCACTGTTGTCACCACCAACGAAGAACTAGAAGCCATCGAAATTCGCATCCGCTCGCGCCTGGTAGACCCCAGCCTGTCCCAGATTATCACCATCCTGGCCCCGGACTTCCGCCGCACGGGAGTAGACCAGGATCAATCTGACCTGTCTACGCTGAACCTGCACAGCGACCAGAGCTTTGACAGCTTCGACTTGCGGGCGCGGGAGCTACCCCGTCCCCAGGCGGAGAACCTGCAATTGGCTCTGGATACCGCCAAAGAGTTCGCCGAGAACCCGGCCGATTGGCTGGTCTTTTACAGCGTGGTCAACGGCAATGGCAAAACCCACCTGGCGGCGGCCGTCGCCAACGCCGTTGAAAAGCGGGGCGAGCCGGCCCTGTTCGTCTTAGTGCCGGACTTGCTGGATTACCTGCGGGCCACCTACAACCCGGCCAGCGGAGCCCGTTACGACAAGCGTTTTGACGAGGTGAAAAAAGCCCCCTTGCTTATTCTGGACGACCTGGGGACAGAAAGCGCGACCGCCTGGGCGCGGGAGAAGTTATACCAATTGTTCAACTACCGCTACAACGCCCGCCTGCCCACCGTCATTACGACGGCCGTCCACGTAGACGAACTCGATCCCCGCCTGGCCTCGCGGATGCTAGATACCAGCCGTTGCACCTTCTTCTCTCTGGAAGTGCCAAGCTACCGGGGGGTGGTCAAGCCCCGGCCGGCCCGCAAGCGACAAAAGTGAAAGGTTTTCGGAGGCTGTGGCTCCTCTCCTGCGCCTATACCCTTTTGCTCTACTGGCGCACCTTGAGTCTGCCTTTCTTTTGGGACGACGTTCCTCACTTTGATTTCGCCACTACCCGCACCTTCTGGCAAATCTGGAGCAACGTTTCTGGCTTGCCCTATTACCGGCCGGTTCTGTTTACGTTTTGGAAAGCAGCCCTGCTCGCACTGCCGCCGGCCCCCACGACGCTGCTGCATACTCTTAACGTTTTGCTCCACGCGACGAATGGGGCTTTAGTTGGCTACCTGGCTGGGAAGTGGGTCGCCTCCACAAAGGGTAAGCCCAATGCGACTGCCATTGCCGCCAGTATTGGCGCGGCCGTCCTTTTCATCACTTACCCCCTGGCGGTTTTGCCGGTAGCCCACACAGCCGCCCTGTTTCACCTGGTCATCAATCTCGTCACCTTGTTGGCTGTGTTGTCGGCCTTTCGTTATCTCCACGATCACCGGCGGGTATGGCTGGCAGTTGTATTTTGCCTGGTGGCTATAGCTCCTTTTGTCCACGAAGCGGGTGTGATGACCGGGGTCATCGTCGCTTCTGTCTTCCTGTTACATCCGTCGCCAACTGGATGGGCGCGTCGCCGGTGGTTGGTGGCCGCGCTTCCCTTGTTGGGAGCGTTCTTCGTGCCAGTGTGGTTGGCTGTCCCCAAATCACGGGAACCGTTGGCCTGGGTGGGTTGGGAATCGGTCTGGCAGAGTACCAGCATGTTTGCCCAGAACCCGTCTTTCCCCCTACAGTTCTTGGCCCGCCCCTTGATGAACAAGTTGGGCTGGTCCGATTTGCTGGCTGTTTGGGTGGTTGCCGTACCAACGCTGATCCTAATGGCAATCATTCTGATTCGCTGTGGTTACGGCCGGGTTATGCTCTTTGGCCTGGGGTGGATAGTCTTCACTGCCCTCCCCAGCGTTTTCTTGTTGCCGTTCGGCTACGTCATCACCAGCCCTCGCCTACTCTATTTTCCGGCGACCGGGGCGGCCGTTCTGTGGGCCAGTGTTATCACGACTATAGCCGGTCACTTCCCCACACCCCGCTGGCGGGCTGTGGCGGCCGTGGGTCTCACCGCATTGGTTGTGACTCCACCTCTTTTGTTCATCCAGAAGGAAGTGGCCCTTCATCGTCTGACGCTTACGCCTATCCACCAGATGGCGACCGTCACACGGGCGATGCCGGGGCAGCGTCACCTGGTAATCAATCTGATGGATTGGGTGGCCCGTACACAGGCTACCTATGCCCTGGGGCATGAGGGGGTAGAAGTGATGTCCTCCTATGTCAGCCCCAACCGGATAACGGCCATCAATGCAGACGCGCAGGCCACCTGGGACAGCGCAGTTTTTACACCTGTCCGCACGGCCATGGAGCGCTATTACCACGGGCTATATACACTTGGCGGGGAACATGACTGGAGTAGCCTAGCCACCTTGCTGCCGCAATATAATCACGTATGGCTGATGAAATATGCGGACAAGCGCATTCAGTTAGTCGAGGCGGGCAGTGTTATGGCCGGAGAAGCCACGCCGCCTCAAGCGTATCTGGCCAGCTTTGAGGATAAGGTCTACCTTCTCGACGCCAATTATCGCGTGGAGGATCAAGAAATAGTTATCACCTTATCCTGGAAATACCTTGGGCCAGATCCCCAGGCCCAGGTTTTCCGACACGTGCAGAACTGCACGGGGGAGCCGGCCGATTCTGGCGATGGCCCCCTATTGGAAGGGATGTTATTGATCGAACTGCTGTCTCCTGGCACCACCGTCCGCGACGTTCGCACCATTTCGTTGGAACAACCTGAAGCGTGCTATTATGTTGAAGTGGGAGTATTCCGAGACGATGGTTCCCGCCTGACAGCGATTGCGCCCGACGGTACGCGCTTTGGCAACGACGCTGTGACGATCCGTTAGGCCCCGAACAGAAACGCGCCCATTGCCGATCTACCTCACCCCCGTCTGGAAGGCGGCCCAGCCCTGCTTGGACGCGCCGTCGCGGTAACGTAGACCCAGCGTGCAAAGGTAGTCCTGGAAGCGCGGCCAAAAGTCGCCGGCCGTCGCCGGATCAAAACCGGCTTCCACAAAGCTGAGGGCCGACTTGGCGCAATTCTCCGGCAACCCATCGTGTAGCCCAAACCAGACGTGACGCTGGAAGGCCTGGCGGTGTTCTTGCAGGGCGGCGAAAGTGGCCTGGATATAGGCGGCCTGCCGTTCTTCACTGCCGCCGAGCGTGGCGGCCGTCGCCCAACCATTCTCCACCACCAGGAAGGGTGTCTGACCCGAAAGAGTGATCATCTGCTCTAAAACCTGACCAAAACCGTTGGGGTCGCCGTCGTAAGCGAAGCCAGGGCCATGCGGGTAATAGGTATAGGCCAGGAAGTCGTTGTCCTTGAAGGCGTCAATGAGGGCCAGCCGGCCGCTATTCTGCAACTCGTGAAAAGCCAGCACCGTGCCGGTGGGTAGGTCGGGGCGCGCCCGGCGCACGGCCGCCCGCACCGTATCCAGAAAAGCCAGGAACGTGTCGAGCTTTTGCGGGTCGTCAGCCAGGTAGATATTGACCTCATTGCCCAGGGCCAGGTAGTCCAGTTGGTCGCCATACCGCTCGGCCACGGCCGCCGCAAACGCGGCCGCCCGCTCAACCAGACGGGGGTCGCTAAGGTCTAATCCGTTCAGGTCGGCCGGCCGTGGCCCGATGACGCTGGTGTGGATGAACTCGATGACCAGCGACAGACGCAATCCCTCCAGCCAGGGCAGGTCTAAAAGGTGGTCGGCTATCCCCCAGTCGTATTCGCCGGGCGCGGTTTCCACCTGATCCCAGGCTAGATAAAGGTGGGTAGCTTGGGCCCCGGCCGCCCGCGCTGCGCGTAAGGCCGCCCGCCAGTTAGCCAGGCTAAAATCGTCGTTGGCTGGATTGGCAAAGAGGCCGATCATCCCCGGCCCGGCCGGGTCGGGGGTGGGGCTGTCCTGGCAGGTGGCCTGGTTGAGCAGTTGTTCGAAGAATGGTTCGAAATCGCTAAAGGCGGCGGCCGGGCTGCTGCCGGTGACGAGGTAGCTGGCACCCCGGCAGTAGAGGGCGACCAGGCGGGCGCGTTGGGGGGTCGAGCCGGGGATCGAGGCGTCTAAACGGACTTCGGCCGGGCCGCGTTCGTCCAGCGTGGGTTCGCTGAAGCCGTAGTCGGGCAAGATACGGAGGAGGTGACGGCCGAGCGACCGGGGGAGGGCCGCGTGGCGGGCAATGGCGACGGCCCGGCCGCCGTCAGTGACGGTGATGAGGGTATTGGGGTCGCTGGTTTCGACGGCCGGCCAGTTGGGTAGGGGCAGGCTAAACGTCCCGTCGCTGAAGAGTTGGGGAGTGGCGGTAGGGGTAGGGAAGTAGGGAGTGGCGGCCGGCGGATTAGTCCCACTGCCCGTGCAAGCCAGGGCTAACAGGGCCAGGCCGAGCGGCCAGACGAGCAGTTTCCATCGTTGTTTCCGAGTAAGCGCAGGCGGTTCGTCATAGTGGAACATCGCCAGTCCTCCTGCCGACGACTATGATACCCCATTATAGTCGTGTTGGGTTGGGATCGTGTCATTCGTAAATACGCGGGCGTTTGAGTGGACCGTCGGGCGTGAAGCGTGAACTAACTTGACAAAGGTGTAGGAACTAGAGGATAATAGCGTATATGACGCTAATAACGCAGAGCGCATAAGACATTTGCGTCAAGGATATTGGTAACATGGAGACAACTGTTGGCGCCTTTGAGGCGCGACGGCAATTCGGCCGGATTCTGGAGCGGGTTGTTGTCAGAGGCGATAAAGTCATCGTCGAACGTCACGGTGAACCGGTGGCTGCTCTCGTTCCGATTGAGGTTTACAACCAATGGAAACGTGAGCGTAGCCTCTTTTTTGCCAAATTGCGGGAAGTCCAGGCGCGGGCCAATCTGCCGGCCGAAGAAGCTGACAGGCTGGTGAAAGAAGC
Source organism: Chloroflexota bacterium (assembly GCA_040751925.1). Classification (GTDB taxonomy): domain Bacteria; phylum Chloroflexota; class Anaerolineae; order Promineifilales; family Promineifilaceae; genus JBFMFT01. Next base: position 16,150 of record JBFMFT010000036.1, read on the forward strand.
TATAGAGACCGTGCGAGCAGCCGGTAGGTAAACATGAGGGTTGTCCTGGATACGAACGTCGTTACCAGCGCGTTTCTGTCCCGGCACGGCGCACCAGCAAAGGTCTTCGCCATTTGGGAACAAGGTGGGTTTGAACTGGTTGTCTCCGAAGCTATCCTGGCAGAATACGAAAGGGTATTTCATTACCAGCATCTGGTATCCCGACATGGGATGAGCGATGAGGAAATTGCCCAGGTTATTGGGCGATTGCGGAAGATTGCCCTTTTCGTTGAGATAGAACAGCCTCTCGCTGTTATCAGACAGGACCCGGATGATGACAAATTCGTGGAGTGCGCTGTAGCCGGCAGCGCTGACTATATCGTGAGTGGGGATACTCATTTGCTTACCCTGGGAGAGTATGAGGACATTCAGGTTTTGCCACCGGCCGCCTTTTTGAGCTTGTTTTCGCCGCTCGCGCCTCAGACGTGACCTACGGGTTTTCCCAATAGGCTCGTAGCTCCCGGCCAGGGGTAGGCTAAACGCGCCGTGGGTGAAGCGTTGGGGGGTTTTGGTTATGTTCAGCAGTATCCGCGAAATTCTGATTGGCTCACCGTTGCCGACGCACCGGCTGGCCCACGAACGGTTAGATACGGTGCGCGCTTTGGCCGCTCTCTCACCCGACGCCCTCTCGTCCATCGCTTACGCCAATCAGGAAATCTTTTTGGGGCTGGCGGCGGCCGGGGCCGTTGGTCTAACCTACTCCTGGCCGATTGCCCTGGCGATTACGGGCTTGCTGGCTATTCTCACCCTCTCCTATTCGCAAACCATTCACGCCTACCCCGGCGGCGGTGGGTCTTACACAGTGGCCCGCGAAAACCTGGGGGCGAAGGTGGGGTTGGTGGCGGCGGCCGCCCTGCTGATTGACTACGTTCTGGTGGCGGCCGTCAGCCTGACGGCCGGCATCGCCGCCATCGCCTCAGCCTTTCCGGCCTTATTACCCCATCGCGTCATCCTTTCCCTGGCCTTGCTGGCTATCATCACGATAGCCAACCTGCGCGGCCTGCGCGAGTCCGGCACACTCGTCGCTATCCCCGTCTACTTCTTCGTGGGTTGTTACCTGGTCATGCTGGTTTATGGAGGGGTGCTGACCCTTCAACAAGAGCCAGGCGTTTACGAGGGAGGCGTTTTACCAGCGGCCGTCCCCCTCACTCTTTTCCTGGTTCTCCATTCCTTTGCTTCGGGCTGTACGGCCCTGACCGGCATCGAGGCGATCAGCAATGGCGTGACGATGTTCCGGCCGCCTGAATCCCGGCACGCTAACCGGGCTATGGTGGCCATGGCTGTCCTGATGGGCATCCTATTCCTGGGTAGTGTGGGCTTGACCCAGTATTTTGCCGTTGTGCCGGCCGCTGACGAAACCATTTTGTCGGCCCTGGCCCGCCGCATCGTCGGTTCTGGCCCCCTGCACGTTCTGATTCAGACGGCGACGCTGCTGATCCTGATGGTGGCGGCCAACACCAGCTTTGCCGGCTTTCCACCCGTCACCTCCATCCTGGCCCGCGACGGCTATCTGCCGCGCCAGCTTTCGCTCCTCGGCGACCGGCTGGTTTTCGCCAACGGGATGGCCGTGTTGGCCGGCCTGGCCGGCCTGCTCATTGTTGTCTTTCAAGGCGATACCCACGCCCTCATTCCCCTGTTCGCTGTCGGCGTCTTCGTGGCCTTTACCTTATCCCAGGCAGGCATGGTCGTCCACTGGTTTAAGTTGCGCGGCCGGGGCTGGTCATTCAAGGCCCTGGCTAATGGCCTGGGGGCGTTGACGACTCTGACTACCCTGCTGATTGTGGCCTATGCCAAGTTTGCCGATGGGGCCTGGATTGTCATTCTGCTTATTCCCCTGGTGGTGCTGGCTTTTTACCAGGTGCACCAGCATTACCAGGAGGTGCGCGAGCAGTTGACCCTGCGCGGGCTGCCCCCCTCGCTCAAGCCGCTGCCCCCACCCCGCGTCGTGCTGCCTATCTCCGGCGTCCACCGGGGGGTGATCGAAGCCTTGCGTTACGCTCGCTCGATTTCAGACCAGGTGACGGCCGTCTACGTGGAAATTAGCCCGGGGGCGGCCGTTCACATCAAAGAACAGTGGCAACGGTGGGGGCTAGACCAGCAAGCTGAATTGGCCGTCGTAGATTCCCCCTATCGTTCGATTGTCGGGCCGCTCCTGGAGTTTCTGGATGAAACCGACCTGGAACACAACGACGGCCAGTTAGCCAGTGTCCTGCTGCCAGAGTTCATTCCGGCCAGGTGGTGGCAACTTCTTCTGCACAACCAGATGGCTTTCTTACTGCGGCTGGCCCTGATTTACGGCCGGCGGCGGCACGGCAAAATTCGGGCTATTATTGATATGCCCATGCACCTGCGCGACTGAGAATACGCTAGACTTTTATCACTTGGTAGGTCACGTTTCTAACTTGACCGCACAAGCCAAAAGCGTGCGCTACAGTGGCGCGAGCGAAAAATGCTTGACAATGGCGACGATTAGACTATAATCTGAATTCTGTATTGCGGGGTAGAGCAGTGGCAGCTCGTCGGGCTCATAACCCGGAGGTCACAGGTTCGAATCCTGTCCCCGCTACTCAAAAGAGACCCTGGCCCGCCAACCAGGGTCTTTTTTCATCCTTCATCCCTCATCCTTCACAACCCAATCCCCCACACGGGCGTTCGCTCCCCGGCCGCCCGAAAGCCAAACTTCTCGTAGAGCCGTTGCGAGGCGGCGTTGTCCACCTGCGTATTCAGCGAAACCTGCCGCCAGCCCATGCGCTGATACCCTTCCAACGCCCTGGTCAGCAGGGCCGAACCGACACCCATCCCCTGGGCGGCCGGGCTAACCGTCAGGCGCGATAGGTGCGCCCCACTGCCGCCGGCCGAACTGTATTGAAAGCCCACAATCTGCCCATCCACCTCGGCCACGTCAAAGCTGATGGATTGTCGCCAGGCCAGGGCCAGACTTTCCGCGCTGTGCCGCCAGAGGGGGTCAAAAGCCGCCGCTTCCATCGCCGCCAGTTGGGGCAGTTCGGCCGTCTGCACCGGCCGCGCCACTATCTGCGGGTTGACCACGCCAGGGGGAATCGTTACGTTTTCCTTCACGCGCGTCTCAATCCAGTTGATAATCTCGAAGCCGAGCGAAGGCAGCCAGGCGTCGGGCCAACTCTCGGCCGTCATCCAGGCCAACTGAGTGACGCCAATGGCCCGCAGGTGGGGCAAGACCGCCTCCAGCATCGCCGCCAACATGATACCTTCAGAAACCAGGTTTCTGTTCTGGCTAATGGCTGCCACCCGCACCCAGGCCGCCGGTAGGGGATCGGCCGCCGCCGACAGGCAGCCCTCCATCTCTGGCTCATTGGCCGGCCACAGGAGCGAACGGGTTGCGCTCCGCCGGGTTGCCCGGTTCTGCTCAACCACCACAAAACCCGGTGTGCCGAGCCAATCTCCTGGTGTATGCCAGTCCACGTGAAGGTGACTCCAGGGCGAACGTTGCAGCAGGCGGGTGATAGGACCCTTGTCGGCCGTCGTCGCCGGCCGCACCCTCAGGTCATCAGGCAGCCCCGCCGTAAGGTTTGCCATTTCCATAACGCTATTGTACACTATCTTAATGTTAAATTTCAGTTAAAGGGCTCATTGTTCATTGTTCATTGTTCATTGATAAAGGTATGGCAACTGAGGTCCGGCGACGCGAGCTAGAGTTGGCCCTGGCCAATATCCAAAAACGCTTTGGCGAAGGGGCGATTATCCGCCTGGGTGACGCTCGCCACCTGCAAGTGCAGGTCATCCCCACCGGCTCCCTCTCCCTGGACATTGCCCTGGGAGTGGGCGGCCTGCCGCGCGGCCGGGTCGTCGAAGTCTTTGGGCCAGAGTCGGCCGGCAAGACCACCCTCTGCCAACACGTCATCGCCGAAGCCCAGAAACGAGGCGGCCTCTGCGCCTTCATTGACATGGAACACGCCCTCGACCCCCAGTACGCCGCTAAGTGCGGGGTAGACGTGAACAACCTCTACGTCTCCCAGCCCG
>JBFMFT010000360.1:0-5666 GCA_040751925.1 Chloroflexota bacterium
AGAGGGGCTAATACCAGCGGCCGGGGTGACGGCCGCTGGCTTAGTCCTATCAGAGTGGCAATAAGCAGCAAGAAGGTAGCTAAGAGGGTCAGGAACAGAACGGCCGGCCGGGTGGACATGGCTATTTAAGAAACTTGGTTTCTATGAGGGGAAGAAGCGGCCGTTCAGGGTTGTCACCAGGTCGTTGGCTTCGCTGGCGGCCAGGCTTTGCCCGAAGTATACGTGCTGGAAGGCATAGTCGAAAGCGGGACAGTGATGCTTGTCGCTGACGTAGAACGGGCTGACGTGCTTCATGTCGTAGACGGTGGTCAAGCCCAGGAGGGAGACCGGCCGCCGCAGGATGAGTTGCTGGCGGTTGATGAACAGGATTTCGCGGTTGGCGGCGAAGGTTTGCCAGCGCTGCCAGAGGGAGCGGCCGAACCACAGCCATAAGAGCAGCCAGGCCAGGGCGGCCAGCCGCACCAACCAGGTGGCCGGCTCTGCCAGCAGGAAGCGGCCGACCAGACCAATCATCACCAGCCAGACCACCAACAAGGTCGAGAAAAGGCTGAACAGAGGCCAATTGCGCCGGATGGGGATGACAATTTTCAGACGCTCCGCATTTTCCTCAAACGTCACCGGGTTGTTCATTGCGACGGGGTGATTTTACCCTATTGCGGCCGAATCCGGCAATTCCCCGGCCGGTGGACGCATGGATAGATGGGGTATCGCACTTTTTTTTTCGAGGTTTAATCATCGAGATATGGGGGAGAGGGGGCGTTTTGGACACTAAATGGCTAGATGTGGCGGTCATGGGTGATGTTTAAATTGATTTAATCATCGGGGCGGTGGGAATCCACGAAGCGCACGAAGGGGCACGAAGAAGGGGACGCGGATGACGCGGATTGGGCGGATAGGCGCGGATGGTTGGGGTGGGTTGGGTGAAATCTTTCATGGGACGCTGTTTTGGGGGAAGTATACAATAGGGGGTTAAACAGGCCGTTTAATCAGGGGGAAAGGACGAGCCGCCAGGCTAGTTTGGGGAAGCAACGGGCAAAGGGAGGCGCGGCGCGAGTCGGGGTTGTAATGGGATATGCGAATCTCATGTGATAGGATCAACTAAAGTTTACTGTTACATTCACTGTATCGGGAGGCATCCATGAAACGATTACTTGTTGTGTTGATCCTGTTGACCCTGCTGGCTATTGCCGCCCTGCCGGCCCTGGCCGGAACGGTGAATACAGACCGGTTGGCCCCCGGCTGGCGACTGATGTCGCCCACCACCAGCCCCGCCCCTCGTGCCAGCCAGGCCATGGCTTACGACAGCGCACGGGGGGTGGCTGTCCTCTTTGGCGGCACTGATGGCTGGACGACCTTCTCAGATACCTGGGAATGGTCGTCCGCGTTGCTTCAATGGTCTCAGAAGTTCACGACCCACGTGCCGCCTTCCCGCTACGGCCACGCCATGGTCTACGACGAGGCGCGCGGAGTGGTCGTCATGTTTGGCGGGAACGGCAGTGGAGGCGGCAACTATATGAACGATTTGTGGGAGTTTGACGGCTCCGATTGGTCCGAAATTGTAACCGTCAATGCGCCCAGCGAGCGCTGGCTGCACGCCATGGCCTATGACCCGGACCGCCAGGTGACGGTGCTGCACAGCGGCACGTGGGGTTTGACGGTCGCCGGTGATACCTGGGAATATGCAAATGGGAATTGGGTTGCCCAGGACATCGTCAACCCTGGCCCGCCTTACCGCTATGGCGAGGGGCTGGCCTATGACGGCCAGCGCGGGGTGATGGTCCTGTTTGGCGGTCACGACGATGGCTACACAGAGTTTAACGAGACCTGGGAGAGAGTGGGCAGTGGTGACTGGACACGCGTCTATCCCACGCAAAATCCGGCCCGGCGCTATCGTTTTGGTTTTGTTTACAATGAGCGCATCCACCTGCCTTTTCTGTTTGGTGGCCTGGCCGATGTCTTCTTTGGCGATGTCAACATCTACAACGGCCAGAAATGGAAGGGTGGGGTCTTTAGTCCGGGGCCGGCCGGCCGCTGTTGCCTGGCCATGGTCTATGACACCACCCGCCAGGCTGTCTTTCTCTTTGGTGGCTCGGTGGGCGGCTTAGAGAACAACGAAAGTTGGTATTTCCGTTAAGCGGACGATGTTATGTGGGAGCTAAAGAAAAGAGAGGGAAGCGATGAAAAGGTGAATGTAGTGGCCGGCGGCCGGGGCAAGCGGCCGAGACTATAACATTCGTCGTGAAAGACGTGGCAAATGTCACTAGCCATCGGCCGCCTAAAGTTGTATCCTGTTAAATGAGCAAATAGGAGCCACCGCCGGGAACTCGTTCCTGGACAAGCCTCCTTACGCGAACTAATCTCATTGGCAGACCGGGCCGATAGTCGCGGCCGGTGTGTTGGTGTTGCTTGATGCTGTATCCAGAGGAGACCTTACCATGAGAAAAGTATTCGTGCCCCTTATTGTTTTAACTCTATTGCTCATAACGACCATACCCATCCTGGCCGGGGAGGTTCTGGCCGCCCCGCGCTGGCGACAGGTGTTCCCACCAACCAGTCCACCTGTACGCGGTGACCACGCCATGACCTATGACACGGCCCGCGGTGTGGCTGTCCTCTTTGGTGGCTACGGCAATGGAACGCACCTGGACGACACCTGGGAGTGGAATTCAGCCTCGATGTCTTGGGTGGAGCGGCAGCCAGCCCACAAACCCGCCCCGCGCTATGGCTACGGCATGGCCTACGACGAAGCGCGCGGCATCACGGTTCTCTTTGGTGGTGCGGCATATGCAGCGGAGTTCGGCGACACCTGGTTGTGGGATGGTGAGGACTGGACAGAGGTTTTTCCGGCCGACGCGCCCAGCCCACGCTGGCTACACAACATGGTGTATGACCAAGCCCGGCAGCGGGTTGTCCTCTTTGGCGGCGAACCAACCGATGGCTGGTATTCTGATGAGACCTGGGAATGGGACGGGCTGAACTGGGTTCTCCAAGATATTGCCAGCCCGTCGCCTCGGCATGGGGTGGGGCTGGCCTACGACAGCTTGCGAGGCGTCACCGTCCTCTTTGGCGGCGATGATAGTATTGGCTGGCAATCCTTCAACGACACCTGGGAACGGGCCGGTGGCGGCGACTGGGTGCAACTCTACCCTAGCCACCATCCCTCTAAACGTGAAAGAATGGCCGCCGCCTATCTTCCCGAATTGCAGCAAATGGTGGTATTTGGCGGCTTAGGTGATGATATGGAGTTTGAGTACCTGGACGACACGATGTTCTGGAATGGGCAGCAGTGGCGCACCAGGACTTTCAACCCACGGCCGGCCGGCCGTTGCTGTACGGCTATGGTCTATGACCCTCTCCTGCATGGTCTCCTGCTGTTTGGCGGCTCTGTCAGTTGGGTGCCAGCCAACGACACCTGGATTTTCCGTTAGGGGGTGAAGTTGACCCAGAGCCAAAGAAAAGGGAGGGAACGATGAAAAGGCGAGTGTAGTGGCCGGCGGCCGGTTGGGGCGGCCGAAGAGGGAGCGTTCGGCGTGAGGGGTAGGGAAGGGTTATAATCCCTGTCCATGAATCGTGCCCGCCACCTTTTTCAATCTACCGTCCTGGTTATCTTCTTCCTGGGGCTGGCGAAGCTGACCGGCCTGGCGCGCGCCCGGCTGGTCGGCGTCCGCTTTGGCACTTCGGCCGCTTACGACGCTTTCACGGCCGCCAACCAGTTACCGGAGGTTTTCGTCACCCTGATCGCCGGGGGCGCGCTGGCGGCAGCCTTCATCCCCGTTTACTCGGCCTACCTGACCAGCCAGCCGGACGGCCGCCCGTCCAACCCCCTGCGCCTGGCGAACACCATCCTGACGCTCGTCCTCGTCATCCTGGGCAGCATTTCCGCCCTGGGCGCGTTGTTCGCCCCCTGGCTGTGCCGCGTCTTGTTGGTGCCGGAGTTTTCGCCGGAGCAGCAGGCGTTGACGGCCGAACTCATGCGGATCATCCTGCTCCAGACGACCCTTTTTGGCGTGAGCGGCGTCTTGAGCAGCGTTCTCAATGCCCACCAGCACTTTGCCCTGCCCGCCCTGGCCCCCATGGCCCTCGACTTGGGCTATCTGATTGGCCTCACCCTGTTCGTGCCAACGCTGGGGATTCATGGCCTGGCCTGGGGGACGGTGGTGGCCGGTGGCTTGCACATTCTCATTCAGGTACCCGCGCTTATTCGCCACCGCTTCCGCCTGCGGCCGGCCCTGGCCCTGGAACTGGCTGGGGTGCGCGAAATCATCCGCCTGATGGGGCCGCGCATTGTCACCCTGGGGATGGTGCAAATCGCCGATCTGTTCATCATCCGGTTGGCTTCGGGTCTGGCGGCCGGCAGCACGTCGGGCTACTTCTACGGCTATTACTTGATGCAACTGCCGGAAACGCTCTTTGGCACAGCCATCGCCCTGGTCGTCTTTCCTACCCTGGCCGAGCAATTCAACGCCGGCCATTTGGCGGCGATGAAGCGCACGGCCGTGACCGCCTTACGCATCATCTGGGCTTTAACCATTCCGGCGGCGGCCGGGTTGGTGTTGCTCGGCCGGCCAGCCATTGCTCTCTTCTTCGGCGGCGGCGCGTTTACGGCCGAATCCACCAACCTCGTTTATCAGGTTCTCGTTTTCTTGGCTGTGCGAATTGTCAGCGAAGCCACTCTGGAAATCGTGGCCCGCCTCTTTTACGCCCAGCACGACACCCGTACCCCTATGTTCGCCGCCCTGGGCTGGTTGGTTATCACCGTGACCTTATCTTATCTGCTGGTCGGCCGGCTGGGGGTGGGGGGATTGGCCCTGGCCAGCACTCTTGCTTTCACTGTTCAGTCTACCGTCCTGTTTTGGCTAAACCGCCGCCGTCTGGGCAGCCTGGAGGAACGGACACTGCTGGTGACGGCCGGCCGCATCTTGCTGGCGACCGGCGTCATGTCTTTGGTTATCTTGTTGGCTCAACGCTTCTTGACCACACCTGTCCTGTTCCTGGTTGTGGGTGGGGCGGCCGGACTGCTCACTTACCTGAGTTTGGGCCTGCTGCTGGGCGGCCGGGAGCTAATCGCCCTTCTCACCCTGGCCCGTCAACGCCAACTCAATATCTGAACATACGTTCATTACTTAAAACCCAACCTTGACAAATACGAACACCTGTGCTAACATTATAGCTCATAAGTGCTAATAAATCAGCACGAGTGTACCAGTCCTTAAACATGCGTTCTACACGACACTGATTTGGACCAATTCCCTTAGTTCCCCCAGTTCCCAACTTCGAAAGGAGAAGCACGATGAGTAAAGAGTTGACAGGTAAAGAAAACGGCCGGGTGGCCTCGTTGCAGCGCACCATTGACGAATTGACCAAGCGTTTTGGCGAGGGGACCATCCTCAAATTGGGCGACGCCCACCACTTGCAGGTGGAGTCTATTCCCACCGGCTCCCTCTCCCTGGACATTGCCCTGGGAGTGGGTGGCCTGCCGCGCGGCCGGGTCGTCGAAGTCTTTGGGCCAGAGTCGGCCGGCAAGACCACCCTCTGCCAGCACGTCATCGCCGAAGCCCAGAAACGAGGCGGCCTCTGCGCCTTCATTGACATGGAACACGCCCTCGACCCCCAGTACGCCGCTAAGTGCGGGGTAGACGTGAACAACCTCTACGTCTCCCAGCCCG
>JBFMFT010000361.1:0-5661 GCA_040751925.1 Chloroflexota bacterium
GCCACCCGGCCGCTCACCGTCCTGGCCCAAGCCAATCAAGGCACAGTGGGCATCCAGCCGGCCAATCCCGGCACCTTAGCCCTCTTTGCCGGCAGTCCTCCAGAGAAAATAGACGCCCCCAGCCGTATTATTACCAACGTCACCGACACGGCCTTGCTCCAGATATTTCCACCGGAGAGCGAGCTTTTGCTGGCCCGCGTCCAGGTTTATGGCAATACCAACACCCGCATCGCCAGGGCTGAATCGCCGCGCTTCCGCTTCAATTCCTCCGAGCCGATCTTGGTTATTGAACTGGACAGCGGCCGTCTGCGCCTCAGCCGGCCGGATACGGACGGCGAACCCTTCACCATTGAGATTGTCACTCCCCAGGCCCAGTTGACTGTTCGGCAGCCCGGCCAGTATTCGCTGGCCGTCTCCAACACCGAAACCCAGGTGGCCGTTCAGCAGGGGGCGGTGACGGTTACGGCCGGCGGCCGCAGCCTGGCCCTGACCGGTGACCAACGGGCGGTTGTGCCGGTGGCGGGGACGGCCGTTGGGCCGCTAGACTCGGAGCGCAACTTGATCGTCAACGGTGACTTTGACGACGAGTTGGCTGAATGGACCTCCCTGGCCTGGAACGTGGAACTGGCCGGCCAGCCGGCCGGTGAAACCTCCATTGTCGAAGAGGCCGGCGATCCCAGTCTGCGCTTCAGCCGCCTGGGTAGCGGCCACGCCGACGCCAGTGTGCGCCAATTGATCAACCAGGACGTAACCGATTATAGCGTCTTGCGCCTGGAAGTGAGCTTGCTAGTCATCGCCCAAAGCCTGGGCGTGTGTGGCGTCCAGGGCAGTGAATGTCCGCTCATCGTGCGCCTGGAGTATGAAGATAGCAACGGGGGGGCGCAGGTCTGGCAGCAAGGTTTTTTTGCGACGGGTGAATTTGCCACGACGACGCCAGACGTATGTATTTCTTGTCCTCCACCCCGGCCGACCCACCACCGTGTCACCCTCGGCCAACTCTCCTTCTTCACCTCTGACATCCTGGCTGAACTGCGGCAACAGGGCCTTCCCCCACCCCGGCGCATCAAAAGCGTCACCCTTTTGGCCTCCGGCCATAGCTTCGAGACGGAAGTAGTGGAAGTGGCCCTGATGGCTAAGGAGTGAAACGCCGCTTTACACTTCACGTTTCTAACGTGATATTCCGTAACCACTGCTCTAGCTCCTCCGGCGTGTTCGCCACTACTGCCGTATACCGCGTCCCCGGATAATGGCGCTGAAACCAGCCAGCCGTCAGCGTCTCCGGCCAGTGGTGGGGATTGACGGCGATCACCTGGCGGCTCTCCCACCCGCCCAGGCCGGCGTCGTCGGCCGAGAAGCCAAGCGTGTAACGGCCGTCGAAACTACCCCGCGCCGCCGCCGCCAGCCAATAGGCGTCGGCCGTCGGCGGCAGCAGAACATAAACGCGCTGATAATTCAGGCGGGGGATGATGTTCAATGATGAATGATGAATGATGAATGATGAATCCGGCCATTCATCCTTCATCATTCCGACTTCATCCTTCTCCTCCCCCTCGGTGACTGGCAGCAGGAGCCGGGCCAGCAGGCGCGCCCCGTGATCGCCGACGAAGCGCACGTCGTAGACTCCCCGGCCGGCAGCATGAAAGAGGTAGCGCCAATTGAACCGCCCGGCCGCCTCTTCAATCCCCCGAAAAGTCACGGCGGCTCGCTTGCCATCCGGCCGCTTCACCTGCAATTCCACAAAAGGATAGTTGCGCTGGGAGGAAACAACGGCCGCCGCCTGCTCGCCCGGCCGTAGAGGTTCTGGCGTGACGGCAATGTAGGTGTCACCCTCGCCCACCACTTTGCGGCTAAGGCGAAGTAGCCCGGTCGCTTCCAGGCGAGCGTTGCGCCAGCCGGCTGCCTGCTCGCTCGCTGGCGGTGAGCCTATCGTCTTCAGGTAAACGGTCACTACCGCCGCCTGGGCCGTTACGGCCAACTGTAGCGATTGCCACTCCATGGCCGGCCCCACCACCTTGCTCCACAAAACGACCGGGCTGGTTGGATCCAGGCCGCCCAACGGGTCTAGCCCAATTTGCAATTGCAGCCCGGCCGGGCCCGCGCCGGCTGGCCACTCGCGCCCCTCGGCCGAAAAAACGTAGGCGTCCCCTTTGACCACCGCCGCCTGCTGGTACAGGCCGGCCACCTGCACGCCACGCGGCAGCCGCACCTGCTGGGTAAGCCGGCCGTCCAGGGCCAGGGGGCGGTAGCCGGGGCGAGGCTCCGTCGCCTCACTTTTTGGCAGCCACCAGGGGGCCCAGCCGGCGGCCGTCGTCTGTCCTCGCTCGTGGCGGAAGGGGTAAAAAGGCTCGCCTAGCTCGCCGTTATCTAAAAGATTAGGAGAGGTCACTCCCAATGGAACTTCGCGGGGACTAGGGGATTGGGGGATTTCTACTTTGCTAATCCCCTAATCCCCAAATCCTCGCCCTATGTTTCTACTCAAAACCTAGCCCCCGCTCCTTCAAGGAAACGTAACGCTGGCGGCCGATCACCAGATGATCCAACACATCCACGTCTAGCAGGCGGCCGGCCTTCACAATTTGCCGCGTCACGTTCACGTCCTCTGGCGAGGGGGCAGGGTCGCCAGAGGGATGGTTGTGGGCCACGATGAGGGCGGCGGCGTTGACGCGGATGGCCTCGCGGAAGATTTCGCCAATGCGGACCACCGACGTATTCAGGCTGCCCACGTACAGGGTTGGCGTCCCTAGCACGTTGTTCCGCGTATCCAGCAGAACCAGGCGTAGATGTTCCTGCTCCAAAAGAGCCATCTCCGACATGAGCAGGTTAGCCGCTTCGGCCGGTGAGGTGACGCGCGGACGTTCCTCTGGGGTGGAGGCCATCAGGCGGCGGCCGAGTTCCAGGGCCGCCTTGATTTCAATGGCTTTGGCCTGGCCGATCCCCTTGACGGCCGTCAATTCAGCAATTGTGGCCCGCGCCAACCCCGACAAGCCCTGAAACTGGGCCAGTAACCGTTCGGCCAGCCGCAAGACGTTCTCGCCGTTCACACCCGTCCGCAGGCCGATAGCCAGGAGTTCGGCCGTAGACATGGCCCGCGCTCCCACCTGGGCCAGTCGTTCGCGCGGCCGGTCACCGGCCGGCATATCGCGCATCATCGGGGTATAGATCGGGCGATCTTCCTTTGGAATGGCGGCCTCCAGTACCAAGTCGTGAGTGATGAGTGGTGAGTAACCCGGTACTCATCACTCATCACTCCTCACTCAGTCCACGCTGCCAACCAACTCCACCAACTCGTCCCATTCCTCCGAGAGTAGGTGCAGCGTGACCGCCCCCAACTCGATGTGGTAGATATACCCGTCGTCTTCCATTGTGCGCCAGACAAAGAAATTATCCGTCTCGGCGATGTGTTCCGGCTCTTGCTCGTGACCATTGTGTGAACTCATTATGTACCTCCATGATGAATATCGCGTATTCTGCATTGCGTCATGCGTAATGACCTACGACATACGCCCTACGTCCCTATTGTACGCTCAAATACCCACATCTGTAAATCCGGCTCCACCTGCCAGCCGGCCGCCCGCAGAGCCTCGACCGGCGTAAGGGCCGCCAGGGGCTTGGTTTCCAGGCGGCTGGCGGTCAGGTGAGCGGCCAGCCCGCGCAAATCAACCGCCAGGGCCGGCCAAGCGGCCGCTTCGATGGCCGCCAGATTGACCCACAGTGTCTCCGGCTCGGTGCGGTGAACAATGACCAGCCCCCGGCCGTGCGTCGCCCCGGCCGCTGGGCGGCGCACGTCTGTCCACCAGTACAGCCGCCCTTGCTGCTGCCACTCAGCCAGGCGCGGCCGAATCTCGTACCAAATCCACTCATCTTCAGCCAGCCCACCACCAACCTGATAGACGGCCGACTGCTCCAGCCAGCGTTGGGCGGCCGATAGGTCGGTCACCAGGATGAAAGGGGAGGCCAGACCCTCCTCATCCTTCACCCTTCCGCCTTCATCCATCGCTGCGCCGGCCTCCGCGCTTGCCAGCCAGTGACGACCAAGCAAGCGGAAGCCCGTGTCGGCAGCCATCTTATGCACCGCCTGGTTGTCCGAAGCGGTAGCAAAGCGCAGCTTGCCCATGGCAAGCTGGTCAGCCAATTCGACGGCGTAATTGTGCAGTAGCCGCCCCAGTCCCCGGCCGCGCGCTTCGATAGCCACCCGCAACCCCTCCAACCACCCCTCGCCCGGCCCCAATTCGCTCAGTTTGCCAAAGGCCACCAGCCGGTCGCCTTCGTAAACCACCGTAAACTGGCCGCGTGGGTCGGCTACCCAATCGGCAAAGCAATCCGGCACGTAATCGTGGCCGTCCCAGATGGAGGCAGATAATTGGCGGACTGCCGCTTCGTCACTCAGGCGCGCCGGCCGGAAGTGAAAGGGGTTCGTCTCCATCGGCCCCTCCTGTGGCTTGCGCCGCCAGGGGAACGGCCGGCGCGGTAGCGTCGGGAAAAGCGGGCAAATCCCGTAGCTTACGGTAGATGTATAAGAACACCAGCCGGGCCGTACCCAGCAAAGGGGCCGCTAACAAGATGCCCAAGATTCCGGCCACACTGGCCCCGGCCAGCGCGCCCACAAAAACCACCAGGGGGTGCAAACTGAGGCTGCGGCCGATAATGCGCGGCACCAAAACGATGTTCTCAATCTGCTGAATCAGCACGTAGACTCCCAGGACGATCAAGGCGAAAATGAAGGGCGACAGGCCGGCCCCCAGCCAGCTTTGTTCATTCTGGAAGAGGGCAATCACAATGGCCGGAATGGCCGCCAATGCCGGGCCGATGTTGGGAATAAACTCCAGAAAGCCAGCCAGGATGCCCAAGAGCAAGCTGTTAGGCAGCCCTAGAATCGTCGCCGCCACAAAGGTAATGGAGCCAATGATCAGGCCCAGGATCAACTGTCCGCGTAGAAAGGCGTTCCAGGTTGCGCTAATCTCGCGGCCGAGCCGGTAGATGTCGCTCTGGTAATCCTGGGGAAACAGGCCCACCGTTCCGCCCCATAACTGGCGATAATCCTTGACCATGTAGAAGGATAGCACCAGTACCACGATGGTCCAGCCCAGGGTGGAAAGGGTCGCGCTGGCTACGCTGCCAAAGATGTTCAACGATTCGCGGCCGACTGTCTGCAAAATCTGCAACAAATTCCGGCTCAATTCGGCGTAGGCTTCCTCCAGGGGCAGCTCATTGAGCGGGATGGTGTAGCCAGCGATGACCAACGGCCGTTGCAAGAACTCCCCCAGTTGTTGCAGGTAACGCGGTGTGTTGTTGATGAGATTATTGGCCTGGGTAATGAGTTGAGGGATGGTGGTAACTGGAATGGCAACCAGCCCGGCCAAAATTAGCAAGTAGACGATGGCAATCGCCAGCCCCCGTTTGAGGCGCAGCCGCCGGTGCAGCAGGTTGACCAGCGGCTCCACCACGTAGGCCACGACGACGGCCAGGATAAAGGGAATGAGCAGGCCGCGCACGCTGTAGATCGCCAGCATCAACAGCACGCTCAGGATGATCAAGATCGTTCCCTTACTACGCGCACTCCACGTCGGCGAAGCCACGCTCACTCTCCATCAAGAAACTCGGTTTCTTCTTAGAAACCGAGTATCTCACGTCCAGGTTATCGGCCGCGGCCGGGGCGACCAC
>JBFMFT010000362.1:0-5647 GCA_040751925.1 Chloroflexota bacterium
AAACGACGTTGGATTGGGCGTGGCTTCGGTCGGTTGTACTCGTTGTAGAGTGGGAGTTGGTTGGCTAGAATTCTCAATCACCTCTGGCAAAATACCAATGATCGCCGCACCGATGCCCCCGATACATCCGATTACGGCTACTGCTATCATTACAATCACCCATAGTTTTGGGTTAATCTTTCCCTCCATAAGCTCAAACTCTCCTGCCTGCTCAGGCCGATCTCCTGATCAAGCCTGTTAGCGGCACGCCTCAATCGGCCGGCGCTAGTTGAGCTTCAGCAGAAAGACCCTGTTCAGTTTCCAGGTGTAAGGCCAGGTCCAGGTCCTCTCGGATTCCTTCAACTTCATCCCGATAAGCCCCACAGATGTTTTCTAAAATCTCGTCGTCGCCTTCGTCCATGGTGAAATCGAGACAGGCAACCAGGAGAGCCAGTTCGTCCTCGGTCACCTCCAACCTCAGAAGCCGGACGCTGCTTTCTTCGCGCTCAGATATTACTTTAGCCATGTTTTCATTCACCAGGATTATCGCGATCCTGAAATGCCTCGCGTGTTGGACGGTCTCCTTGCCTATGTCGTCGGTGTCCGTGTACAGTTCGCTCTGGGATTCTATTCCCGATTAAACACCCTGTTTAACCTCCTATTGTACACTACACTAAAAAAACGGCGACCCCCTCGGCCGCCCCCAACCCATGCCACGTAAACGACCGCAGGCAAGCAGATTCGTGCCACTTCGTGTCCTTCGTGGATCCAAACCAGCGTGTCAACCACGCCGATAATTGAATGATTATTGAATCAAATCAATCAATCAATCACCATAACCGCCACGTAGCGCGCCCCCTCCCTTCTCCCAATTCGGCCGCAAGATTTGGATAGACTCCCCCGGCCGTTTGTCGTACTATAAGACCATCACTCTGAATACAAGCAACGGAGGATGAAAGATGGTCAAAGAGCAAGATGAAACGATGCGCTGGCAGGCCGTCCTGACCAGAGATGAAAACTACGACGGGTTGTTTGTCTACGCCGTGCGTTCGACCGGTATCTATTGCCGGCCGTCCTGCCCCTCGCGCAAACCCCACCGCGAGCAAGTCGCCTTCTACGAGCTACCAGAGGCGGCCGAACGAGCCGGTTTCCGGCCGTGCCAGCGTTGCCGCTCCGACCAAATCACCCCCGGCCACCCGCACCTGCAACTCATCCAGGCTGTCTGCCGCCACATCCAAACCCACTTCGACGAGCCGCTCACCCTGACCAGCCTGGGCGAGCAATTCGCCACCAGCCCTTCCCACCTACAGCGCGTCTTTACCAGCGTAGTGGGAATCTCCCCCCTGCAATACACCGAGGAATGTCGTATGAAGCACGTCAAGCAAGCTCTCAAGAATGGTGAGCCGATTACCGAAACCATCTATAGCGCCGGTTTCGGCTCCAGCAGCCGCCTTTACACCAAGGCCATCCCCCAACTGGGCATGACGCCGCGCACCTACCAGAAAGGCGGCCGGGGCGAGACCATCTTCTACACCACCGTCGCCTGCCGGCTGGGTTATCTCGTGGTCGCCGCCACCGGGCGCGGCATCTGCGCCGTCCGGCTAGGCGATTCGGAAGCCGAGTTGACCCAAGACCTGGTCGCCGAATTTAGCCAGGCCACGCTGGTTCACGACGACCAGGAGTTGCAGGAGTGGGTCGCCAGCATTTTGGGTTACCTGGACGGCCGCCAGCCCCACCTGAACTTACCCCTGGATATTCAGGCCACCGCCTTCCAGAAACAGGTCTGGCAAGCCCTCCAGGCCATCCCTTACGGCCAGACCCGCACCTACAGCCAGGTGGCCCAGGCCATCGGCCGGCCGGACGCGGTGCGGGCCGTCGCCCACGCCTGCGCCACCAACCCGACCGCCCTGGTCATCCCCTGCCACCGCGTCGTCCGCAACGACGGCCACCTGGCCGGCTACCGTTGGGGCCTCCCACGCAAAGAGGAACTATTGCGCCTGGAAGGAGCCACAGCCGCTGCCCAGGAGGAGTTTACGTGGGCGGCAGCCCGCCGCGATGAATGAAAATCAGCGTTCATCCGCGTCATCAGCGTTCTATTTTCGCAGGAGTTTACATGGGCGGTGACGCACCACGGCGAACGAAAATCAGCGTTCATCCGCGTCCATCCGCGTCATCAGCGTCCTATTTTCGCAGGAGCAGGTACCTTATCACAATTGATCGGCAAAAGCAGGCAAGGCGGCCGTGCCACCGGTGTGCCAAAAGAGAACATTCTGGCCGCGCGTGAAAGCTCCCCAACGAATCAGGTCAATCAGGCCGCCCATGGCCCGGCCGGTGTAAACGGGGTCTAGCAGAATCCCCTCCAACTGGGCCATCAAGCGAATGGCTTCTCGTTCGGTCTCGCCTATGACAGCGTAGCCGCCGCCCAGGTAGTCATCGTTGACCTCTATCTGACCGGCCAGGGAGGTTGTGCCCAGGCCCAGGTGGGTGGCGGTGGCGGTGGCTAACGCGCCGACGTGCATCTTGAGGGCTTCAGCCTCCAGGTCAACGCTGATGCCTAGAATCTGGCCCTGGAAGCCATAGACCAACGCGCCCAGGGCCAGACCGGCCTGGGTGCCGCCGCTGCTGCTGGCAAACACGATAAAATCAATAGGTAGATGTTGAGCGGCCAGTTGCTCCATCAACTCCTGCATCGCCAGGACGTAGCCGGTGGCCCCCATGACGTTGGAGCCGCCCAGGGGGATGAGGTAAGGGTGGCGGCCGCTGGCTCGCCGTTCGGCCGCCACGTCGGTCATTACCTGATTGGGCGACTGGTCGCCTGTCCAGTAGAAATGCGCTCCCAATAGCTGGCTCAAGAGGAGGTTGCCGGCCAGTTGGGCTGGGGCCTGGCCGCGCATGACCAGGCTGCACCCCAGGCCATAGCGGGCGGCGGCGGCGGCCGTCTGGCGACAGTGATTGCTCTGGGACGCGCCAGTGGTAATCAAGTGGTCGCAGCCCTGGGCCAGCGCGTCGGCCACCAGAAACTCCAGCTTGCGCGCCTTGTTGCCACCCGTCGCCAGGCCCGTCTGGTCGTCGCGCTTGACGTAAAGCTGCGGCCCGCCCAGGTGTTGGCTCAAGCGCTCCAGCTTTTCCAGGGGCGTGGGTAGGTGGGCCAGGTGAGCGCGGTCGGGGTACTTGGGAGTCATGGCCGATTTTGGATTTTGGATTTTAGATTTTGGATTGAAGAGTTAGGGGCTGTATTCATTCTTCACTCCCCACTTTTCAGTGTGACAGGTAGGTAAAGCTTTTGGTACTGTGCGTTAGTTGGTGAGCAGGATTGTACCGCAACGTCATCAATGTACCATCCCTCGCGGCCGAAGCGGTCATCCGTACCCAGGCGGAAGCGGAACTGCACCGTCTGGCCGGCGTAGGCCGTCACGTCTACCACCGAGTTCAGCCAGTCTTGGGGGTCGCCACACCAGGCGTTACGGTCGGCCAGGGGGTTTTGCAGGCTGGCATAGACCGGGCCATTATAGGGATCAGTCAACAATTCGGTCTCCAACTGGGTCCAGGTGGCCCCACCGTCGCTGCTGATTTCCAGAATGGCCCCATCGTAACAACTGGCTGAGGAGCGATCCATGATGTGCTGGTAATTCCAGAACTGGAGCGCGCTGGACGATTGCAGGGCGGGGAGAGTGACGGGCGGCGAGACAAGCTGCTGGTCGCTCACCTCGTCCAGCGCCTCGGCGTACCAGGCGGTCTGGCCGCTGTGGGTGCGGGCGTCGGAAGTTGCCCAGGTGTCGTTGTCGCCGCTGTGCGTCCAGCCTTCTGTGCCGGTTTCCAGATCGGTACGCCACAACTCGGTTAGCGTCGTGCCAGTTGTGCATTGGCCGGCCGGCGGCCGGGTGACGAAGCTCCACACGGCCGAATCACTCCCTCCGCCACAACGGTTCTCCGCCCTTACCCGCCAGTAATAGACGGTATCCTCCACCAGTTCGTCGGCTAACGTGTGGGATACGCCCAGGATACCGGCGGCCGAGGCGACTACGTTGGTGAAGTCGGCGTCGGTGGCTACCTCCAACGTATAACTACCACCCTGGCTGGCGGCCGTCCAGGTAAAGGTCGGCCGCGTGGGTTGGTCAGGCGCGTGGTCGGCCGGAGACACGGGAGTCGGTGTGCCTGGCAAAGCGTCAAAGACGTTGAGGCTAAGGCCAATGGCGTGGGTAATCGTGCCACCGACGCCTGTGACCGTAATGGGGTACGTGCCGGCCACTGCCCCGACCACCGTCGTCGTCAAAACGCTTGCGCCCGGCACGATGACCGGATTGGGGTCAAAGGCGGCCGTCGCCCCGGCCGGCAGGTTGTCCGCGTTCAAGGTAACACTCCCCACGAAACCGAGCAGACTGGCTACGTCCAGGGTCGTGTGATCGCTACCCGGCTGGCACACGTCCAGCGTCGTATCATCGGCGGTCAGGGCAAAATCAACGTCTAAGTCCGGCCGCAAAATGAACAGCCCTTCGTCAATGCCACTGACAATGACCAGGCCACTGGCAAAGTAGGGATAGGTGCCCCAGGCCCCATCAAAGGCCGCGCTGTTGCCGCTGGGATAGGTGTCAAAGTAGGCCGCTTCGTCCAGGTTGGCGTTGGCTACGTCGCTCAAGTCCAAGATACGCAGCCCGGCCTGGTAATTGGCCTCGTAAGCGTAACCGCCTTTGACGTAGAGGTTGTGATCAATGGCCGGCGTGGGGCCGCTGTAGTAGCCAATGATTGTCGGCGCATCCAGGTCTGAGATGTCCCAGACGCGGGTGCGCGTATTATGCCCATAGAACGATTCGTCCAGTTCGTCGTCCAGGAGGAAGTAGGTTTGGTCGGCCGTCGTCCAGCCCTGGTGGGTGTAGCCTACACCACTGTAAGGTGTGCGCGACAATTGCACCGGCGCGCTCTTGTTGGTTACGTCCACGATGGTCAGGGTGTCCTCGTTAGCGGCAAAGCAAATCTCCTGATCCTGGTGTTCCACGTCTGGCCCCTGGTAGATGATACAGTGGCTTTCGTGGGTGTAGCCGTCACTGCTGAAGCAACCAGCGAAGGTAGGCGCGATGGGGTCTTGCAGGTTGATGATGTGCAGTCCGCCAGAACAAGTGTTGGTGCCATTAGCAAAGGCGTAGCCGCTGTCCTCGTTGATGATGATGGTGTGGGTGTTGCTGACCTGGTTGTAGTGGGCCGTCTCCGTGAACGTGACCGGCGGGTTGGTGACGGTACGCAACTGGGTCAGGTCAAAGACCTGGATGCCGTGATTGCTAGCTTCGCTGCCGACGTAAGCGTAATTGCCATAAACCTCCACGTCGCGCCAGATGAGGCTGCCGGAGTGGGTGGGCAATTTGCCCAGGTAGACCGGATTCTCGGGGTCGCTGATGTCCACGAAGCCCGTGCCGTTATCCAGACCCACCAGGGCGTACTCTTTGCCGTCCAGGGGGTCCGTCCAGCCCCACAGGTCGGCCGCCGTGCTGGCGCTCATGGTAGACAGTGGAATGAAGGCCATCAGGTCAACGTTTTTGCAGGGGTAGGCGCCGGCAAAGCCACTGACGCAGGGGGTATAGGTCAGAGGGGACAGGTTGCGTGGCCCCGGCCGGTCGGCCTGGGCAGCCATAATGCGGGCGCGAGTGACGGCCGGGTCGTCGGGTTGAGATTGTCC
>JBFMFT010000363.1:0-5621 GCA_040751925.1 Chloroflexota bacterium
ACGAGTTGACCCACTTGTTTGCCGATACGGGCGAAGGGGTGTGGCTGCTGGCTCACGCCCACGAATACGGCTTCACATTGAGCTATCCCCAAGACGCCTACGAGGTGACGGGGTTTTATTATGAACCCTGGCATTACCGCTATGTGGGGGTGGAACTGGCGACGCAGCTCAAGGAGCAAGGCATGGCTCTATCGGAGCATTTGCTCAACACCCAGCCCGCACCCTGCTTACCATGATGCGACGGCTCTACCCATTTGGTGCCCGAATGAATGATTGCCGATGTCTTGTTTCCGGGCGTCACTTCCCTTCAGGTCGAAAAAATCGAGCCATGGAATTGGAGCGTATGAACCAAGCTGACCAGACGGTAAGGCAGCGTTAGTTCCGGAGGTATTCACCCTTTGGGTCATACAACACCTCGGCCGCCACCTCCGCCGCTACCCTCTCGCCAAATACCTCCACCTCAAGCGGTGTGCCTTCCGCCGCCAGTTCCAGGGGCAGGTAGGCCAGGCCGATATTCTTACCCACCGTGTAGCCATAACCGCCGCTCCGCAGCCGGCCGACCACCCGCCCATCCCGATAAACCGCCTCCCCTCCATACAGAACACAACTATCCCCATCCATCGCCAGCGTACACAGCTTGCGCTGAATCCCCTGCGCTTTAGCGGCCAGCAAGGCCTCGCGGCCGATAAACTCCCCCTTATTCAAGCGCACGCAAAAGCCCAGACCGGCTTCGTAAGGGTTGTCGGTGGGTGTAATGTCCGCGCTCCAATAGCGGTAGCTTTTCTCCAAGCGTAAGGAGTCCAGGGCCTTGTAACCGGCCGGCCGGATGTTGTATGGTTGTCCGGCCGCCAGGAGTCCATCCCACACCCGGCCAGCTTGCTCGTTCGGCGCGTAAAACTCCCAGCCCAATTCACCCACGTAGGTCACTCGCTGGGCCAGAACTTCCACCCCATCTATCGTCACCGTCCGCGCCGTCATATAGGGAAAGGCGGCGTTACTCACGTCGTCGGGACAGACCGCTTGCAAAACGTGGCGGGCAAAAGGCCCCCAAAGGCCGATACAGGCCCATTCGTCGGTCACTTCCTGCATTTCCACGCTACCATCCTGGGGGCCGTGCATGATGAGCCAGCCCAGGTCGGCCGCCACGAAGTTGCTGCCCGTAATCACTCGGAAAGTGTCGTCAGCCAACCGCATGACGGTTAGATCACTCTCGATGCCGCCTCGCCCATTGAGCATCTGGGTATAGGTCAGGCTGCCCACCGGCTTGTCCAGGTTGTTGTCGGTCACTTTTTGCAGCAGGGCCAGCGCGCCGGTGCCGCGCACGTCAATCTTGCCGAAGGAGGTCATGTCAAAAAGGGCTGCCCGTTCGCGCACGGCCCGGTGTTCCTCGCCCACCTGCTCGAAATAGGGCGGCCGCCCCCAGCCCCACGTCTTTTGGTCGGCTCCGGCCCGGCGTGAAGGCCGGCCGGGGTCAAAGTAGTTGACCCGCTCCCAGCCATTCTTTTCGCCAAAGACCGCACCCAGGGCTTCCAATCGTGTATGGAGAGGGCTGCGGCGATACGGCCGCACCGACTCGTTTTCGTCGTTCGGATAGCGCAGGAAGTAATAGTAGCGGTACGATTCCCGCGCCCGCTCAGTGGTAAAGTGGCGATCCTGGTAGATGGTACCAAAACGGCGCACGTTGAATTCGTGGGTGGGCCAGGATGGTTCACCCTCGATAATCCACTCGGCCATGATTTGCCCAATGGCCCCACCTGCGCCAAAGCCGGTGTGGGAGAGACCGGCCGCTACCCAATAGCCCCTTAACCCCGGTACTGGCCCCAGGAGCGGCCGGCTGTCCGGCGTGATGGCTTCCGGGCCATTGAGCAAATGCGCTACCTCGGCCTGGGCCAAAATAGGCACGCGGCGAATGGCTCCCTCCATGATTGGCTCAAACAACTCCCAATCGGGCGGCAGGAGCTTCTGGGTGAAGTCCCAGGGAACGCCGTCCACCGACCAGGCTTGGGGTTCGACCTCAAAGCCGCCGATGAGAAAGCCCTTGCCCTCCTCGCGCATGTAAAAAAGGTGGTAAGGGTCGCGCAGAACAGGGGTGTCGCGGGGCAGTTCGTAGCCGGGGATCGGCCGCGTCGTCAGGTGTTGGTGAACGAGCGGTACCATGGGCAGATTGACGCCCACCATCGCCCCCACCTGGGGGGCCCACATCCCGGCCGCGTTGATCACCAATTCTGTCCGTATGTCGCCGTGATCGGTCTGGACGCGCTGGACGGCCCCGGCCGCCGAAAGCTGAATGCCTGTCACTCGCACGCCCGTATAAGTCTGGACGCCCATCGCCCTGGCCCAGCGGGCCAACTCGAAGGTCGCCCCACTGGGATCCAGGTGACCGTCGCCGGGGATGTAGAGTGCCCCGTACAGACTGGCGTCCGTCATGTAGGGGAAGATACGCAGGGCTTCGGCCGCCGAAATCACCTCCACGTCCATCCCCAACGCCTTCGCCTGGCCCACCTGCCGCTTGAGCAGCCAGAAGTGATCCTGGGTGGAGGCCAGGCGGAGACTGCCCACCTGGTGCCAGATGACGGGGACTGAGGAAAGCAGGGGGGCAGGGGTGCGGAGGCGCAGGGGTGATTCGTTTCCCCTGCTCCCCTGCTCCCCTGCTCCCCGGCTCCCCTGCTCCCCTGCTCCTCCGCTCAAGTCAGTAGCCTGGAGGTGGCGGTAAAGATTTACGCTATAAATCCGCATCCGCATCAGGCTGGGCGAGGTGTGGAATTGGGTCACCAGCCCGGCCGCGTGCCAGGTGGAGCCGCTGGTCAACTCCCCCTTGTCTAATAGAATCACGTCGGCCTGGCCCATCATCGCCAGATGATAGGCAATACTACAGCCGGCAATCCCCCCGCCGATGATGACGATACGCGCTTGATCTTTCATAAACGACTTGCTCATTTCCTGTTCGTGAAACGTAAAACGTGAACAGAAATTGCCTCACGTTTCACGCCTCACGTTTCACGCCTCACGCTTCTCGCCGCCTCTGTCGCCGCTCCTCTCGTGACAGGCGGGTTGGGACTGCTTCCTGGGGTCGCCAACCGGCCGGCGGCACAGAATCGCCAGCCACCAGACCCGGGAAGGCGGCCCGAATACGGGCGTCTACTTCTGGCGAGAAGACGGCCGGGTTGTCTCGCGTCAAAATATCGCGCACCCGGCGCATGGCCCGCGCCTGGGAGTCTAAGGCTCCTCTTTCCTCCCACTGTAGCCGCATATCGCGGTCGGCGATTTCTGGCAGGACGGCGCAGGTACGCATCCGCTCCAACGTGTGCTGGGTGTCGGCAAACATCCCGGCCGGGCCCACCTCGGCGATCACATCCAGGGCCAGTTCTTCCTCGCTGAACTCAAAACCCCGTTGGATGCGTTTGAGCATCAGGCCAATTTCGTCGTCAATGACCGCTTTGGCAAAGTCGAAGGCCATCAGAGCGTCCAGCAGGCCAGCCACGTTGAAAAAGTCCACGCCGCCCAACAGACCGGCGACGGCCGACATCCCCGTTTCGTAACCGGCCTGGGCGTCGTTGACTTTGGCGTTGGTCAGGCCGATGTAGCCGCCGCACGGCACGTTGTAGAAGCGGGCCATCTGGGCGTGTCCGATATGCAGGATGCCCGTCTCGATGGCCCCCGGCGCGTAAGCCCCCGTCCGCATGTCGGCCACAGTGGACAGCGTACTGTAAATAATGGGCGTGCCAGGCTGAACCATCTGGGTCAGGACGGCCGCCGCCAAAAACTCGGCGTTGCCCTGGGCCAGCGTGGCAGCTAAGGTGAGCGGCGAAGTTAGCCCGGCGTTTGGCACAATGGTCGGATAACTGGGTAATTGCTGTTCGGTGAAGAATAGCAGGCCCTCGGTCGAGTCGAAATCCATTGTCAGCGGCGAGACGCACGGGCAATAATGATGGGTAATAAAGGGATGGGCTCGATAGGCTTCTTCGCTGCCGGCAATCAGATAAGCCAGTTGGAGAATCTGCCGGGCGTCGTCCAGGTTGGGGGTGTTGCCGCGAATGGGCTTGAGGCAATTCTTGAGGGCCGGATAGAAGCGGGAGAGGCTAAACTGGCCTGGCGGGGCGTCGTCGGCTAAAGTGGAGATGGAGAACACGTCGTAGGCCGGCAGTTCGTTGACCAGGTGGGCAATGCGGGCAATGTCGTCGGAACGGGCGCGCCGCTCGCGGCCGGTCACCGGGTCAATGATGTTGGGTGCGGAACTGCCGGTGATGATGACCGGCCGGTCGTCGGGCAGCGTGCGGTCGTAACGGGGGTCGCGGCCGTAGAAGGTAAACTTGGGCGGCATGGCCTGGCGGAACTGCTCAACCACCGCGCGCGGGAAGCGCACCCGCTCCGTCTGGTCGTCTACCGGGCAACCATGACGGGCTAATATCTCACGCGCCCGCTGGTTGCGGACCTGCATCCCAACCTGCTCCAATATCTCCAGCGACGCCTCGTGGACGCGGACGACTTGCTCGGGGGTGAGGAGTTCGGAAAAGGTCATCATGTCAAAGCCTCGACCTGGTATTCCGTAATGCGTAACTCTTGACGAATTACGCATTACGCAATACGCATTACTCTAGCGGCGCCATCTCCGTCACAAAGCGGAAACGGTCGCCGCGATATAAATCCTTGCCCTGCTCCACCGGCCGCCCGTCCTGGTCGAAGCTCAGACGTCGTTCCAACATCAGGGGCGCGCCCGGCCGGACGCCGAGCAACTCGGCTTCGTACTCGGTGGCGACGACCGGCTCCAAACTCTGCCGCGCCCGGCCGACCACCACCCCATACTCGCTCTGCATGATTGCATACATGGAGCGATTGACCAGATCGTGTTGGGCCAAATCCGGGAAACGGTCGGCCGGAATGAGATAACGTTCCAACAGAACCGGCTCCTGGTTGAGCAGACGTAGCCGGTGAACAACGTAACCCGGCGAACCGACGGGCAAGGCCAACTCCTCGGCCGCCGCCCGCTCTAACGGCCGTTCCTCAAACAGAATGATCCTCGCGCCGGGGATCAGTCCACGCCGCTGCATCCCCCTGGTGAACGAGGTGAGGCGGCCGGCCGGCCGCTCGATCTTGGGAGCGGCAATGTAGGTACCAGCTCCCTGCCGGCGTACCAGCAGACCTCGTTCCTCCAAGACCCGCAGCGCGCGCCGCAAGGTCAGGCGATTCACGCCCAACGTCTCACTCAGGTCGCGCTCCGAAGGCAGGCGGTCGCCAGGGACTAACTCGCCGGCCTCGATGCGCTCTAGTAGGTTCTCCACAATCTGCGTATAGAGGGGGGCGGCCGAACTCTGACGGTTGATGGTCTGCGCGTGGGTCAACATGTATCAGTGACCAGTGTTCAGTAACCAGTCTGACCGACTGGTTACTGTTTACTGAATGAATGGTGTAGACCATTATAACCCAACTGGAAACCAATCCGCTAGTTTTGCCACTTCGTGTTCTTCGTGACTCCTGTGAATCCTGTGAATCCTGTCTGTTCCCGCCAATGTCTACTTTACCCCCTCCACACCTCGACAAAACCCCTACCCTTAAACACCCTGTTTAACCCCCCATGCTACACTACCCCAAAAAGAACAACACCAACACCAACACCAACTTCC
>JBFMFT010000364.1:0-5619 GCA_040751925.1 Chloroflexota bacterium
AAGTTGCTCTTTGTTACGCCGGCCTTCCCGCCTGTGCCGGGTGGAGGGGAGTATTACGCGCACGCCCTGGCAACCCACCTCGCCGACCGCGGCCATTCTATTACCGTTGTCACCAGCGCGGCCCGCCTGGAAAGCGACTTCTGGCAAAGGTCGCCAGCCCCGCCGCTGCCTCGCCAGGAGGAGCGGGGGGGCATTCACATTGTGCGTTGCCCCTTGCGGCCGCTGCCCGGCGGCCGTTGGACGCTGTTGGCCTGGCGCAAGGCAATGGTGCTGCTGGCCGCGCTACCCGGCGAGCGGCCGGCGTTGCTGGCCTGGATGGCCCGTTTTGTGCCGGCCCTATTGGGCCTGGACGAGCGGCTGGCCGCGCTGCCCGGCGGCCATGAGCTGGTTCATGGCTTTAATCTCTCCTGGGAAGGGGCGATGATGGCCGCCTGGCGTTTTGCCCGCGCCCGCCGACTCCCCTTCGTCGTGACCCCTTTTGCTCACCTGGGGACGGGGCCGGCCGACCGCGTAGCCCTGAACAATCGCATGGATCACCAGCGACAGTTACTACGCGACGCGGACGCGACCCTGACCTTGACCTCGGTGGAGAAGGAGGGGCTGGTTCGCTGGGGCGCGCCGGCCGGGCGCGTAGAGGTAGTAGGCAGTGGCCTCAAGCCCGTGCCGATGGTGGCGGCCGACCCCGAACACTGGCGCCGCTATGGGCTGGTAGACCCACTGGTGTTATTCATCGGCCGCGTCAGTTTTGATAAAGGCGCGATTCATGCGGCGCAGGCCGTCATGGCTTTGCGGGCCAGAGGACGGCCGGTGTGCCTGGCCCTGGTCGGCCAGATTGCCCCAGAGTTTGCCCGCTTTTATCGTAGCCTGAGCGCAGTAGACAGAGAGTACGTGCGGCCGTTGGGCCTGGTCAGTGAACACGACAAGCAGACGTTGCTCTGTCAATGTGTAACGCTGGTTTTGCCGTCGCGCACCGACTCTTTTGGGATTGTCTTGCTAGAGGCCTGGGCGCATGGCAAGCCAGTGATTGGGGCGCGGGCCGGCGGTATTCCCGGCGTCGTCAGCGAGGGGGAGGATGGTTTGTTGGTAGATTTCGGCGACGTGGCGGCCCTGGCGGCGGCCGTTGACCATCTCTTGACCGATCCGGCCCTGTGCGAGAGAATGGGGCAAAAGGGGCAAAGTAAAACGGCCGCTCATTACACCTGGGAACGGGTGACAGAGCAAGTGCTGACGATCTATCAACGGCTTTTGGTAGGTCACGTATAATACGTGACCTACGAATTATGCGTATTCTCCATTTGGTTCACCAATTCGTGCCGGAGCAAATTGGCGGCACGGAGCTTTACACCCAGGCCCTGGCCCGCCATCTGGTAGCCCGTGGTCACCAGGTGGCTATTCTCTATCGCCGTAGCGCGGAGGGCAGCGGGTTGGAGGCCTGGGAAGATGAACAGGGGGTGCAGATGTGGGCCACCTGGTCGGGTACGGTGACGCCAATACGCCGCTTTGTCTCGGCTTTTAACGAGGCTAAGTTGTTGCGGGCCTTCTCGGAGGTGGCCGGCCGCTTCCAGCCGGACGTGGTTCACCTGCAACATTTGATGGGCTGGCCGGCGGCCATCGCCGATTTTACGGCCCACGCAGCCATTCCCCTGCTCATTACCCTGCACGATTACTGGTGGCTATGCGCCAATGCTCAGTTGCTTACCAATGATAGCCAGGTCACCTGTGATGGCCCGCGCTGGTGGTTGAACTGCGGCCGTTGCGCCCTGGCCCGCACGGGTTGGCAGGATTTCACCTGGCTGGCCCCGTTACCCGCGCCGCTCTTTGCCCTACGGGAGCGGCGTCTGCGCCAGGTTTTGGCGCAGGCCCGGCTGCTGATTGCTCCATCGGAGTTTGTCTACCAGGTATACCAACGCCTGGGTGTAGCCGCCGACCGGATGCGGGTTATTCTTCATGGAATTGAGGGGCCGGCCGGGCCCTTAGCAACACGGCGGCCGGCATCAGGGCCGGGCGAGCTGCGCCTGGCCTACGTTGGCGGGCTGGCCTGGCAGAAGGGAGTACACGTGCTGGTGGAAGCGGCCAACCAACTGCCCCACGACGGTTTCCACCTGTCAATCTATGGCAATACGGCCGCTTTTCCCGACTATGTGGCCTCGTTGGCCCAGGCCATCCGCCATCCAGGTATTCGTTTGGAGGGGCGGTTGACCCGGCCGGAGTTTTGGGATACGCTGGCCCAGATGGATGCCGTCGTGGTGCCAACTTTGTGGTACGAAGCATCTCCGCTCATTATCCAGGAGGCTTTTGCCGCCGGTGTGCCGGTCATTGCCTCAGACATTGGCGCGTTGTCGGAAAAGGTGCGTCATGGCGTGGATGGCTTGTTGACACCGGCCGGCGACGTGGCAGCTTTGCGCGATTTGCTGCGTGAGTTGATGGAAGAGCCGGGCCGGCTGGACACATTGCGGGCGGGCATCCGGCCGGTGCGCCGGATTGAGGAACACGTGGCGGAAGTAGAGGCGGCTTACGCTGCCGCCTCCACGACTCGATGGTGACGCTGCCCGGATGCACTGGAACAGATTATGACAATGGAAACAACGGCCGAAGCAAATTGGCGCGATTGGCGGGCTAACTGGCGACAAGTT
The DNA here is from genome assembly GCA_040751925.1 of Chloroflexota bacterium. Lineage (GTDB taxonomy): Bacteria > Chloroflexota > Anaerolineae > Promineifilales > Promineifilaceae > JBFMFT01. Next base: position 2,634 of record JBFMFT010000364.1, read on the forward strand.
CTCCATTACCGCTTCCTACTACACAATCTCGTTGTGCGCGACCTGAAGGTGCGCTACAAAAACTCGATCCTGGGTGTGCTGTGGAGCCTGCTCAATCCACTGCTCATGATGCTGGTTTTCACCCTGGTCTTTACCGTGCTGACCCCATCTGGCAACCTGCGCCAGTACCCGGTCTTCGTCCTGGTTGGCCTGCTGCCCTGGAACTTCTTTAGTGGCTCCGTCATTGGCGGCACGATGTCCTTCACCAACAGCTCCGCCCTGATCAAGAAGGTCTACTTTCCCCGTGAGTTGCTACCAACGGCAACAGTGCTGGCTAATCTCGTACACTTCCTGATTGCCTTCGTCGTGCTAGTGGTTTTCTTGTACGCTTCCGGGCTGGGGCTAACCATACACGCCCTGTGGGTGCCGGCCATCTTACTGACGCAACTCATTTTTACTCTGGGTCTCTGCCTTTTCCTGGGGACGCTGCAGGTCTTCTACCGCGACGTGCTGATGATTCTGGACGTACTGATGCTGGCCTGGTTCTTTCTAACGCCGGTCATTTACCCGTTGGATCTGTTTGGGCCAACGGCCACCCTATTCGGCGTTACCTTTGATCCAGCCGTCGTCATGCGCTGGGTGAATCCAATGGCTTCGCTGATTGACGGCTACCGGACAGTATTGTGGGGCAACACGGGCAGCGCAGGGCCGGCCAGCATGGCCCCAGCCTACCTGTTGCGAACCTTTGTGACGGCCGTACTGGTTTTTCTGGCCGGTTATGCCCTGTTTGCCCGCACGCAACATCTATTCGGAGAAAAACTGTAGGTCTGGTAAGAAACCAGGTTTTCGGAAAAACCTGGTTTCTACCGAGATTATGAGCGTATCATCACACCTCCGGCGTTTCATTTTGCCTTTGTTGCTGGTTGTCTTGGGGGCGGCGGCCGTCACCTTCTCCGGTCGTGGTTCGGGTCGTCTATCAGCCGGCCGGCCGCTGGCGGCGGCGCCCCTGGCCGCCCCAACAATTGGGCCATCCGACACGGCGACGCCCTCAACGCCAACCCATACACCCACCATCACCCAGACCCCTTCGCCAGGGCCATCGCCGACCCCTTCTACGACGCCCAGCCGCACGCCAATCCCCACCGCAACCGATACCCCTTCGGCTACCCCCACCGGCGTGCCGCTAACGGTGGAGCCGCCGGCCAACTTCGTACCGACGGCCAAACCCAGCGCCAGCCCCAGCGCCACCCCGCCGACGGCCGTCCCCACGCCGGTAGCCACCTTTGAGTTAGAGGAGACAATCACCAATATCCTGCTCTTGGGCAGCGATCAGCCAGACCCCAACAGCCGCCTCAACCGCACGGACACAATGATCATTGTGTCCATCAATAGCCAGACGAAGACGGCGGCCATGCTTTCGCTGCCCCGCGATTTGTTTGTCTACATACCAGGCTGGACGATGAACCGGCTGAATACGGCTGGGCCACACGCGGCGGCCGTCGTTTATCCGGGCGGGGACGTGCGGCTGCTGAAGGACACGATCCTGTACAACTTTGGCCTGACCATTCACTATTATGCCCGCGTGGACTTCAGTGGGTTCAAGCAAGTGGTAGATGCGATGGGCGGCGTGGAATTGGCGGTTAGCTGCCCGTTGACCGACTGGCGGCTAAAGTCGCCGGAACTGGACCCGGCCGTCGAGGAAAATTGGGAGCAGTTTACACTGACCCAGGGCATCCACCATTTGGACGGCGACCTGGCTCTGTGGTACGCCCGTTCACGCCTGAGTACCAGCGATTTTGATCGCGGCCGGCGGCAACAACAACTGCTGCGGGCCATGCTGAACCAGGGGGTTGACCTGAACCTGCTGCCGCAGATTCCGACCCTGTGGGAGACTTATCGGGATTCAGTCGAGACAGACCTGGACATTGGCCGTATCCTGCAACTGGCGAGCCTGGCCCCGGCCGTGCGCGGAAACGGGGTGCAAAATCTCTACGTTGTCCCCAACAAGGACGTGATTTCCTGGACGGTGCCGGAGACGAATGCGGCCGTGCAGTTGCCGGTGTGGGAGGAGTTGCGCGATAATTTCCAACGGCTGTTCTTGCCGCCGGCCCTCAACCGGGCGACCCGGCCGCCACTGGTGGTCGAGGTGATCAATGGCACGACCAACCCAGACCTGGGGCGGCTGGCGGCCGAAAACCTGGCCTGGCATGGCTTTGCAACGGTGGATGGCCCGGCCGACCGCCAGGACTATACCACAACCACAATTACTTATTACGGCTCTAGCCTCAAAGGGTCTTATGACTGGCTGATTAGCTGGATCTTCAACCAGCGGCCGGAGCAGATAGACCTAATCAGCGACGCGCCGCACGAGTCTAATTATCGCGTGGTGTTGGGAGCGGATTATAATCCCTGCCGGCCGGAACTGTTCGCCCCCCAAATCACCCTTGAACCCTAATCGTACCTGTTCACCGCAGAGAACGCGAGAGGATGGTTAAAGGTTGAAGGTTGAAAGTTAAAGGTTTTCTGAACTTTCAACCTTCAACTTTCAACTTTTAACCTCCAGATTGTCTCGGCGGCCTCCGCGTCTCAGCGGTGATGCTGAGAAACCTGGAATCTATGAGAACGCGGCTAACAGAGCAGTATAAGGTGGGCGATCCAGTGGAGATATACCTGGACGACGGCCGCGAGGGAGGTTGGCAGCCCGGCCGTATCGTCGAATTGGCCCACCCGGCCGTCTGGGTGCGAACGGAAGACGGCCGTTTATGGTTTGTGACCAACGGCCGCAAGATTCGTGGCAAGGAGGCTGCTTAGAAACCAGGTTTTTGGCAAAAACCTGGTTTCTGACTGATGGACGTAGAGGTTAATGCGCGGCTTCTGGCGCTCAACCGCGACTTCTACCGCCAGTCGGCCGCCACCTTCGCCCGCAGCCGGACACGGCCGCAGCCGGGCTTCCACCGCCTGCTGGTCGAACTACCCCACCCATGCCACCGGTTGTTAGACGTGGGTT
>JBFMFT010000365.1:0-5618 GCA_040751925.1 Chloroflexota bacterium
TGAAAGAGACCGTGTTGGGGGCAGCGGCCGACCACCACCAGCGGCGCATAGCGGGCATAGAAAGGGATGGTCAGGTCATCCCCATAAACCGCCCCACAACGAGAGCAGGCCGGCTGGCCCTTTTCGACGATGGGCGGCCGTTCGCCGGAAGGATGAAGGATGAAGGATGAAGGATGAGTAGGGTGGTTCTGCCATTCATCATTCTCCTGGCAGCCAAGACACAGGTAGATTATGGATCCGTCACGCTCCTGGCGTAGTTCCAGGGAGTCTACGACGATGGCCGGGCCGCAGTGGCAAGAGCGGCGCAGGCCGTAGAGGGTGAAGCGCACGGCCGTCTCCGCCTGGCAGGTTGGGCAGTGGGTGGTGAAGTAAGGGGCCAGGGTTGAATAGAGGACTTGATTGAGGTCGTTAAAAGCGGCCGTCAGGTCGTCCAGGGAAACGTCTGTTAGAGTGGCTCTGGCTTGCAAGACGGGAATGGGGTCTATATCCACGCCGACGACGTTGGCCTCCAGGCGGATGGCTTCGTGTAGGGTTGTGCCACCCCCCATCATTGGGTCCAAGATGACCTTGCCTTCTAACCCCCCGGCCGTCAAGTAATCTCGGTGGGCATCGTCTTCGACCAGGTGCTTGAGGATGAGGCGAAAGGTGCTGCCGCAGCGCCGCGCCCACCACTTGTGCAGATAGGTGTTCGGCCGGTAGAGGTGCTTGTTGAAGGATTCCGGCCGGGCCAGGATGTTGGCTAATTCCTCGTCGAATTGTACGTCAATATGGGTCACCTGAACGACCGTGAGAGTAAGGACTATGACACCGGCCGTCTACCGCGAGAGTACGACTTCGTGCGCCAAGCCATTTAGTGTAACGATCAACTCGTTCAACACGTTGCGCCCCAGAATGACCTCCCCTTGTTTATCCCCAACTGCGCGCACTCCAAAAAGCTCATAAGGACCAATCACAATCTTCACCATGTACATATCCACTGAGTAACTTCCCCCTCTGATGCCACGAACTCGCGCCTTACGCACCCGCTCGGCCTTCAAAGTCTGGAGATGGGTGATGGGGATAAAGGTTGTATCAGATCCAGAATCAACCAAAGCTGTCAGGGCCACACCCTCGCCTGGATTCTCAAGGCTCGACACCCAGATTTCCACTACAGGCATAGGCGGGTGGTAATTGCTGTTATAGTCGTGACTGTACACTGCCACTCCTAAGCTCCAGCTACGAGGCGAGGAGAATAGACAACGTACTCTTCCTCCGGTTGAGGTTGTACAGGCGTGATTAGCACAAATTCACCCGGAAACTGCCGGCGTACTCGTAAGTAAAGGGTAGCCCCATCCGGGTCGTGATCAACCAACTGCTCATGGGCGATAGCCACGTATTGTCCAGCGTACAAGTCGAGCAGTTTTTTGTGCAGACGTTGGTAAGCTGCCTCCTCACGGGCCATCGCTAAGTCCCAGGTGTCGCTATCCGTCTGCCTACTTGGCACTCGGGCTTTTTCTGCTCGCCGGAGGCGCGTCACTATTTCTTCCCAAACAGCCCAATCGAGGAGTACAGCGCGGCGCCGACCAGTTTTATCGGTCACAATTTGCACGGAATCTAATAGTTCATCCATACTCATAGCTTGCTTCCTACCATTGAGTTGCCATGCAAGATTCGACCTGATTATAACACGTTGCCGCTCCGTTCAGGACTTGCAACTATTCAGGCTCTCTGAAGAAACCAGGTTTTTTGTCACCAATAATCACGCTTTGCCAGAGAAAAACCTGGTTTCTTGCTGAATAGTTACCAGCACCCTAAAGCCCCCGCCTGTCTCGGGGACCGGCGGGGTTTGTGGCAAAAAGACTTGCCTGCCCCGCCGCGTCTTTAGGCAAATCCTTTGGCACTCTCTGTACTCTTGGATCAAACGAGTCAAGTTGAACGGGGGATGAGTCCAAACGCCTCTGACTCCTGGCAATGTACTCCGGATTAATGTCAATACCAATCCACTCTCGATGGAGTGCCTTCGCCACCCGGCAGGTAGTTCCGCTCCCCACAAACGGATCGAGAACAACGTCGCCGGGGTTAGAACTGGCGCGGATGATGCGTTCAATCAAGGCTTCCGGTTTTTGGGTGGGGTGGTTCTCCCGCTCCGGGTTAGAGTAATGCACGTGTGAAAACTGCCATACGTCACCCGGATTGGCCCCAGCCATGTTGTTCCTCTGCCGGTAGTATTTTTGAGGTATGCGAATGTCATCCAGGTTGAAGGTGTAGGTGGGTGTCCTGGTGAAGTAAAGAATATCCTCGTGCCTGGGCGAAAAGCCGGCCTTACGACCCATGCCTTGCGTATAATGCCAGGTGATCCATCCATTGAAAACCAGGCCAAAGTCCTCTTCCAGGGCGATGAAAAGCCTCGAAATAAACCGTACTCCCATGAATACATAGAGCGACCCGGCCGGTTTGAGCAGACGGATGGCCTCAGCCAACCACCGCCGGGTGAAGGCTTCATATTCCCGCCACGTCTTCTGGTCACGATTATTTCCGTAATCCTTGCCTAGATTGTAAGGGGGATCAGCAATGATGAGGTCAACACAAGCGTTGGGGAAGCGGGCCATCTCCTCGGCCGCATCCCCGCATATCAGGCATTTGGTTTGTATCATTGCTCCTCCTTGATCCACTCGTATTTTCTAGCCAGTTTCAGCCAGGCTTCTTGTCCTTGTGAGCGGATAAACTTGGCGTCGAGCATCTGAAGAAAGTCCCAAGTTGTTCGCCTTTCGACGTCCACGTAGTGAATGTCACGAATCTGAAGTTGGCCAGTACCCAGAGCCGGGTTGTAGCTAATGTCGGCCGATGCAATGTACTTCAAGTCGTAAGCAGCATAGGATACCACTTCCATAATACCATTGGTCATGCCTGTCGAAGCCTCTCGTTCACTGTAAACACGGTGTTTCAGAGATAGGATTATGAAGATATAGTCAGGGTCATTAAGATATTCACTCCTGATTCTGGCAAAGGAGGTGATATTAGGGCTTTTACCGGATGTTTTGATGTCTTCGGCCGTCGCCTTAACATCTACGCTGGCCGAAATGTAGTTTATCGAGTGGCGTTTCCGCTTGAATTGGAGAACAACGTCAAAGGGATCAAGTCGTTTGCCAGCCTGGACATTTATGAGATCGTACTCGTTTGCCACGTCGCTGGCAATTTCCTCGAATTGCTCCAGCGCCCAGGCTTCAACGAACGGGCCAGCCACTTTGTTAATGTTCTCCAGCGGCAGGCCGCGTTTGAGGTTGGTGTGGATGAAGATCCGATTGTGACCGGTGTCAATCGCCTTCTTGATAATAGCAGCAACACGGCCGACCACAAACTCTGAGGATTGGCGATAGTCTGAGCTTTCTTGAGGAATCTTGAAAATCACTTCCATACCAGGACCTTGCTGGCGGCCGATTATAGCACATCTGGCTCGTCTTCATCGTGGCAATGATTGGAAATTGGAGAGAAGGATAAATCAGTCATATCTGCTCAGGCCAACCGCCTCACTAAACCCGACGTGGTACGGTCAGAGGCCGACCATACTCACCATAACACCGGGCGAGTCCGCCCTTGTGCTAATGTGTCGCGCGTGCTATGATGCTCACGTGGAAGAAGTACAAGGCTTGGCCCAGCAGGTCATCGAGAACGTCGAGAAGGTCATCATTGGTAAGCGGGAGGTTATCGAAAAGCTGCTGACGGCGGCCTTGTGCGAAGGCCACGTTTTGTTCGAGGACGTGCCGGGGGTGGGTAAGACGATGCTGGCGCGGGCGTTGGCTGTGTCCCTGGGCGTCCAGTTCAAGCGGTTGCAATGCACGCCAGACCTGCTGCCCAGCGACGTGACCGGCGTCTCAGTCTTCAACCAGCAGGCGCGGGAGTTTACCTTTATCCCCGGCCCGGCTTTCACCAACGTCCTGCTGGCCGACGAGATCAACCGGGCCACCCCGCGCACCCAGTCGGCTTTATTGGAGTGTATGGGTGAGCGGCAAATTACGGTGGATGGGGTGACCCGGCCGCTGGCCCGGCCGTTTCTGGTGCTGGCTACTCAAAACCCGATTGAGTACGAAGGCACATTCCCGTTGCCCGAAGCGCAACTGGATCGCTTTTTGATGAAGTTGAGCCTGGGCTACCTGGACGAAGCCACCGAGGGGCAGATGCTTCTGAACCTGGAACGGGACCATCCTATCGAGACGCTATCACCAGTAGCCAATGGGACTGACCTGCCCCGGCTGGCCCGGCGGGTGTGGGACGTTCACGTGGACGAAACGATACGGGACTACGTGGTGCGCCTGGTAGCCGCCACCCGTCGCCACCCGGATTTAATTCTGGGGGCCAGCCCGCGTGGCAGCCACGCCCTCTACCGGGCCAGTCAAGCCTGGGCCGCGCTCAACGGCCGGGATTACGCCCTCCCCGACGATGTGAAGGGGCTGGTCTTACCCACCCTGGCCCACCGCTGTCTCCTCCACCCCGAAAGCGCGTTGCGCGGGGTGCGCGTGGAAACTATCCTGGCCGGCATCCTGGAAACGACGGCCCTGGACATAGGGGAAGGATGAGGGATGAAGGATGAATGTCTAGCTCATCATTCATCATTGATCATTTACCAAAATGGGTGATCTCCCCCTTTTCATCCTATTCTTTCTCCTGGTGGCTCTCCTGCTGCGGGTGGATTTCATCTTCTACGTGGTCTACGTCTGCCTGGGGGTTTACGCCTGGAGCCGATGGGTGACGCCGCGCGCGCTGCGTGGATTAGCGGTGGAGCGGCAGTACCAGGACCACGCCTTCCTGGGTGAGAGCGTGCCGGTCACCGTCTGCTTGCGTAACCAGCAACGCTGGTCGCTGCCCTGGCTCTACCTGGCCGAGAGTATTCCGCCCGAATTACGCACCGGTGAGCGAGAAACCAGCCAGGTCATCTCCTTGCGGCGACGAGAAGTGGCCGCCTTCACCTATCACGTGCAGGCCGGCCGGCGCGGTTACTACCGCCTGGGGCCGCTTCGCATGACGGCCGGGGACTTGTTTGGCTTCGCCGAACAGCACGCCGGGCTATCCCCCCATTACCTGACCGTTTACCCCCGCCTCATCCCCATCGGCCGCCTGGGGCTGCCCTCGCGCCTGCCCTTTGGCACGGTCGCCAGCCAGCAGCGATTATTTGAGGATCCGGCCCGGCCGGTGGGCGTGCGTGACTACCACGCCGGCGATTCCCTTCGCCAGATGAATTGGAAGGTGAGCGCGCACGCTGAGAAGTTGTTGGTCAAGACTTTCCAACCGGCTATTTCTTTGGAGACGGCCGTCCTGCTCAACCTGCGCCTGGACGATTATGCCAACCGTTACGACGGCCCGGAGTGGGCCATCGAAGTCGCCGCTTCGCTGGCCTCCCACCTGATCAGCCAACGCCAGGCGGTGGGATTGATGACCAATGGCACGGATCCCCTCCAATCCATCACACCTGTACCGCAATCCGCCGGCTTGCCAGCGGGCAATCCGGCGGATTGCGTTACAGTGGCACAAGCCGATGGCTTGCCAGCGCGCAATCCGGCGGATTGCGTTACAGTAGCACAAGCCGATGGCTTGCCAGCGCGCAATCCGGCGGATTGCGTTACAGTAGGGCAGGCCATTCCACC
>JBFMFT010000366.1:0-5597 GCA_040751925.1 Chloroflexota bacterium
TTTGCTGGCTTGCGCCACTAATAAAGGAATGTCGTCCACTCGTTCTGTTGTTACGGTAAGGTTCTCTGTCATCCAGATAGCTTACCCTATTTCCTGTTTCTTGTTAATTTTGACCGAACCTTGAGTTGGAGGTTCTGGAACCTTCAACTTTCAACCTTCAACCTTTAACCACAACCCATGACCGAATCCTCTCCCCCCCAAGCCACCATCCTGGTCGTAGACGATAACCTGGCAAATCGCCTACTCCTGACCTCCCAATTGGAATCGGCCGGTTATCAGGTGTGGCAGGCCAGCCACGGCCCGGCGGGGATCGAGATTGCCACTCAACAACACCCCGACCTCATTTTGCTGGACGTAATGATGCCGGGCATGAGCGGCTTCGAGGTCTGCGCCCACCTCAAGCGAGACCGCCGCACGGCCGCCATTCCTATCATCATCGTGACCACCTTGCGCGACGTGGAAAACCGCATCCAGGGCATTGAAGCGGGGGCGGACGAGTTTCTCTCCCGGCCGTACCACCGCGAAGAACTGGCGGTGCGGGTGCGTTCGCTCATCCAGTTGAAGCGGGCGCGGGAGCGATTGGAGGAGGAGCGGTTGGCCCAGGAGCGGCAGGAGAAACAGCGATTGAAGGAGACGTTCGGCCGTTATCTGGGGCCAACGCTGGTCGAGGAAGTGTTATCCCGGGAGCCGGGCTTATTGGCCCGCCGCGAACGACGCCAGGCAGTGGTCATGTTCGCCGACCTGCGCGGCTTCACCCGCCTGGTGATGGCCGTCGAGCCAGATACGGTTATTGGCCTGCTCAACGAATACTTTACCTGCATGACGGAGATTGCCTACCAGTTCCAGGGAACGGTTTTTGACCTGGCCGGCGATGAAATCCTGGTTGGCTTTAACGTCCCCTTTGACCAGCCCGACGCGCCCCAACGGGCGGTGCTGACGGCCGTGACCATGCAGCGCCGCTTTAATGAGTTGCGCCAAAGGTGGTTCGGCCGGCTGGGGACGGCCGTGGGCTTGGGTGTTGGGGTTGACCAGGGCGAAGTGGTGGTAGGCAACGTGGGGGCGGAAACCCGCATGAACTTCGCCATGGTCGGCGAGGCGGTGAACACCGCCCACCGGCTGATGGAGATTGCCGAGGACGCCCAGGTGATCATCTCGGAAAGTGTTTACAACGCTCTGAGTGAGACGGCCGCCCGCCTGCTGCGCGTGATTCCCTTCGAGGCAATGGGGGAAGTGGCCCTCAAGGGCAAGACCCGGCCGCAGCCCCTCTACCGGACGGCCGTCACCCGTACATCCTCACCCCCGGCCCCTCTCCCTTCCAGGGAGAGGGGAGAGATTGTTCCCTCTCCCTCAGAGGGAGAGGGTGAGGGTGAGGGTGGCTGACTAGCATCGCTAAACTTATATGGAGACATACCCAATGGATTTCAATGACGTTGTTCGCCAGCGGCGCATGGTGCGTAACTTCACGGCCGAACCCGTGCCGGCCGTGTCTGTAGAACGTATCTTGGACCTGGCCCGCCACGCCCCCAGCGCCGGTTTTACCCAGGGCCAATCCTTTGTCGTCGTCACCCGGCCGGAAACAAAACAAGCCGTCGCCGCCCTCTGCCACGAAGAGTCCTACGTCGAAAGCGGCTTCGACCCCTTCATCTCCCGCGCCCCCGTGCTGATCATTCCCTGCGCCAGCGAGGCCGCCTATCACCGCCGCTACCAGGAGCCGGACAAAGTGCGCGACGATGGCGCGGAAATCACCTGGCCCGTGCCCTATTGGTTCATGGACATTGGCTGTGCCGTCATGCTCGTCTTGCTGGCGGCCGTCAACGAGGGGTTAGCGGCCGGCTTTGCCGGCGCGCACGATCTGGACGCGCTGCGAGCCTTGCTAGGCATCCCGGCCGAAGTGACCCCCGTCGGCGTCATCCCCATCGGCCATCCCGCCCCCGATAAGCATTCCCCTTCACTCCAACGCGGCCGTAAACCTGCGGCCGAAGTGGTGCATGATGAGGGGTGGTGAAAGCCGTATCCCATTCGTAGTCATTAGTAGGCTGGCTGAAAGCGCAGTATTTTAACCAGTTCCCCCTCCTGAAGTTGCTGGTGATAAGCTGTCTTCCTGCGTCGCCACGTCTCGTAAATGCCCTTCCAACGGCTGAAATCCGCACGAGTTTCATCAAAGGCGTCAAAGGCGGCTAACTTGCCCGCCATTAGCGCGTTGTAGAAATCCTCACTGAGAATCCCGTATTTTTCTTCGTAGAGCGTCAGCCGTCGCTCCAGCAATTTCATTTCAATAACCAGTTCGTGAATCTCCATCTTAGCGTTTTCCTAGGGGTATGAAGCGGCCGTCTCTGAGACATACATTCAAGGCCATATCCGTCAGGTGCAAGTGTACGAATCGCCGTCAGCTTTGTCAACTACAACGGCCGCTTCTCCGCCATCCCCGGCCGTCGCGGATACCGTTCCGGCGTCTCCCTTTCTTTGGGGATGACCACCAGATAATGGGTCTCAGCCCGGCCGGGCAGGTGGATGGGTGTTATCTCCGGCCGCCCGCCGCCCAGAGTGGCGATGGCCAGAGTGGCGGCTTCTACTTCGACCGCCGCGTTCTCCCCCTTCTGGGCCAACGCCCGCCCCCCCATCCGGCACAAAGGCAACAGGTATTCCACCAACACCCGCAACTCGGCCACGCTGCGGGCCAGCACCCAATCGTACTGGGCGCGATGGGCCGGCCGCCGCCCCAGGACCTCCGCCCGTTCCGCCAGGATGGTTACACCCGTCAGCCTTAGCTCGTTGACCACCGCTTCGAGGAAGCGCGTCTTTTTGACAACACTCTCTACCAGGGTCAACTGCAACGCTGGGAACAGTATTTTGAGCGGCAGGCCGGGGAAGCCAGCCCCCGTGCCTACGTCAACCAACCGCCGGCCGTTCAGGTCGCCGGTGATGGTGGCGCAGGTGAGCGAATCAAGGAAGTGGCGTACCTGGATAGCGGCCGGATCGGTAATGGCCGTCAGGTTCAACCGTTGGTTCCAATCTAATAGCAACGCCTGGTACTGGTCGAATTGGGCCAATTGACCGGCCGTGAGAGTGAGGTTAAAGGCGGCCGCGTAGGTGGCAAGAGTTGTGTCGTTCATCACCAAATCATTATAATTGGTTTGGACAGGATTGACAGGATTAACAGGACAAAGCCTACTACCATGAATCCTGTCTATTCCCCATAGTCAGTAGACCGAAATGAGGAGTAAGCACCCCCAGGTGCGGTCCGGCACGTGGGCGTGCCTCACTCCTCCCTCATTCTATCAGGAGGATACTAATGAAGGAAAACGTTTTGCAAGGGCGCACAGCCCTGGTGACGGGGGCTTCGAGTGGTTTGGGGGCCGAATTTGCCCGGCAGTTGGCGGCCATGGGCTGCCACCTGATTCTGGTGGCCCGGCGGGCAGACTCAATGGAAAAGCTAAAGGAGGAGATTGGCGGCCGTCACCCGGTTGACGTCACCGTTATTCCAATGGACTTAGCCGCCAGGGATGCGCCCCAGGCCCTTTATGACCAGGTGAGACAACTGGGTAAGAGCGTAGACGTTCTAATCAACAACGCCGGCCTGGGCCTGTATGGTAACTTCTTAGACATCCCCTGGGAAAAGGAGCGAGCCATGTTGGAATTGGACGTCATCGCCCTGACCCACCTCACCCGACTATTCGCCCAGGAGATGATCGGCCGCCACTTTGGCTACATTCTCCAGATCGCCTCAATAGGAGCCTACCAGCCCTCGCCGATGTACGCCAGCTATTCGGCCGCCAAGAGTTACGTCCTCTACTATAGCGAGGCCATCCGCTACGAACTGCGGAAGACCAACGTCAGCGTGACCACCCTCTCACCGGGCGTGACCCGCACCGAGTTCCACCAGTCGGCCGGGCAGGACAGTTACACCCGCTATCAAAGGCTAGCGATCATGGAAAGCCCCCAGGTAGCGGCGATTGGCCTGAAGGCGATGCTGAACCGGCGGCCGAGCGTGGTGGCCGGCCGCCTGAACAGCCTGGCCGCCTTCCTCACCCGCTTCACCCCCCGCATGGCTTCGGCGGCCGTCGCCCACCGCACGATGACGGTGAAGTGAAACGTGACTTCTTTTCACGTTTCACGCTTCACGCCTCGCTCCACATTGGCCTTGCTCATTCAGGCGCAGCGCACTACAATCAAAGAAACCTTGATGGAATACTATGCCACAAGTCTCACATCCGTTCAAGAAGGGCGCATTAGTCGTGCTGATGTACTATAACGATCACGAACCGCCTCACATCCACGTCAAGTACCAAAGCGACGTACGGAACTATCGGATCGAAATTAGAGCGAGACAGTGGATGCAGCCAGGCAAGAGTTTGCCGTCTAAGTTGAGGAGGATGATCGAAGCGTGGGTTGAGGCGCATGAAAACGAACTCCTAGAGCAGTGGGAAAATGCTCAGAACGGCCGTCCCGTTTCAATTGTAGGATAACATGAAATGGCAAGAATGGTTTGAAGTAGCTAGAAATGAGGCTATCTGGCAGGGGAACGAGGAGCGAGGTTTGTTGAAAGCCGAGCACCTGCACGATTATGTGCTGCGCTTGTGGTTTGAGGAAGACCAGGACATTTCCATTTATGAATTAGACTTTTACCCACTGATCGTCGAGGAGGACCCCGGCGAAGCTTTACTTCCACTAAGGGATTTGGCAAGATTTCGTCTGGTCAAGGGGGATTATGCTCTGATTTGGCTTAATCTACAGACAGGGGCGTACGACGAAACAGCCATTGACATTGCCCCAGAGTGTGTTCGCTATTTTTGCGAGCGATACGGACATCAATTGAGGCCCCCCCAACGCCAACCGGCGACTGCCCATTACCAATCTGAATTTGACCATTCAATCGAAATGGTGGTAAACTCTTGACACCATGAACAGTAGCGTACCGAGATTCCCCATCCCCGCTGGGGTTGAGCGACTGACCGCATTGGCGGCCGGTGTCTTTTCGCCTTCTCGGATTGCGCCTGTTGACTGGTAGCATTTAGACGACTTTACTCCTGTTCTGACTTCTCCAACGGCCGCGGCGCAATCAAGCGTCGTGGCCGTTTTTGTTTTGTCACACTCGACAGGTTTTCGGAAACCTGTCAGGTTTTGTATAATTCGGAGGCTTGTACCATGTCTATCCTCACCGCATCCAACCTGGGTCAATCGTTTGGCGCGTTTGACCTGTTTAGTGGTATCTCCGTCACTGTCGCCAACGACGGCAAGATCGGCCTGGTCGGGCCGAACGGCATTGGCAAGACCACCCTGCTGCTCTTTCTGGCCGGCTTGAGCCAGCCGTCGGCCGGGATGGTGGCCTGGGCGCGTGGTAGCCGCCTGGGTTATCTGCCCCAGGAAGCGGCCCAGGCCTTCGCCGGCCACGACAGCACGGTTTACGACGAGATGCTCACCGTCTTCGCCGATTTGCGGGCGGCCGAAGCCCGTTTGCGCGACATGGAAAACCAAATGGCCGCCGGCGACGATAGCGTGGAATTGTTCGAGCGTTACAGCGAGGCTCAGGCCCAGTTTGAGTTCAACGGCGGCTACGAGTACGAAGTACGTATCCACCAGGTGTTGCAGGGATTGGG
>JBFMFT010000367.1:0-5580 GCA_040751925.1 Chloroflexota bacterium
GCTGGTCACGGCCGGCGGCCGGGGCAGCAAGGCCCGGCTCTTGATCAAAACCAGGCGCGCCCCAATGACCAGAAAATCCATCAACGAATGTGTCCGGTTGCCCTTCATCTCCTCCACCTGCTGCAAGTATTGTTCCGTCACCTGAGCCAACGAAATGGCCGTCACGTCCAATTCCTGCCTTTCGATGAGGTGCAACAGCAAATCCAGAGGGCCGGAGAAAACGGGCAACTCGATTTTGGATTTTAGATTTTGGATTTTGGATTGGAACATCGGGCTATCTAAAACAGGACATCCACGATCGTGTAGACCACTATGATCAGAAGTAAGATACCGACTCCGCCGAAGACGTAGAGAAGCAGCTTGCGCTCTTCCGCCAGCCGCTTCGTTTGCTCCTGGTGGTGTTCGGCCAGGCGTTGCTCTTCCAGGGCTTGCAGATCGGCCAGCCGTTGCCGGGCGGCCGCTTCTTCCAACTCCTTGATCTGCCGGGCCTCCTCCATCTGGCGTTGCAGACGCGAGCGAGTGGCCGTGCGGTCTTGCCGTTCCAATACGTCCAAAATATCCAGCGCGCTGCCGCAGGTCGCGCAAAATTCATCACCGCTCCAGTTGCCCCGGCCGCATTTGCGGCACATACGGGTCAAAGCCGCCCCACAGTTACTGCACACCAACTCCTCCTCCGCGTGGTAAGTCTGGCAAAATGGGCAAAGGTGGCCCTGCAAAAGAAAGTGGCTGCCACAGGCTTCACAAATAATCAACTGGCTATGCCCGCGCAAATCGAGAGGATTCCGGCAGTTGGGACAGGCCATCTCCTGGAGGATTTCGTTGCTCATGGGATATTTCTCTAAAAAGTGAAAAGTGGGTAGGCAACCTCACGTTTCACGTTTCACGCTTCACTTGGGCGCCATTATACAGTAGACAAAACCATTCATCTCTATCAACTCTGTGGTGCGGTAACGCTGGCCGATCACCCCCAGGACGGGTGGGGGATAAAACTGCGCCCGCAGAATCACGGTGTCGAATCGCTGCTCATCCAGCATCGCCATCATTTCCGTCAGGTCAACCTGGCCGTTCTGGTACAGGTTGAGCAACTGAGTCGGGTTCGTCACCACGTCCCGGCCGGCGTAAAAGTTAAACCCCGCGTCTTCGCTAAAAGCGGCCGTTCGCCCTTCCTTCACCCAATTGGCAATAGCAATCCCCGCCGCCGTGTCTTGGGCAGTGGGCGGCCGGCCCAAGAGCGTCACCCTGGCCGTATCCACGTAAGGCACGGGCTGGGGCGGCCGGGGGGCCGAGCAAGACGTTTGCGGAGCCACCATCACTTCGGCCGGTTGCCCCAGCAGGCTGGCAACCGACCGTAGGAGCGGTGTATGGGTCGGTAGGTGAAAGACCAGGCTGGCTTGCCATAGAAAGAGCAGGGCGACGATTGCTTGGGCTAAATAGAACGCGGATGGCGCAGATTGGGCGGATGGACGTGGATGAGAAGAGTTCACATAGGCGGCGGCCCGCCACGCGGAGATCCGCTTGCACCAATCCGTTAATCCTGCCCATCCGTGTCTATCTTGAGAGGAGGATTCCTGTTCGAAACGGTTCAGCAGGCGGGCCAGGCCAATGCCGGTCAGCACACAACTGGCGGCGATGGCTGTGGTGAAGTACGATTCACCGGCTCCCCACTTACCGGCCGTCACACTGTTCACTGTCGCCAGGACAAACCAGATGGTGTAAGCGGATAAACGCTCAAAGTACAACTGGTAAACAGAGAAGACGGCCGCCACGACGATCAGGAGCGTATGCAGCTTGAACCATTGCTGGTATAGGCCAATCGCCTGACCCGGCACAAACGGGTTGAGGTTAGCCGTGATCGTATTGGTCAACCACTGGCCGTTGGTGGCGACGTTGATACCCAGGAAGATCAGGCCCGTCACCAGGCCAAACGGAATGGCCCACCGGATGGCCCGCTTGGGTTGGCGTAAAAAGAGGAAGACGAAGACGGCCGCCACCGTCGCGTAAGCCAGTTGTTTCGTGTAGCCAGCAGCTAGTAGTAGAAGCATAACTACTAGCCAACCTCGCCAGCTTTGGCTTCCCCGCCTTTCCTCTTTTTGGATGACGACCGCAGCGGCAACCACCGCCAGTGTCTCAAACGTGACCATTGTCAGGTGCTGGCGAAAAAGGGAGCCAACGTGGTAAACGTAGTTGGAAGCCAGGAAAGACAGGCCGGCGATGAGCGACAGCCACCATCGCTTGCCCTCGCGCTGAACGGCGTAGCCAATGGCCCCGGCCGTAACCAACGTTGCCAGATACGAAACCAGGCGGCCCGTCCAATACTGCGGCCCAAACAGCCAAACCAATGGCACGGTCAGGAGATGGAAGAGGGGGGGATAGTTAGACGAATAGAAGGGGTAACGGTTGATGTCCTGGTAGGGCCACCGGCCCCGGCTGAACAAAACCGTATCCATTAACTCAAAGCCTTCCCCCTGGTCATAGTCAAAGGGAAAGCGGAATAGGGCAGCCGCATAATTCGTGTAGACAACGAAATAGCCGATGAAAACCAGCAAGGCCACCCCGACGAGGAGGCAGGCTACTATCCGTAAGGAAACGGCCGCTCTTGACCTGAAGTATGGCTGAGTATTACCGCTCACAAACCACGCTCACCTTGTCACCCCTTCACCGGGTCATATCAGGCCGGCCGCTGGCCCAGGGGTATTAGGCTCAAGCCTACCAGGAATAGGAGACCGGCCGCTCCTAACAGAATCCGTTGCGTCGGACCGATCCCTTGAAACTGGCTGGCCCCCACCCAGTCCAGCGCGAACAAGACGATGCCTCCCAGAAGACCGATTAGGGAAAGGCCAAGACCCAGTTGACGCTTTGTAATCATATAGATTTAGAAAACACTAACTCTTACTCTCACTCCCTACCAGTTTAGCCGAAAGGCTCTTTACAAGGCAAGCAAATCTGCTATAATTTCTTGCGAATTTTGTTAAGCTCACTTTTGCCGCCGCTGCCATAGCGGTTTTTTGTTCTATCTGTTTTTCGGGGTTTGGAATGGTGCTTAAAGCAAAACCACATTTGTTGACGGCCGAAGGATTACAGCGTCTAACAGAGGAGCTAGAACATCTGCGTACCGTTGGACGTGAAACGGTAGCCGAACGACTGCACCGGGCCTTTCAAGACGGCCAGGATGATGATTTTGTAGACAACGCTGAACTTGAGGCGGCTCGCAATGAGCAATCATTCCTGGAAGGCAAAATCCTTGACCTGGAGCAAATACTCAGCAACTATCAGATCATTGACGATATTCACGGGCCACACGATTACGTCCGCGTTGGCGATTGGATCACTGTGGTTGAAGAAGGCTACGACGAGGAAGAACGCTATCACCTGGTCGGGGCGGCCGAAGCCGATCCCGTGGCCGGCCGCATCTCCAACGAAAGCCCTCTCGGCCGGGCCATGCTGGGGGCAAAGGTCGGCGACGTGGTGCGGGTCAACGCGCCCAACGGCATCTTGAACTTTCGCGTCGTCAAAGTCGAGTAACATCAGGACACGCCACGCCTGCCTCTGTCCTGCCAGCCCGTGTTCAACACGGGCTTTTTGTTATTGAAGGGCTGTAACTGCTCACCCTCTCCCCCAACCCCTCTCCCTCCGAGGGCGAGGGGAGTTCCCTCTCCCTGGTAGGGGGAGGGTTAGGGAGGGGGTGGCTGAGTAGTAACGAAGGGCTTTAAGGAAATGAAGGAACTGGGGGAAATTCCCTTAGTTCCCCCAAGTTCCTTAGTTCCTTACGAGGAAAACATGACCTGGAACCCGTCTTCATTAGAACAGCAACGCCTGTCGAAGTTGGAGCAATTGCGCCAGGCGGGAATGGATCCCTATCCCCTGCGGAGCGAACGCAGCCACACGGCCGCCCAAGCTCTGGCCCTCTTCCAACAGGTCGAGCAGGCTGGTGGTGACTTGCCTGAATTGACGGTGGCGGTCGCCGGCCGCCTGGTCAGCCACCGCGACATGGGCAAGACCGTCTTTGCCCACGTGGAAGATGGCAGCGGCCGTATCCAGCTATTCGTCCGGCGCAACGACGTGGGCGACGAAGCCCACCACGCCTTTCAGAAGTTGTGCGATCTGGGCGATTTTGTTCAGGCCACCGGCACGTTGTTCCGTACCCGTATGGGCGAGATCAGCGTCCACGTCCAGCAGTGGCGGATGCTCAGTAAGGCCGTCAGTCCTTTGCCGGTGGTCAAGGAGCAGGAGGTGGACGGCTGCCTGGTGCGTTACAGCGCGTTGGCCGACGTGGAAGAACGGTATCGCCAGCGTTACGCCGACCTGGCTGTGAACCCCGACGTGCGCCAGGTGTTCCAGACCAGGGCCAAAATCATCGCCGCTTTGCGTCGCTTCTTCGACGCCCACGACTTCCTGGAAGTGGAGACGCCCATCCTGCAACCGTTGTACGGTGGCGCGGCCGCCCGTCCCTTTGTCACCCACCACAACCAACTCAAGCAGAATCTCTACCTGCGGATTTCCTTTGAGCTATATCTCAAGCGGCTGCTGGTTGGCGGCTTCGAGCGGGTCTACGAAATCGGCCGCGACTTCCGCAACGAAGGGGTCAGCTTCAAGCACAACCCGGAGTTTACCCAGTTGGAGTTTTACGCCGCTTACTGGGATTACCAGGACGTGATGGCCTTTACCGAAAAGATGCTGGCTTACGCGGCCGAGCAAGTCCTGGGTAC
Organism: Chloroflexota bacterium; assembly: GCA_040751925.1. Taxonomy (GTDB): domain Bacteria; phylum Chloroflexota; class Anaerolineae; order Promineifilales; family Promineifilaceae; genus JBFMFT01. The sequence goes on from JBFMFT010000367.1 coordinate 4,707, forward strand.
CACCCGCCTGGAATACCAGGGCCAGACGATTGACCTGGCTCCACCCTGGCCGCGTATGACCTTGCGCGAAGCCATCCAGCACCACGCCGAAATTGACTACACGGAATACCCAACGGCCGACACGTTGGCCGCCGCCATTCGAGAGATAGGCGGCCATACGCCGGCCGGGGCCACCTGGGGCAAGCTGGTAGATGGCTTGTTAGGCGACTACGTGGAACCGCGCCTCATCCAGCCCACCTTTATCACCGAGTACCCCCGCGATATTTCGCCACTAGCCAAGGGGATACCCGGCCGCCCCGACCACGTGGAGCGTTTCGAGTTCTTCATCGCCGGTATTGAAATGGGCAACGCTTTCACCGAACTGAATGACCCTTTGGAGCAGCAGAAGCGTTTCGAGGAGATGCAGCAGCTTTACCGGCCGGAGGACGAGGAAGCCCATCCCATTGACGAGGATTACCTGCGGGCCATGCGCTATGGGATGCCGCCCAACGGTGGCTTTGGCACGGGCATAGACCGCCTGGTGATGCTGTTCACCAACAAGACGACTATTCGGGAGGTTTTGCTGTTTCCCCACTTGCGAGAACGGGATTAGAGCGGTAGAGTTAGGGGTTCTCGCTTAGACCTCGGAGGTCTCCGAGACCTCCGAGGTCTTAGACAGAACACTGATGAGACGTTATCTACTCCTGATCGCCTGCTGCGTATGGATTGGTCTGCGACCGGCCGTGGCCTGGGCGCAGGCCGGTAATGGGATTACCCGGCCGGCCTCTGGTGAGGTCATCGCCGGCGTGGTCATCGTGGAGGGCACGGCCGCCGATCCCAACTTCCTGCGCTATGAACTGGCCTTTTTCCAGGAAGCGAATCCGGCCGCCGGCTG
>JBFMFT010000368.1:0-5534 GCA_040751925.1 Chloroflexota bacterium
TCAGGAACAACGCATGTCCAATCCAAAATCCAAAATCCAAAATCCAAAATTCGAGACCCTGGTCGTCCACGCCGGAGTCGAGCCAGACCCCAGCACCGGCGCGGTGATGACCCCCATCTACCAGACCTCCACCTACGCCCAAAGCGACGTAGGTCAACACCAGGGGTACGACTATTCGCGCACCGATAACCCGACCCGCACGGCTTTGCAGACAGCGATGGCCGCTCTGGAAGGCGGCCGGCACGCCCTGGCTTTCGCTTCCGGTATGGCGGCGACGGATACGCTGCTGCGCCTGCTCCGGCCGGGCGACCACATTGTATCTGGCAACGACGTGTACGGGGGGACGTTTCGCCTGTTCGACAAGGTGCTCAAGCGGTATGGCCTGGAGTTTACTTTTGTAGATACGACTGACCTGGCGCAGTTGGCGGCGGCCGTGCGCCCCCACACCCGCCTGGTCTGGCTGGAAACGCCCACTAACCCCCTGCTCAAATTGACCGACGTAGCCGGGGCGGCAACAATAGTTCATCAGGCCGGGGCCTGGCTGGCCGTAGACAACACCTTCGCCACGCCAGCTTTGCAGCGGCCGCTCACCCTGGGCGCAGATTTCGTCGTCCACAGTACGACCAAGTACATCGGCGGCCACTCCGACGTGGTGGGCGGGGCCATTGTGCTAAAGGAGACGGCCGTCTATGAGGAGTTGAAGTTCTTGCAAAATGCGGTGGGAGCGGTGCCCGGCCCCATGGATTGCTTCCTGGTGCTGCGGGGGATCAAGACCCTGGCCCTGCGGATGGAAGCCCATTGCCGCAACGCCACTCGGGTCGCCCAATTCCTGGCCGACCACCCGGCCGTGTCCGAGGTCATCTACCCAGGGCTGGATAGCCACCCCCAATATGAACTGGCCCGGCGGCAGATGGCCGGGCCGGGGGGGATGGTCTCGTTCTTGCTGCATGGCGGGGAGACGGCCGCCCGCGCCGTCGCCCGCCACACCCACTTCTTTACCCTGGCCGAATCCCTGGGTGGGGTGGAATCGCTCATCGAACTGCCGGCCCCCATGACCCACGCCACCGTCGCCGGCTCCCCCCTGGCCGTTGACCCTGGCCTGGTGCGCCTGTCAGTAGGCATCGAGAATGTCCAGGACCTCATTGAAGATTTGGCCTACGCTCTGAAAAGAGTTGAAAGTTAAAGGTTGAAGGTTTGAAGGTTGGGAACATGATCAGAAGGCTATATATGATAATCTTGATCGTGTTGCAGTGCGTCATATTCAACCGACTCACCCTCAACTATGAAAAGTGCACCAAATAAGATACAGTAGGCAGTCATGGAATCACCTCGTCGGCGCAAATGGGCTAAGGTAGGTTGCATCGCCCTCATCCTCTTGCTCATCGCCATTCCCCTCGTCATTCTTGGAGCGATAGGCAAATCACCGGCCTGCTACTTTCCTGATAACGGCCCGGTAGAACCCGGCCTCTCCATACGCACGATCCACTCCGACGGCCGCGAACGCTGCTACACCCTCTACGCGCCGGCTCAATATGACCCCACTCATCCCCTCCCCCTGATCCTCAGCCTGCATGGTTTCGCCGGTAACGCCAGCGGCTTACGCGACATGACCGGCTGGGATGCCCTGGCCGAGAGCGAAGGCTTCCTGGTTGTCTACCCGGAAGGCTCCTCCTTCCCCTTGCGCTGGAATACGACGCCGGCCGCCAACATCGAAGAGGTTGATGACGTACAATTCATCCGCGACCTGCTGGCCGAGCTATCGGCCGTTGCCGCCGTAGACCCCGCCCGCATCTTTGTCACCGGCTTCTCCAACGGCGGCGGGATGAGCCACCGCCTGGCCTGCCGCTTGGCCGATCAGATAGCGGCCGTCGGTTTGGTTTCCGGTCTCGACCCACGCGAATTTGAGAGTTGCCAACCCTCACGGCCTGTGCCAGTCATCAGCTTCTATGGCACGGCCGATCCGCTCGTCCAGGCCCAATATCCCCCCTGGTTTCAGGCTTTGATCAACGTCTCGCTGGAAAAAGAGTCCTTGCCAGAGGGCAATCCTGAAACGTGGTTCCGCGCCTGGGCCGAAGAATGGAATGGCTGTGTTGGCCCGGCCGAAAACTTCTCCCGGCCCGGCGTTATCAATGGCCTGCGTTACACGGCCTGCCCAGAGAACGCCGAAGCGATACTATACCCGGTTGAAGGTCACGGACACGCCTGGCCGGGTGGCCCCAGCGTGCCCTTTCTGGGTAGTTCCAGTACGACGGTCCAGGCCAGCCAGCTTATGTGGGAGTTCTTTAGCCAACACCCACTGAGGTAATAAATGACCAATGAATTGATTTCCACTCAAGTAAGAGAATACCTGGACAAATTGGCGCCGGCGCGCCCGGCCGAAATGCAGCGTATGGAGGAGTACGCCCGGCAGGTTGATTTTCCCATCATTGGCCCGGCCTGCGGCTACCTGTGCTACCAGGTAGCGCGGATGATTGGGGCGCGGCGGGTCTTTGAGTTGGGGTCAGGCTATGGCTATTCGACGGCCTGGTTTGCCCAGGCGGTGAAGGAAAATGGCGGTGGGGTGGTCTATCACACTGTCTGGGATGAGGGACTCTCGCAGAAGGCGCGGGGGCATTTGGTGGCCCTGGGTCTGGATAGTCTGGTCCAGTTCCGGGTGAGCGAGGCGGTGCAGGCGTTACGGGAAACGGCCGGCCCCTTCGACCTCATCTTCAACGACATCAACAAGGAGGGCTATCCCGCTTCGCTGCCAGTGATCCGCGAGAAGTTGCGGCCGGGCGGCGTCCTCATTGTGGATAATATGCTGTGGAGCGGCCGTATCTTTGACCCTGGCAACAGGACCGAAGCGACAGAGGGTATTCGTGAGCTAACCCGCCGCCTGACGGCCGACCCCGGCTGGATTACCACTCTGATTCCTATCCGCGATGGGCTGATGGTCGCCATGAAAACAGATCGCGGGGATTAGGGGATAAGGGGATTACAGAAAGTGAAAATCCCCCTAATCCCCCAATCCCCGCCCAGGGAAAAACCATGAACGCGCTGGATGTACTCAAGTATGGTCATTTGACGGTTTTGCACACGATTGAGGGTTTGCCGGAGAGTGAGTGGGAGACTGGCGGGGTATGTGGGGTGTGGTCGGTCAAGGACATCATCGGCCACCTGGGGGCTTTTGAGTTGATGCTGGTGGATATTATGGGTTCTTTCCTGGGCAATGTGGAGACGCCTTACCTGGACAAGCATCTCGAACTGGGCCCCGGCCGGTTTAACGACTTCGAGGCGGACCGGCGCAAGGAGTGGTCAGCGGCGGCCGTCATGGATGAGTACCAGCAGGCTTATGAGCGGGTAATGGCCCTGGCGGCGCAGCTTCCGGCCGCAATCTGGTCTAAGACGGGTACCCTGGCCTGGTATGGCTCCGAATATGACCTGGAAGATTTCATTGCCTACACCTACTACGGACATAAACGGGAACATTCGGCCCAGATTGCTGTCTATCGGGATACTTTGGACGGCAAGGGGTTGTACGTGAAGCGTGAGAAGTGAAGAGTGAAGAAATGGTGCGGATTAACGGCCGCTTGTTGAGCCGCTATGGGCGGCCACAGCCGGCCGGCTGGCAGGTGGAGGTGTGGGCCAGGGGGCGGCCGGCACTGGGGGCCCTCACTGTGGCGCCTATTGACGAGGCCGGCGTGTTTCGCCTGAGCCTCGCGCCAGAGGCATTGGAACCACTGCTGACCAGCGACAAGCCGGGTCTCTTTTTCCGCGTCTTCTACCGGGATGAATTGATCACCAGCACGGAGGGAACAGCCTACTGGACGAGTGAGCAAGGAGAGCGGGAGTTGGTCATCGAGGTAGACCCCTTGCCAATGGCGGCCGGTGATTCCCACACGTTGTAAGTCATGTTTTCAACTTGACCACCTCTGGTCAAGCTAAAAGCGTGACCAACGATGTTACCGCAGTAGTAGGCGGTCATCACCGCCGGCCGTTGACAAACGTACCCCTGTTGTCGGGTCATAGACACCCAACTGTAACCAGGCGGCCGGCGTGACCTCCGGCGGCCGGGAAAGGGTCTGCTTTTGGAAGAACAGGTCGCCCGCCTGTAGGCTGCCGTACAGGACGGCCAGGCCGTCATTCTGGCTGAGGATGCGGCCGTCCTCGGCCAGCCAGTGGACAAAGACTGTGCGCTGGTCGCCCCAAGCTGGTGTGCGTTCGAGCCGCCAGACCGTCAGGAGCATTCCCTGATCCTCGTCGGTTTGCCACTGGTAGCCCAAGAAGGTCAGTTCCTCCCCGAAAGCGACCGGCAAGGCCACTGTCGTCAACGATTGGCCCGGCCGGGGAACAAGTTCAACACTCTGGTAGGCTTCAGCCTGGAAGAAGGCCAGCCAGCGTTGGGCGGCCGGGCGGAGGTCGGCGTGCAGGGTATACGTGCCGCTGGTGATCATCCCGAGCGGTGCGGCCAGTTCGACGGCTACGGGTGTCGTTTCGTGGATGAACCACCAGCCCGCTCCCGCCGGGATGACGAAACTGTATTGGGCGTCGAATTGGCGCGGCCGGACGTTATTCGCGCCAAGACTTTTACGAACGTCGTCAGGTAAGTCGGCTACGTTGCTGTAGCCAGACATTAGAACAGTTAAGTCGTCGGGCGGCCGGGGCGCGGCGTATTCCAGCCGCAGGATGGGCCAAGCTGGCTGCCAGGGGTTGAGCGCGCCCTGGTAGGCGTTGAAAACGGACACGGCCGCCAGACCAGCCAGGATGAGCAGACGACGGGACGAACGGCCGGCGGCCGGATGGAGAGCAAAGAGAGCCAGGACCGGCACGGGAGTTAGTAGCCAGCGTGGGCTGTAGGCGTAGCCACCGTAATTGTTAGTGTAGAGGACGAAGTAAAGGAGGTACAGGACGATACTACCGGCCACTGCCCAAGCCAGCCACCGACGAGTCGCATCAAGGTCGCCCAGGGTCTTGAGCAACGCGCCGATGTACCATAGGAGGATGGGATAAAAGGCCAGCACGCCGTGGTCACCCACGAACAGGTGGAAGGCGTACAGTGGCACATTATCCGCCCGTTGGTTGCCGGCTACGGTGTCGGCGAAGGCGGAACCAGGGTAATCGAAGGCGTGCGGCGCCATTTGGGGAAAAAGGAGTGTGCCGCTGATCTGGACGTTGAGATAGAGAGCCAGGGCGGCCGGGGCCAGGCCACCCACGATGAACCAGGCGACTTTCTGCCGGTAACGAGCGGCCACGTACAGAAAGAGGCCGATAGTGAAGGCGGCGGCCGAGTTGTCCAGAGTGGCCGCCAGCGTGGCGCAGCAACCAGCCGCCACGAGCGTCTCCCGGCCGGGTTGGGGGTGGGTCAACAGGAGGGCGGCGGCGGCCGTAACCAGGGCGGCCGTCGGCACGTGATTCGTCAACGCGGTGCTGTAGGGAAAGATGGCCGTCCCCAGGCCCAAGACCAGGACAAAAGCCAGGCCGCTTAGAGGGGGCATCCCCTGTCTATGGGCCAACTGGTAGATCAGGGTTAAGAGAGCGGCGGCCGGCAGTGTGCT
>JBFMFT010000369.1:0-5523 GCA_040751925.1 Chloroflexota bacterium
CTGTGCGCGGGGCTGGCCGTCGCGGGTGGGTTAGTGCTGGCCTTTGGGGGTCCCGTGGTGGCCCTGGCCTTGTTGGTGGGGGTGGCGGCCGTCTTCGTCGTCCTGCGAAACATTGAGGTCGGCTTCTGGGGGGTGATTGGGGTCATCTGCCTGCTGCCCTTCGCCACCATCCCCATTGATATTGGCGTTACCCCGACCTTTCTGGACCTGGCCCTGGGCGCGGTCATTGGCACATGGGCCTTACGCCTGGCAACCGGGCAACAGCGCACCATCATCACTACACCCATCACGATACCCCTCGTCGCTTTCCTATTGGTCGCTGTTTTTGCCTTTATCTTCGGCCTGAGCAACGGGCCGCTGACCTCCACCCTCATCCGCCACTTCGCCGAGCTATTGTTGAGTATTGGCTTTGTGCTGGTGATTGTGGATTATTGTTCGGACTGGTCGCGGTTAGAAGGGCTGGTTAAAGTATTGATTCTGGCGGGCACGGCCGCCGCCGCCATCGCCATTTTTTTGTGGTTGTTGCCCGACGAGACGACCAACGCCCTGCTCAACACCCTGGCCCGGTTAGGGTATCCGGGTGGCTTTGTCATTCGCTACATCGAGGACAATCCAGAACTATCGGAGCGGGCGATTGGCACATCGGTTGACCCGAACGCGCTGGGAGGGTTGTTGGTGATGATCGGGGCGTTGGCCGGGCCACAGTTGGTATCGCGTCGGCCGCTCCTGCCGCGCTGGTTGGCCGCCGGATCGCCCCTGGTACTGTTCGTAGCGATCATCCTCACCTTTTCCAGAGCGGCCATGGCCGGGTTGCTGACCGGGCTGGCCCTGGTGGCCGTCGCCCGCTACCGGCGATTGTTACCTTACCTGGCTCTGCTCGCCCTGTTGGTGCTGCTGCTGCCGGTTACACAAGGGTACGTCGGCCGCTTCCTGGAGGGGATTCAAGGGCAAGACCTGGCGACGCAAATGCGTTTTGGCGAGTATAAGGATGCTTTCATTCTCATCCAACGGTATCCCCTGTTCGGAGTGGGCTTTGCCGGCTCGCCAGATATTGATGTATACCTGGGGGTGGCAAGCGTTTACTTGACCATCCTGCAAGAAATGGGTATCCTGGGGCTGGTCGCCTTTCTGACACTCCTCGCTACGCTGTTTGGTTACGCCTATTTCAACCGGCGGCCGTTGCGAACCGATCATCGTCACGCCCCCGTCTGGCTGGGTCTGCACGCGGCTCTAGTCAGCGCATTGACGGTAGGCATTTTCGACCATTATCTCTTTAACCTTGATTTCCACCACGCCGTCACCATCTTCTGGTTTTTCGTGGGTCTGGCGGCGGCCGCCACGCGCCTGGCCGGGTTGGATAGACAGGATTAACAGGATTTACAGGTAAAAACGACCCTGTTAATCCTGTCCATTGTGAGGAGGGTGTTATGAGTGAAGCAAAAGTCAAGCGGATTGGCCTGCTAGTGGGGCGCGATTGGAGTTGGCCGTCGGCCTTCATCAGCGAAGTCGGCCGCCGCGACGAAAACGTGGTGGCCGAGTTCGTTAAGCTAGGGGGGACACTGATGAATGAGCCATGCCCTTACCAGGCCATCGTGGATCGCATGTCCCACGAGATTCCTTACTACCGCAGCTACTTGAAATACGCTGCCCTGAAAGGCGCTTACGTCATCAATGACCCGTTCATCCAGGCGGCCGACGACAAATTCTTCGGCATTGCTCTGGTCAATAGATTGGGTCTGCGTAGCCCGCGCACGGTCGCTTTGCCCAACAAGCGGGTCGAGGCGGAAACCGCTCCAGAGAGTTATCGCAACCTGGTCTATCCAATGAACTGGCAGGCCATCATCGAGTTCGTCGGCGTGCCAGCCATCCTGAAAGACGCGCACACGGGCGGCCGGCGCATTGTTCATCGCGTCCACAGTGTAGACGAGTTGATCCAACGCTACGACGAAAGCGATACGCTAAACGTCGTTTTGCAGCAGTTGATGGAGTCGGACGTGCATATTCACGCCTTCGTCGTTGGCCGCGAACAGGTCTTGCTGGCTCGCTATTCCCAGCCAGACCGCCGCTACGTGGCCGACGACGATTTTCTACAGAACCAAATCACCCCAGAATTGCGCGAGCAGTTGACGGCCGACGCCCTGACCATTAGCCGGGCTTACGGCTACGACGTGAACATGGTTGAATTTATTCTGAAAGATAATCTCCTATACGTGATTAACCCGACCAATCCGGCGCCAGACCTGGATATTAACCTGCTATCCCCGCGCAATTTCAACTGGTGTGTGGAGCGTATGGCCGCTTTCGCCATCGAAATGGCAAAACGGCCGCGCCCCCAATTCGCCGGCTACCAGTGGCAGCGGGTGACGGCCGCTTCGCCACCATCGTGAGACGTGTTATAATGGGCGCGAAACGTGAAACGTGAAACGTGACGCTCTGCTTCACGCCTCACGTTTCACGTTTTACGCTGTTTAGAACCCACTGCAAAGGACTATCCCTATGATGATTCCCATCGAAGAAAAAATGCCTGCCAAAATCAGGCGTTTACCTGAACTGGCCTACAACCTATGGTGGAGCTGGCACCCAGAGGCGCGGGCGTTGTTCAGGCGGCTTGACTTGACCCTGTGGCGCAGCAGCCACCATAACCCCGTCCTCCAATTGGAGGAGGTCCGGCCGGAGCGGTTGGAGGCGGTCGCTAACGATCCAGCTTTTTGTATGGCCTATAACAAAGTGCTGATGAAATTGGACAGCGACCTGGAAAACGGCCACACCTGGTTCTACCAGACTTTCCCGGAGCTGCGGGATAAGACGGTAGCCTACTTTTCGGCCGAGTTTGGCCTGCACAACTCTTTGCCCTTGTACTCCGGCGGTCTGGGCATCCTGGCTGGCGACCACGCCAAAGAGGCCAGTGACCTGGGGATTCCCCTGGTCGGCGTCGGTTTCATGTATCCCCAGGGTTACTTCCGCCAGCACGTGCCGTCGCATGGCTGGCAGGAGGCGGTCTACCAGCAGTTGGACATTAACCAGGCCCCCATACGCCCGGCTGTAGACGCCGATGGGAAAGAAGTGCGGATTCAGGTACCGTTGGCCGGTCACACCGTCTATGCCCGTGTCTGGCACGTCCAGGTCGGCCGGGTGCCCCTCTACTTGATGGATACCGACGTGGACGACAATGATCCCTGGAATCGTGAGTTATCAGCCCGCCTGTATTCGGGGGATAACCAGTTGCGGATTCGCCAAGAGATCATGCTCGGCATCGGCGGTGTGCGCGTTTTGCGGGCGTTGGGCATCCACCCGGCCGTCTGGCACATGAATGAGGGCCACTCGGCCTTTCTCGTCCTGGAGCTCATTCGGGAGAAGGTGGCGGCCGGCCTCGCTTTCGAGGAAGCGGTGGCCCAGGTCAAGGCTGCGGCCATCTTCACCACCCATACGCCCGTACCGGCCGGCCACGACGTGTTTCCTTTCTTTTTGGTCGAGCAATACTTTAGCGGCTATTGGGAGGAACTGGGTATTACACGGGAGCAGTTGTTTGACCTGGGCAAACACCAGGAGAGCTGGGGGCCGGCCTTTAATATGACCGTCCTGGCTTTGCGTATGGCCGGCCAATCCAATGCCGTTAGCCAATTACATGGGAAGGTCTCGCGGGCCATGTGGCGGGGCGTCTGGCCGCGCCTCTCCCCGACCGAAGAGACGCCGATTAGCCATATCACCAACGGCATCCACCTCTCCACCTGGATCGCCGGTGAGTTGTACGGTCTGTTTACCAAATACCTGTCCCCAGACTGGATTGAACGCCAGGACGACCCAGCCATCTGGCAACGGCTTAACGATGTGCCTGACAACGTTCTCTGGCAACTGCATCTGGAGTTGAAGCGGAAGCTGCTGCACAACTTGAGCGAGTTGGTGCGTCGCCGTTGGGTGGCTGGGACGAATGATCCCACCCAGGTTTTGACCAGCGGCACCCTCCTGGACCCCGAGGCCCTGACGATCGGCTTTGCCCGTCGTTTCGCCACCTACAAGCGAGCTACCCTGATCTTCCGCGATTTGCCTCGCCTGCAACGGATTCTGTTGGACTCTCACCGGCCGGTGCAGATTATCTTTGCCGGCAAGGCCCACCCGGCCGACGACCCAGCCAAGACGCTCATCCAGACCGTCTATAGCTTCGCCAAGCATCACCAAATGGGCGGCCGGGTGGCCTTCATCGAAGATTACGATATGCACCTGGCCCGCTATCTGGTGCAGGGGGTGGACGTATGGTTGAACAACCCGCGCCGGCCGCGCGAAGCCAGCGGTACCAGCGGCCAGAAAGCCAGCCTCAACGGCATCCCCAACCTGAGTGTGTTAGATGGCTGGTGGGCTGAGGGCTATAACGGGGCGAATGGCTGGGCTATTGGGCAGGGCTTGGATGTGAATAGCCCTGACGAACAGCAGGATGAGGAGGACGCCAATTCTCTCTACCAGCTTTTGGAGGAGGAAATCGTGCCTCTCTACTATGCGCGCGACCGCGACAACGTTCCGCGTGGCTGGGTGGAGATTATGCGCGAAACCATCCGCTCGACGGCCCCCCACTTCAGCACGCGGCGCATGGTAAAAGAGTACACGACCAAGATGTACATCCAGGCTATGAGGGGATAGGACACGAATGGGCAGGATTAGCGATTTAGGAATAATCGGTTGCTTCGCTTGATCCGCTGTTCTAAAGCACATGAGGCGTCGGCTTCGTCCTTTGCTTTACCTGGTTATCGTCGTTGTCTGGCTGGTGGTGATGAGCCTGCCGGTGTTGGCTTTTCTGTTGGCGACGCGCGGCTCGGTGCAGATCGGCGGTGACGCCCGCAGTAACGTCCGCGCCTTTCTGGTGCTGGAAGAAGACAGCCAGGGGGTAGGCATCCAATGGACGCGCCCCCATCGGGATCAGCCGCACTGCGCCAACACCAGCCTGGTTTACCTCTTGTGGGAGGGTGAGGGCGAAAATGCCCGCTATTGTCAATGTTTCGACCCGGCCGACCAAAGCGTGACGGCCGATAGCTGCTGAACCCCGTAGGTCTCCACGACCTACCGGGTTTGAGATGGTTGTATGAGTAACGTTGCTTTGAAATGGAGTGGCGAGGGTAGCCGTTTGTTTATGGGACGGGATAGCTATGGTCACACCGTCCTGGCTGGTTCGTGGCCGGCCGACGATCCAAACTGGCAGGAGTGGAAAGCCACCAAGCCGTCTGACTTGTTATTGATCAGCCTGGCCGCTTGTTCAGCCCACGACGTCGTTTCGATCCTGGAGCGGCAGCGGCAAAAGCTGACCCAATTGTATATCCAGGTGGACGGCCGCCAGCAGCCAGAGCCGCCCTACGCCTTTACCGACATCCACCTGCGTTACGTGGTCGAGGGAGAAAACCTGGACGGCCGCAAGGTGGAGCGGGCCATTGCCCTCTCGCAAGACAAGTATTGTTCGGTGGCAGCCACTATACGCGGGGTGGCTAACCTGACCTCCAGTTTTGAGATTGGGGCCAAGACATTGGATGTCTCGGAGTC